>CAYQMO010000024.1:10540-25836 GCA_964418315.1 uncultured Geobacter sp. | reverse complement strand
TTCTTCTTTGATATCGTCAAGATAAACACCTGTGCCGATTATCCATCCCCAGGGAGCAAACCCTTTTACATACGAAACTTTCGGTAGTATTCGTTTTTTTTCGTCCTTCCACTGCCACGTATATTCGACATAGCCATCGCCCTTGCTCTTAACAATATTGACCATCTCGTCAAAAATCTGTTTCCCTTCCGAATCTGCAAAATTGGAGAGATCTTTGCCGTTCAGGTCAGGGCGATAGGGGTGAATGACCATGCGCGGATGCATATCGTGTATCCAGAAATAATCTTTCATGTTGCGGCCATAGCGCAGATTTTGTATCTGATCAATAGCCTGCTGTTGAGCCTCCTCTCGGGAAAACAACCCTTTTTGCGCATCATGATCAAGTTTAGCAAAAATATTCCACGCGGAGGTGGTCAGTTCTCGTATCATCTCCCGTTTTCTGTCGATATTGTTTTTTTCAATAATCGGGATAATTATCAAAAAAATTGCTGTCAGAAAAAGCACAATAGTTATTACGGTGGGAAAGATGAATCGTGCAAGAAAGGACATTATTCTTTTTGTTTTTTTTTCAATGTTCACAGTAGGAATGCCTTTACACAAACGAAAAATTTCTTTAGAGTCAAGCCCGTTTTCAGGCTGGCAGTAACGTATTCTTACGACTCTTATACAGGATATGAAATAAATTTGCCACCGGGGTGATTATGAGGTGGTGACACCACCCTTATTCCATTTAATACGCCGATGCTTTACGCACAAAAAAACGTACTCTCCATAATCATTCCAACCCTCAATGAAGCAGAAAATCTGCCCTCGCTTCTGGCTGACCTCAAGCGGCAGCAGAATATATCCCTTGAAGTTATTATTGGCGATGGCGGTTCTACGGATGCAACGAGATCGGTTGCCGAGTCCGCTGGTGCCGGTTTTGTCAGTTCCAGGCGGGGACGCGGAGCACAGATGAACGCTGCGGCGCTCCAGTCATCCGGCAATTATTTACTCTTTCTGCATGCGGATTCCCGCATGGATGACCCTTTTCTTCTCACTGCTGCCATTCAAGCACTGCTTGCGGAACAATTCGATCCGGACCGCATTGCCGGTCACTTCAGCCTCCGTTTCATTCGTACCACAAATCTGAATGCGACAGCCTATCGCTATGCCGAGGAGAAAACTGCCTTTAACAGGATGAACACCACCAGCGGCGACCAGGGTTTACTGATCTCCAGGAAGTTTTTCAGCAATCTTGGTGGTTTCGATGAAAGCATGGCGTTTCTGGAAGATCAGCGCATTGCCGAAAAAATCAGATTAGTGGGAAAGTGGATCACGCTCCCCGGATATCTCAAGACTTCGGCGCGTCGTTTTGAATCAGAAGGCTTTCATCGCCGCTATATCCTGATGAGTATCATGATGGGATTGCACAGTGTTGGCGTAGAGGAATTCTTCGCTCGCGCACCAGGGATATACCGGCTGCAGCAGGATACAGGCCCGCTTTTACTGTCACCGTTCTTCGCCCTTATTTGGGATATGATGCGTAAGGAGTGGGGATTCCTGGGGTCAATCCGACTCTTCTATCTCCTGGGCCGCTATATTCGCCGGAACTCCTGGCAGATGTTTTATTTTTTTGATATCAGGTTACGATCACTTCTTGGAGAGGGGCGCTACCCTTTCCTGAATTTTCATGACCGGGTGTTCGAGCCATGTACGAACTTCAGGGTATTTAACGCGCTTGCAGGAGCCTTCTGTTTTATCTGGTTCATGGGAGTTCTGGCACCGTTTTTCCGGGTTGCCGATCATTGTGAATTGCGTTGACACTACCCGGCACCGGGTGTATTTTCCGCCCACTCCAAAAATGCAAATTCCTATTCTGTTAAAGGGGGAGCGTAGAATGACTGCCAACAACAAAATAAGGCTTGGTCTTATGCCGCCGCTTTCCGGGATAGTCCACCTCTACGGGACAGAAATATCAAATGCCGGCTTGATAGCATGCCATGAAATCAATGAGGCTGGCGGAGTTCTTGGCCGTGAGCTGGAACTGGTAATTATCGATGACGGCAGCCTGCCGGAGACTGCTGTGCCTGCTGCCGAGCGGCTTATCAGAGACTTTGGCTGCTCCGCAATAATCGGCAATCTTCTCTCCAATTCGAGAATATCAGTTTCAAATTTTGTTTCAGAACCTCTCAAAGTCCCATACCTGAATTTCTCGTTCTACGAAGGAAGCATCTCCGGAAAATATTTTTTCCATTTTGCTGCCCTTCCCAATCAGCAGATTGACCTCATGATTCCGTATATGCAAAAGAACTTCGGAGCCAAGATGTTCTTTGCCGGAAATAATTATGAATGGCCGCGTGGTTCAATAGAAGCTGCGACCAGAGCGCTGAAAAATAACCACGGGGAAATTGTCGGAGAGCAGTATCTGCCTATTGGGGCATCACTCGAAGAGATAAACAGACTGATAATGAGTGTAGCAGCTTCCGGAGCAGATGTTTTTGTCCCCTATTTTGCCGGAACCGACCAGATCAATTTACTTAATGCTTTTACCGAAAAAGGGCTGAAGAAGAGAATGGCCGTAGTTATGGGGCACTATGACGAAGCAATGGTAAGCCTGCTTGCGCCTGAAGTCCGCGAAGGTTTCTACTCTTCCAACACTTATTTCATGTCCTTGGACTCGGCGATAAACCGGTCATACCTGGACCGCCTTGCCGGTTTTGAAGGGATCAACGGTATCTGGCCTTCAGGAAACGGCATAATGACCAATTTTGGAGAAGGTACCTACCTCTGTGTAAAGGCTTTTGCCAAAGCGGCAGAGTCAGCAGGTTCGCTGGACGCGAATGAACTCGTAAAAGCTCTTGAAACTATAGAGATCGAAGGCCCCCAGGGGATCGTGAAGATGGATCCGCTTACTCATCATGCAGCAGTAAACAGTTATCTGTCGCGCTGCGGGGCTGACGGCGTTTTTTCAATCATCCAATCTTTTGGCCAGATTCAGCCGGTTATTCCGGAACGGTACAGGGAGTCTTCACACCCATTGAACACAGCGGCTTCGGAAACTGGCTCTACCCATCCGGAAGATAGATCTATAAGCGCCATTAATTCATCAGGAGTTGCCTCTCTGCTACTTCAAACAGTCGATATAGTCATAATTACCGCTGACAGGAACGGCATAATACTGGAGGCTAACAGCGCAGCCTGCCGCCAGTTCGGTTACGCTTCAGACGAATTGATTGGCAAGTCACTGCATTTCCTGGTTCCGCCCAATATGCGTATCAGGCATGTGAAGTTCTACGATGAGTTTGTTGCAGGCGACACGTTGGAAGTATTAATGGGCAAACGGGGTGAAATCCAGGGGTACAGGAAGGACGGCACATTTTTCCCTGCAGAGGCGAGTATCTCAAAGTTTTTCCATGAAGATCGCTGGATATTTGTTGCGACACTGCGCGACATAAGCGACCGGAAAAAAACTGAAGAGACCCTGATCTGGCGTGCGACGCATGATCCTCTGACAAGGCTGCCAAACCGGATACTGATAAAGGAAAGGCTCAATAGCGCCCTGGCCCGCTCCATCGTTAACAATAATCATGTCGGTCTGATATTCATAGATCTGGACAGTTTCAAATTGGTCAATGACACTTACGGTCATGACGTCGGAGACAAGCTTCTTGTTTGTGTAGCAGACATACTTATACACTCACCCAGACCTGGCGATACAGTAGCGAGGATAAGCGGTGATGAATTCGTAGTCCTCTGTGAGAATATCGATTCAGAGGAAAATCTCGGCCTGATTGGCGAGCGTATCAACGAATCCTTGCGCAAACCGATCCTTGTGGATGAGCATAAGGTTTTCATAAGCGCAAGCATAGGAATGGCGATAGGGCATGGCTCCACACATTCGTCTGAAGCACTGTTGAGAGATGCCGACGCCGCAATGTACATGATAAAGGAGCACGGCAGGGACGGCTGGCACATTTTCTCCGAAAAAACCCGTGCAAACTTGAGCCGCAAACTTGCCGTCGTCAATGGGCTTCGCACTGCAATCGAACGAAACGAGTTCAAGATTTTCTATCAGCCGGTTGTTGCAGCCAACAGTCGGATGATAAAAGGGGCAGAAGCCCTGCTGCGTTGGGATAGCGCCGACGGGCCTGTTTCTCCGGCCTATTTCATTCCTATCGCAGAATCAAACGGCTCGATCGTTCAAATTGGTCTTTGGGTTTTCCGCGAGGTTTGTAAAACTGTCGCCCGTCTCCAGGAGGAATTTGCCAGTGATGTTCCGTATACCTCTTTCAATGTATCAGCAAGGCAGCTTAACGAGGAGAGGTTGGTGACCGACTTTGTAGATATCCTCAATGAGACCGGCGCAAAACCAGAAAACATCATCATCGAAATTACCGAAACCTCCCTCATGGCAGATATTCACAACAATATATCAATACTTAACAAATTGTCTGAAATGGGGCTGCGTGTTGCGGTCGACGATTTCGGCACCGGCTATTCTTCGCTGCTGCAGCTTATCCGAATGCCGGTCAGCATAATAAAAATTGACCGGGCTTTTGTTGACGGGCTGGAGAAAAAACTTGAAAGCAGGGCAATAACATCGTCAGTAATCAGAATGGCCAAGGCAATGGGCAAAAAAACCATAGCCGAGGGAGTTGAGACTGAAGCTGAATTATTTGAGCTCCAGACTCAGGGATGTGACAATATTCAGGGATATTTCTTTTACAAACCGATGTCTGAGAATGACTATTTCACCCTTCTTAATAACAGCACCGCTCAGGGCAAAAATGCAGTGCATGGAGTTTATACCGTAATTTATGTCAGCAAGGCCGCTGACACTTTTGACGAGAACGAAATGATCAAGATTCTTAACACCGCCAGGAAAGTCAATGCAGAACAGGGAATTACCGGATTTCTTATTTTCAATAACGGCTATTTCATGCAGATGCTTGAAGGACGAAAAGAATTGGTTGACGGTCTGCTGGAAAAGATTACAAAGGACAAGCGCCACTCAGATGTCAGGATAATTCTGCGTACCGAAAATCAACTCCGCCTTTTCGACCAATGGTCCATGGGGTACTGGAACATGAAGAACACAGGCTCTGATGTTGATTTTGAAAAATGGCAGACCCATACATTTCGTCTGACAGAGATTTCTAAAGATGCCAAGCTCTGTTACGCATTCTTTGAGGCGCTTTCTGCAAAGAACTTTTAACCTTCAACCTTTAACCTGCCCCTCTTCAACCTGCTTTATTCTCTGGCATGTATGTGCTATACAGATTGGGTTACAGCGTATGTTAATCTTCAAAGTGTAATTTGAAAGGAGTAGTAATGATTAAGGCAATCGTTGACAAGGCTCTGTTTCTGCTGTTCGGTTTGTGTCTGCTGGCACTTCCGGGCTTCGTCGAAGCGGCGGCCGTTTCAGCACCATCGGCGGCGGTCCCGTCTGTTGCCGCGTCTCCAGGTTCGCTCTCCTCCCCTGGAGTCCCTTCAGCAACCACAGGGGGGCGTCAGACTACTACCGTTACACCAGGTATAATTGCCAATCCGCCAGTTGCCACAGGAACAGCGCCAACAGGGCAACCTGCTCTGATGAATCCGGTTACTGCTCCGGGTACGCCTGTGGCTACTCCGGCTCCGGCAGTAGCCGTGCCATTACTTGAGCAGCTCCCGTCAGCAATAGAAAAGGCTATTCTTAATCAGAATGCGGTGAGTGAAAAAGGCAAACCCCATGAGTTCAAGCCAGACATGTTACGCCAGTTCGGCTACAGTTTTTTTCGCCTGGCGGGTGACACTTTCGCACCTCAGACCGACATTCCGGTAGGTCCCGATTATACGGTAGGTCCTGGCGACACTGTGATACTCTCCGCATGGGGGAGTCTCGAAGGAACCTACCCGCTCGAGATAAATCGTAACGGCGAAATTCAGCTCCCAAGAGTTGGTCCGTTAAAAGTGTGGGGTGTATCCATTGAGCGACTGCCGACATTGATCCGCAGCACTCTTGCCAAAGTGTATCGTGATTTTGAAATCAACATTACCATGGGTAAATTGAGAGTTATCAAAGTTTACGTTGTTGGTGAAGTGAACAATCCGGGCGACTACAATATCAGCTCGCTCTCCACAGTGATTAATGCCCTTTCAGCTGCTGGTGGCCCGCTAAAAGCGGGCAGTCTGCGCAACATAACAATTCGGCGCAGCGGCAAAATTGTTGAAACAATTGATCTCTATGATTTTTTCCTGAACGGTGACAAGAGCCGCGACATCCGCCTTCAATCAGGCGACACCGTGTTCGTGCCGATTATCGGTCCGACTGTCGGCATGGCCGGCAGTGTCAAAAGGCCTGCCATTTATGAATTAAAGGGAGAGAATACCCTCAAGGATGTGTTGAATCTGGCCGGTGGTCTGCTTCCGACCGGCTACCTGCAGAGAGTTCAGATTTCCAGGGTTCACGCTCATGATCGCAACACAGTCAACGATTTCAATCTCGATCCCAAAGGTGGTGAGCGCGGTCCGGAAGCGCTGGCAGGTTCGATTCCTGTCCGTGATCTGGATCTTGTCAAAATTTTCCCCATAGACAATGTCATGCGTGACCAGGTGCGCCTGGAGGGGTATGTGCTCCGCCCCGGTGACTATGCCTTCAAGCCTGGCATGCGCATCAGCACTCTGCTGCTTCCCGACAATATCCTGCCGGAATACTACCGCGAAGCTGGGGAGATAACCCGCCTGTTTCCGCCAGACTCTCACCCGGAAAAAATTATTTTCAACCCTGCTAAAGCGATTACTGGAGATAAAACACACGACCTTGAACTTCAGGAATCGGATTCTGTCCGGATTTTCTCCCGCTGGGAAATGGAAGAAGTACCCAAGGTGAGTATCAATGGCGAGGTGCAGAAGCCTGGTGAATACCGCTACTTTGCCAACATGACGGTGCGAGACCTGCTGATTCAGGGCGGCAACCCCAAGAGCACCGCTTACCTGAAGAATGCCGAGATCCACCGCCTGAGCGTTCAAAAAGAAAAAGCCCAATCAAAATCGATCGTCATCAGCCTGGAGGAGGTTTTGAAGGCCAATCCTGAACACAACATTACCCTGCAACCCTTTGACGAATTGACGGTGCGGCGTATCCCCAACTGGAACGACATAAAGGAGCGTTATGTGACGCTTTCGGGCGAATTTGTTTTTCCGGGAGTTTACCCGATTTATAAAGGTGAGCGGCTTAGTTCTGTAATTGCAAGGGCCGGGGGCTTTTCGGATAAAGCGTACCACAAAGGTGCAATATTTACCCGCGAATTAGTGCGCAAACAGCAGCAACTGCGGATGGATGAAATCCTGGACCGTGCTGAGGAGACGATACTTACCAAGCAAACCGCCACTATGTCAGCCGCCTTGAGCAAAGAGGAACTTGATGCCACAAAAGCGACTTTGGACGGGCTTCAACGCTCAATAGCCCTGCTCAGAACAAAAAAGGCCGAGGGGCGAATGGTTATTGCTCTTTCCACTCCCGAATGGCTTGCTGGCACTGCTTCTGACGTTGAACTTTCAGGAGGTGATGTGCTGAATATTCCCCCTGACCCCTCCAGCGTCAACGTTCTAGGCCATGTTTACAACCCGACCGCCACACTTTTTGAGAAAGGGCGTGATGTACGTCATTATCTGGATCAAGTCGGCGGAGTGACCAGCTCCGGTGAAGAAGATGAAATCTATCTTGTGAAAGCAGACGGGAGCGTGTCCAGCAGAAAGCAGTCCCACACATTTCTCTTTTACAACAGCTTTCTTTCCCGAGATGTCGACTCAGGTGATACCATTGTAGTTCCGCAAAAAATTGAAAAAACAGCCTGGTTGCGGGAAATCAAGGACATAACCACCATTCTGGCGAATATTGCGCTATCTGCCGGAACCTTGATATTGGGCTTTAAGTAGATTTCATTGCATAATGACCGCTGGAAAATGTCTGTATTGAATAAAAACTGAGGTAATCCAGTATGTTTGCTAAACGACGCTTTTCAGTTTTTCTCTGTGATATGATCATTATCGGCGTTGCCATCTCTCTGGCATTTCTGCTCCGCTTCGACTTTTCGATACCACCCGGGGAGATGAAACTTTTCTGGGAATGTTTGTTCGTAATGCTTGTGGTAAAGCCGCTGGTTTTTATCTCGCTCGGTTTTTACAACAGCCTCTGGCGTTATGCCTCACTGCAGGATGCTATTGAATTACTCAAAGGGACAACCTTTGCTTCGTTACTCTCGGTATTTGCAGTACTTTATATCAGGCATTTCACTCCTGTTCAGCATTCGATATTCCTTCTCGACGCCATCCTGCTTTTCGTACTTATTGCTGGCAGCCGTCTGATCTGGCGTGTATATCGCGAAACATATATCATTAATAAAAACAGTGGCGGGCCACGCACACTTATTATCGGTGCCGGGGAGGCGGGAAGCCTGCTTTTAAAAGAGATCAGGCGTCAACCCCAGCAATCTTACAATGTTGTTGGCATGGTAGATGACGATCAGCAGAAAAAGGGGATGAAACTGCATGGGGTTCCGGTGCTGGGGAGTACGCAACAACTAAAAAGTCTGATACTTGGCAATGATATTGAGGACGTGATTATCGCCATGCCGTCTGCCGGCAGCAGAGTCATACGCAGCATCGTGGATTCGTGCAAAAATGCTGACATAAATTATAAGATTCTGCCGAGCATAGGCGAAATGATCGACGGCACACTGACTATTTCACAGATAAAAAATGTTGAGATCGAGGATCTGCTGGGGCGTGATACGGTAATGCTTGATCGAGCTGAAATAGGAAGCTACCTGACTGGGAAACGGGTGCTGGTAACTGGCGCTGGCGGCAGTATCGGCAGTGAGATTTGTCGGCAGATAATCCAATTCAGACCCGGAAAGCTGCTGCTGCTCGATCAGTCAGAGACGCCGCTCTACGAGATCGAAAAAGAGCTTGTCACAAAATTTCCAGATCTGATGATCCTCCCTCTGATTGCCGATGTTCGTGACCGGGAGGGGATTGAGGCGCTCTTTGCGGAGTTCTCCCCCGAGGTGGTGTTCCACGCCGCTGCCTATAAGCATGTGCCGATGATGGAGTATAATCCTGCTCAGGCTGTTCTCAACAACGTCTTCGGCACCAAAAATATCGCAGATGCCGCTCACCGTTTCCGTGCGCGCAACTGCGTGATGATCTCCACCGACAAGGCTGTTAACCCTACCAACGTTATGGGAGCGACAAAAAGGGCGGCAGAGATTTACATCCAGGAGCTTGCATTAACAAGCTCAACCAAATTCACCACCGTCCGCTTCGGCAACGTGCTTGGTAGCAACGGCAGCGTGATCCCGCTCTTCAAGTCCCAGATTGCCAAGGGTGGGCCGGTGACCGTTACCGATAAGAGAGTCATCCGCTATTTCATGACCATACCCGAGGCAACCCAGTTAGTGCTGCAGGCCGGAAGTATGGCGCCGGCAGGCGATATCATGCTGCTGGATATGGGCGAACCGGTGCGGATTCTGGATCTGGCCGAAGAGCTGATACGTCTTTCCGGATTTGTCCCATATGAAGAAATCGACATCGTTTTTACCGGCCTCCGTCCGGGCGAAAAGCTCTTTGAGGAGCTGCTCATCGAAGGTGAAGGGGTTGTCCCCACATCTCATAACAAGATCAAGGCGCTATCGCCGGTTCGAATTGACAGTTCCCTGCTGAAAAAAGAGCTGGATACGCTTTTTGCAGCGGCACGAGCCAACTGTGTGGCTGATGTTATCGCCTCGATGATACGCTTTATCCCGGAATTTAAGCCGGCCTACACATTTAAAGGCGAAGCTCCTGTGGCATTTCAGAGGGTTAGATCGGATCTCTTTCCGGATGTTTCCGTCAATAGGGGTAAAATTATCAACTTGCGTAAATAGTGGACGAAATACGAGGATGTAAAGAGGTGTGAAGATGCAATTATCGCTTTTGTGGGCAATACATTTTTTGCAGATGCTGCTTTGCACAGTGGCTTTTGTTTCGTTGTCCGCTCACGCCGAAGCTTCACCACAGCGTTTGCACAACGCACTCTCACTGCAGGGATACACCGGTATTCTCAACACACCCAACGCTCATGTCACCGATGAAGGCTGGCTGTATGCTCTTTACACCAATCAGAAAGAGGACAGATGGCGGCAGAAAACACCCTACCAGGACAATTATCTTGTTTCGGTAGGAATGTTCAACTTCATCGAACTGGGAGGACGTCTTTTTGAGGCTCCCGGAGTTGGACGGGATCTCTCTGCCAATCTGAAAATCACCACCGCGCCGCTCAGCAAAAAGTATCCTCTGATGCCTGTGATCGCTGTTGGCGCACAAGATGCCAATGGCGGCGCTCAATTCCTGCAAACAAAATATATTGTCGTTTCTGAAGATATCTGGCGCCTACGATTATCCGCCGGTTACGGAAACGGACCGGATCGGATGGATGGCGTCTTTGCCGGAGGAGAGTTTAAGGCGCATGACTGGGTGTATCTGCTCGGAGAGTACGATACCAGGGAAACCAACGTGGGTGTAAGAATGGTTCTCCCTCAGTTCTGGCAGGTGCCGATCAGTTTTACCGCTACCGCAAAAACATCTATCGATTACAAGCCGGGTAATTTTGATATCGCTGTCGGCATGAGTATGCCTCTCGATTTTAGAGTCAGGAAACAGGAACAGCTAAAAAAGACGGAAGAGCGTGCCGCAAGCATGGAGCCGCGTTCCACGAGCCCCTCGTCCGCTGTTGTCAACCTCGAACCTGCCGATAATCCGGAAGCTCGCACCTCAAGCATGTCTACTCTGCGCGAAAACCTGATCAGGGAAGGTTTTCTGAACGTGAAGGTTGGCTCACAAGATAAAATGCTGGTGGTCGAATATGAAAACAGTATTTTTAACCACAACGAACTTGATGCGCTTGGCGTGGTGGCCGGCTTGAGTTGTATGGCTGCCCCTGAAGAGTTCAACACACTCCGTTTAGTTACAAAAAAGCGGAATATCGTGATGATGTCGATGACGGTGCCTTTAAATGGTTTCCGAAACTATCTGGAACGGTCGGTGGGGCATCAGGAGTTGAAGGATCGTCTCATCCTCGATTTTAACAAGATCGATGATAAAAATGTACGTTTTGTCAGCGGCGATGACAATTCGGGAGTCTTCAACACATCACTGATACTCGCCCCAGGGTTGACAACTTTTATTGGTACCGATTTCGGGGTATTTGACTACCTTTTCTCGCTGAGACCGGAGCTGACAACCCAACTCTGGAAAGGCGCGGCAATCAACGCCCGCTGGGACATTCCAGTCTCGTGGAGCAACAGCCTGGAGGATGGCGAGCCCTTCAGAAGCAGCCGTAAACCGGCACAGATGGAGCGATTGATGCTGTTCCAGGCGGTGAAGCCACTCCCTTCTGTGATGTTGAATTTTGGCGCAGGGATGGTTGCAAACAAGCAATATGGCATGTTAAACGAAGCTGTATGGAGTCCGGGGGATGGTAGCCACCAGTTCAGGGTTGTACAGGGATTGAACGAAGATGATGTTAGCAAACGTCGGGCGGATTTACTGCTTGGCTCCTACCGTTACTATTACGGCCCACTGGATCTATCGCTTGAAGGGACGTTCGGCAAGTTCCTGTCCGAGGATGTCGGTGGCAAGCTTGAGCTGAAAAGATTCTGGGAGGATACTTCCGTATCCTTTTATTATAAGGATACTAAAGGTGCGGACGACATAAAGTGGCAAGCTGTTGGTATTCAATTCAGCTTTCCGCTTACTCCGCGTCGTGATATGAAGCCTGTTGCCAAGCTTCAACTGCGCGGCACCGAATCGTGGTCATATACTCATGAGACGACCCTGATAGACGAAAATGGTATGAACGCTCTCCCCAGCTACGCTCTGGCCGGCGCTCCGCAGCCATCCACCTCGCTGTATCGATCATTCCTGAATCAGGATCGGTTGAATGAAAATTACATAAAAAGCCATCTCGGGCACCTGAGAGAGGCGTGGTTGAAGTATAAAGAATAAAAAAAGATATTAGAATAAAATGAAGTCTTGACATAACATAGTTTGTTGTATATTTTGGCCGCACTATCGCTAAAATAAAATGGCTGCTTAAAGTAGCTAAACTCACACAGGGGGAATAAACGTATGAAAACGAATTTTAAGATGTTGGGTGGAGGATTGTTGTTGTCTGGATTGTTGGTTGTTGGTGGTTGTGGTAATGATGATGATGTTGTGACTCCTGCTACGAAAACGGTAGCCGGTACTATTACACAAGGTCCTATCAATGGAGCTACAGTTTTTATCGATTATGACGGTAGTGGTGTTCAAAACGGTAGTGAGCCTTCAATAACCTCTTCAGCCACTGGGGCTTACACTATTGCGGGGGTAACTGCTAATACTACTGGTAACATCACATCTTCAGGTGGAACTGATACCATCACAAATAAGCCTGCTATCGCTATGATGGCACCAATTAATTCTGCAAACGTAACACCACTTACAACGATGGTTGCTGCTGCTCCAGCGGCAGAGAGAGCTTCTGTTATAGCTACTATTGAATCCCTTGGAGTTAAGTTTGATGTAAACACAGCTACCTCAGCAACACCTGCTGCACTTAATCTTGCCAAGTCTGTTGAGTTGATAGTTCAGTCTGTATCGGATACAGCTAAAACTAATCTTGGAACTGGAACCAGTGCAACAGCTCAGCTTGCAGCAGTTCAGAAGCAGACACTTGGTGCAATAGCATCATCTATTAAAGGTTCTACTGTTGCTCAGTTATCAGCACCTGCTACTCTTGCTACAAAATTAGAAACTGCTACTGCGGCAGCAGTTACTGCAGTTACTGCTGCTAACACAAATATTCAGATTGCGCCAGCAAATGTAGCAGCTTTGGCCAAAACTATAGCAACAAATTCTGTTGTAGCATCTTCAAATGCAATTTTAACTGGTACAACAGGGTTTACTGCTATAACCGCTACAACTCTTGCTGCAGCTACAACTTCGGCACCATCTGCTGGTACTGTTACAGAGGCATCCAAGATTACTACAGCGGTAGTTGCACAACTTGCATCTGCTGTTTCTGCAGCAGTAACAGAGGCTGCAAAAGTTGTTACAGTGACAGCTACGCCAGCAACATATGTACCGCCAAAGCCACCAGCAGCAACCGGCAGCACAGGCGGCAGCAATTAACAGTTTAACTCCTACTTGATTTTGTCCATATTAACCGGCGCCTCGTGCGCCGGTTTTTTTTTGAACAGGAGAGTCCTCCTGCAGAGTGGGGTCTTCGCTTCATGCTGGTAAGGAAAAAGAGCAGCGCATCGTTTTGATATACTTTGCACAGGCACAGGGTGCGTTTTTGTTTTTCTGTAGGGGCGCGGTCCGTGACCCGCCCTGTCACGAAATGGTACAATCTCTGTTGCGTTAGCGTTTATCACAGCAAGGGCGGGTCACGGACCGCGCCCCTACAAAATACGCTTTTTTATGCCGTTTGCAGAATAGTCGTGGGACTCATCCCACGGTCGATGCGGTAGCCACATATCAGCAGTTGCGGGCGCGACGATGGTAAATGTTGCACGAAATCAAAAATAAGTTCACCGGTGGCTTTTTCGTGACATTTATGCTACAAGAAGCCAATTCTGAATCAAGTGAGGTTGAACAATGGGTAAAACTACGGCAGAAAAAATATTTGATGCTCATCTGGTAAACGAGCCTTTTCCCGGCACCAAAGTGCTGCGCCTGGATGCTGTCCTTTGTCATGAGATCACCACACCGATCGCTATTGATGACCTGATCCGGAGGGGTAAGGATCGTGTTTTTGATCCAACCAGGATCAAGGCGGTAATTGATCATGTTACTCCGAGCAAGGACAGCAAAACCGCTACTCAGGCGAAGATTCTGCGGGATTGGGCGCGGCGGCATGACATCAGGGACTTCTTTGATATCGGCGCCAACGGTGTCTGTCATGCCCTCTTCCCGGAGCAGGGCTTCATCCGCCCAGGCTACACGGTCATCATGGGGGACTCCCACACCTGTACTCATGGGGCTTTCGGCGCTTTTGCCGCCGGTATCGGCACAACCGATCTCGAAGTCGGCATCCTGAAAGGTGTCTGCGCCTTTCGCCAGCCAAAGACGATCAAATTTAATGTTACCGGCACGCTCTCCAAGGGTGTCTACGCCAAGGACGTCATTTTGCATATCATCGGAAAAATCGGCGTCAACGGTGCTACTGACCGGGTCATGGAGTTTCACGGAGCGGTTGTTGACACGATGACCATGGAGTCACGCATGACGCTTTGCAACATGGCTATTGAAGCAGGCGGTACTTCCGGGATCTGCCAGCCGGACATGACAACCGTTGACTACCTCTGGCCGTTTATCCAGGGAGAGTTTGCCGACAAGGAAGCGGCCCTAGCTGATTATTCGCAATGGCGGGCCGATGCCGACGCCGACTATGAGCAGACGATTGAAATTGATGTCGCAAATCTTGAGCCTACCATTACCTTCGGCTACAAACCGGATCAGGTCAAAACCGTATCAGAGTTGGCCGGCTCCAGACTCGATCAGATCTACATCGGCTCCTGCACAAACGGTCGGCTGGAAGACCTCCGCATCGCCTCCGGCATACTTAAAGGGAAAAAAATTGCGCCGAATGTGCGCGCCATACTCTCGCCAGCCACTCCTAAAATCCAGCGGGAGGCCATGAATGAAGGACTGATCGATATTTTCATGGCAGCCGGTTTCTGTGTTACCAACCCGACCTGCGGCGCCTGCCTGGGGATGAGTAACGGTGTTCTCGCCGATGGCGAAGTCTGTGCGTCGACCACCAATCGCAACTTCATGGGACGCATGGGCAAAGGGGGCATGGTGCATCTGATGTCACCTGCCACAGCGGCGGCCAGCGCCATTGAAGGAGTGATCGCCGATCCGAGGAAATATCTGTAATTCTGAAAAGGAGATTTATATATGAAAGCATTCGGAGGCCCTGTCCTCTTTCTTGACCGCAGCGACATCAATACCGACGAGATCATCCCGGCCAAATATCTGACCGAAATAACCAAAGAAGATCTTAAGCCCTATATCCTTGAAGACCTCAAGCTGCCAGGTTTCGATCCGGCGGGGGCAAAGTGCCGCAACGCACGGGTGATTGTCTCACGAGCCAATTTTGGCTGCGGTTCATCCCGCGAACACGCGCCATGGGTATTTGAAGTCAACGGCATTACCGCCGTGATTGCCGAATCCTTCGCACGAATCTTCCGCCAGAATATGTTCAACTGCGGCATGGCGGCCATTGAACTCCCCAAGGCGGATCT
>CAYQMO010000024.1:2202-10440 GCA_964418315.1 uncultured Geobacter sp. | reverse complement strand
AATGTAAAGACTTGTAGCAGAGGAGGTCACAATGTTTGGTTTTGGTATGCCGGAGCTGATAGTCATAATGGTTATAGTCCTGATTGTTTTTGGGGCGGGAAAACTCCCTGAAATAGGCGGGGCTCTTGGTAAAAGTATCCGTAATTTTAAAAAAGCTTCTGATGGCAAGGATGAGATTGAGATAAAGCCAAGCGATAAAAAAGAGTAACCGATTTATTCTGCAACACCCCGTCACACAAAAAGCAGTAATTAGCTAATAATATCAGATATTGGGCACAAAAAAGCCGCATCTTTCGATGCGGCTTTTTTGCTGTTCGCTAAAAGCGAATTACATTTTTTTGTCAGCAGCAGGAGCGTCAGCAGCAGGAGCAGCGGCGTCTTTCTTGGCAGCTTTTTTCTTCTTTGCTTTTTTAGCAGGCTTAGCTTCTTTTTTGGCGTCAGCAGCAGGAGCAGCAGCTTCAGCAGGAGCAGCAGGAGCAGCAGCAGGCTTGGCAGCATCAGCAGCAAATACAACAGCGGAGAAGGAAACAGCTACGAGTGCGGCTACGATTGTGGACAGAACTTTTTTCATTGGTAATACCTCCAAAGGGAATGTGTTTGATTTGTTTACTGCAGATGCCGTGCCAATAACTGAATAAATTGTAACCATCAGGATTTACTGGCTTTTGCATCCAGAGTTAGAATCATGGCTAGGGTCGTAACCACCTCATACACGACACACTCTACCTTATATGAGGTAAAATCCCCTTTTCAAATAAAGCTGTCGCTCAAGATCGAAGGAAATAACCACGGTACCAGTCGACAAAACGGGCAATGCCGTCTTCGATGCTTGTGCCGGGACGGAATCCAACCGCATCTGCTAAATCCGTGACATCGGCATACGTCACAAAAACCTCGCCCTGCTGCATCGGAAGAAGATTTTTTATCGCTTTTTTTCCGAGACACTCTTCCAGCACTTCAATGAAACGACCAAGTTGAACAGGCTGGTTATTGCCAATGTTGTACAGCCGATACGGTGCCGAACTCGTGGCCGGATCAGGCTTTTCCGGGCTCCAAGAGGGATCAGGTACCGGAATGTGCTCCATGACCCGCACCACCCCTTCGATAATATCATCAATAAACGTAAAATCGCGCTGCATCCGGCCATGGTTGTAGACGTCGATACTGCGCCCTTCCAGAATCGCTTTGGTAAAGGAGAAATATGCCATGTCGGGTCGCCCCCAGGGACCATAAACGGTAAAAAATCGTAAACCGGTAGTTGGCAAGGAGAACAGGTGCGAGTAGGTATGAGCCATCAGTTCGTTGGATTTTTTTGTGGCAGCGTAGAGTGATACCGGATGATCAACGGAGTGATGTTCGGAAAACGGCACCGTTGCGTTTGCGCCGTACACGGAGCTTGATGAGGCATATACGAGATGTTTGACCTTCATATGGCGGCATCCCTCAAGAATATTAATAAAACCACTCATATTACTCTCGATATAGGCATGAGGGTTCTGCAGAGAGTATCGCACTCCTGCCTGGGCACCGAGATTGATGACGTAGTCGAACTGCCCAGTCTCAAAAAGGTTTTCGACAGATGAGCGAATCTCCAAACCGCCACGGACAAAGACAAAGCCGTCCAGAGCGTTAAGAATCGTAAGGCGAGCCTCTTTCAGGGAGACATCGTAGTAGTCGTTCAAATTATCAAATCCGGTAACCTGATGCCCAAGCAACAGCAGCCGCTGTACAAGGTGAAAACCGATAAAACCGGCCGCGCCGGTAACAAGTATCTTCATTTGTAAGTTCCGTAAAAAGTTATCCTAAAATCGGCAGTTCAATAACACGGAGAGACGGAGAACACGGAGAAATCAGAGGGTTAAGGTCTAAAACAAAATCACCTTTTTGGTAAACCATAAAACTTCATATTTTATCTGTAACTCTCAGATTTTGCTCCGTGTTCTCCGTCTCTCCGTGTTTCAAAAGCTTTTATTAGGGTTATTTGTTACATGACCGGTTTCATCCCGGCCTTCTTCTAAAAACATACACCGCCGCATCCAGTTCCGGCGGCAGCAGCAGTCGGCTTAGCCGGGTATCCTCCGTAAACTCGAAGGTTGACTGCGCGTTGTATGCGTCCCAGTTTCCAGCGGCGAACCGATGCCTGCTACTGATAACAATATACATCTGCACACTTTTTGTCCTGAACAGATGATGTTCAAAAGCATTGTTGGCCGGTGGCCAGGAGCAGACCACCACCTCGGGAGCATGCTCTCTGAGTGCATCCTGAGCATCCTGTTTCAGCACAAAGTCCGGATAGCTGACCTCATGCGCCCAGCTATGATCATCAGTAGCGGTGACGGTAACACCACGATCAGCCAGAAACCGTGTTAGCGTACCATCTCCTGCGGCTATTTCCAGGCAGGTGCGAGTCCCGATCAGCGCGACAAGTTCTGAGATCAGTTCTCCAGAATAGAAACAGTAAATCCCCTTCGGCTGAACCAGCGGCATGAGAAGCCGTCTCTGCCATATTAGCGGCCAGACAATGCGGAACCAGAACAGCGATACCGGCTTACGTTCCAGTCCATCGACAAAAAGGAGCTTCTGGGCGAGGTATGCGTTGATATAATTAAAGCGTACCTTCCCCTTTTCCACACCGGTCGCTTCCGAAATCAGATGCTGCTTTATGATCAGGTGGGCCACCCGGGTGCGCGCAATCTGTTCCACCAAAGCGGACGCTATCTTGCTATCGCCATGGCTGCAGCCAAACTTCTTCTTCAATACCCGCTCTGACTGCTGCATCCGTCTGAGGTACACCGGCAATCCGGCTGTTGATCCTGAAGCTATTATTTCAGCAATTTCCAGTCGTACGCTCTCCCGCAGACCAGGGAATTTTTCATCAATTTCGCCTAGAGACGGTTGCGACTGGAGCCACTTCAGCAGATTTTCAGGCCGCTCATGACTCATCAGGATGCTGCTTTTTGCGCCTTCTTCGCGAACATTCGCGATACCAGCACAAAGAAAAACGGAATAAAGATCAGGTCGATAAAGGTGGCCGAGAGCAGGCCGCCGGTGACGGCGGTGCCGATCGCATTCTGCGCCGCAGCCCCTGCACCCTTTGTAAGAGCCAGCGGCAGAGTTCCGAAAAAGAACGCCAGCGAGGTCATAATAACCGGGCGGAGCCTGATCTTTATTGCCGATAGAGTTGCTTCAACCAGTTCGTGCCCCTCCTTCATCTGCTCTTTGATGAACTGGATAATCAGAATGGCATTCTTGGTGGAAAGTCCCACCGTGGTGAGCAGGCCGATCTGGAGATAGACGTCGTTTGGCAGCATCCGAAGTTTGACCGCCATGACCGCTCCGACAAGGCCAAGCGGCAGCATCAGCAGGTTGACAAATGGAATGGACCAACTCTCGTACAGAGCCGCAACGGCAAGAAAAACCACCAGCAGGGAAATTGCATAGAGTGCTGGCGCCTGGGCACCGGCATTTTTTTCCTCGTAGGAGAGGCCGGTCCACTCATAGCCGATTCCGGCCGGCAGTTGGGCAGCCATCTCTTCCATCTCCTTCATCGCCTCGCCGGTGCTTATCCCTGGTGCTGCCTGCCCCAGTATCTCTACGGATGAAATACCGTTATAGCGCTCCAGACGAGGTGAGCCGTACTGCCATCGTGGGGTGGCAAAAGCAGAAAATGGTACCATGTCGCCGTTTTTGTTGCTCACATACCAGCGATAAATATCCTCCGGCAGCATCCGGTAGCGGGGATCAGATTGAAGATAAACCTTCTTGACCCGACCATTTTGGATGAAATCATTAACATACGAACTTCCCCACGCAGTTGACAGGACACTGTTGATTTCAGCCAGCGATACCCCCTGGGCACCGGCGCGCACATCATCTATATCAAGTTTGAACTGGGGTGAATCATCCTGGCCATTCGGTCGCACTGCGATCAGTGTAGGGTTTTTCCGAGCCATGCCGAGCAGTTGATTGCGAGCATCCATAAGCTTTTCATGTCCCAGGCCGCCGCGATCCTGAAGTTGCATGTCAAAACCGTTTGCCACTCCCAGTTCAAGAACCGCTGGTGGAGCAAAGGCAAACGCCAGGCCGTCACGGAAACCTGAAAATGCCTTCATGGCACGACCGGCTATGGCCGACGCCTTCCGCTCCGGTGAACTGCGCAGCTTCCAGTTCTTCAGTTTCACCCAGGCCAGCCCCATGTTCTGGCCGCGTCCGGCAAAACTGAATCCGGCCACCGTAATTATCCCTTCTACCGTTTGTTTCTCTTTTTCCAGAAAGTGCTGCTCCATCTGACGCATCACCTGGATTGTCCGCTCCTGGGTAGCTCCGGCCGGCAACTGCACCTGGCAGATTATGAAGCCCTGATCCTCATCCGGCAGGAACGAGGTGGGGAGATGGAGGAAAAAGAAGACCATGGCGGCAACAATTGCACTGTATACAGCAAGATAGCGCACCGGCTTACCAAAGGATCTAGCGACGATTCCCTCATAGTTGTGTCGGCAGAATTCAAATGCCCGGTTGAAGTAACGGAAAAACCAGGCAAACCAGCCGGTTTCACCAGCATGATGCCCCTTTGCCACCGGTTTGAGAATGGTGGCGCAGAGAGCCGGAGTCAGGATCATTGCTACCATCACCGAGATAATCATGGCAGAGATGATGGTAATGGAGAACTGGCGATAGATCACGCCGGTGGAACCGCCAAAAAAGGCCATCGGGAGGAAAACGGCAGTCAGAACAATGGCTATTCCCCAGAGGGCACTGGTGATCTGCCCCATGGACTTGATGGTGGCGTCATGAGGCGAAAGACCTTCCTCTGTCATGATCCGCTCCACGTTCTCTACCACCACGATGGCGTCATCCACCAGCAGGCCGATAACAATCACCAGGGCAAACATGGTCAGGGTGTTAATAGAAAACCCGCAGGCAGACAGCACTCCCATAGTTCCCAGCAGGACGACCGGCACGGCGATGGTGGGGATCAGTGTGGCTCGAATGTTCTGCAGAAAGAGGAACATGATGACAAAGACCAGGAAGACGGCAATTACCAGAGTATGAACCACCTCTTCGATCGATATTTTGACAAATGGAGTAGAGTCGTACGGGTAAATCACCTTCATGCCAGGAGGGAAAAACTTAGCCAGTTCAGTCATTTTGGCCTTGACCCTGTCACCAGTTTCAACGGCATTGGCTCCAGCCGCCAGCCTGACGGCCATTCCACCCAGCGGTTTGCCGTTGTAATACGACTGAATTTCGTAGTTCTCGGTACCGATCCGACTTTCGGCCACATCCTTTAGTCTCACGGTTGAGCCGTCACGGTTGGTGCGCAGTACGATGGCGTCAAACTGCTCGGTCGTCTGGAACAGGCTACGGGCGGTGATTGTAGCGTTCAACTGCTGCCCCTTGCCTGCGGGGAGACCGCCAAGTTGACCGGCTGAAACCTGGGCGTTCTGAGCCTGCATGGCGGCAATCACGTCGATGGTAGTCAAGTGGTAGCTGTTCAGCTTGGCTGGATTCAGCCAGATTCGCATCGCATTCTGGGTGCCGAACAGCATAAGTTCGCCCACCCCTTCCACGCGACTGACAATATCCTGGAGGTTTGAGACCATATAGTCGGTCAGGGCGTTGCGATCCATTGAGCCATCTTCCGAAACAAGGCCGATAATCAGGAGGAAGTTCCTGGTTGATTTTACGACCGAAATACCCTGACGCTGCACAATCTGCGGCAGAAGCGGCACGGCGAGCTGCAGCTTGTTCTGCACCTGCACCTGAGCAATATTCGGATCAGTCCCTGCCTTAAAGGTCATGGTAATAGAGACAGTACCGGAAGAGTCACTGGTGGACGACATGTATATCAGGTTGTCGATGCCGTTCAGTTTCTGTTCAATCACCTGGGTGACGGTGTCCTGCACCGTCTGGGCCGAAGCACCCGGATAGCTGGCATTGATGGCGATCTGCGGCGGCGCGATCGGCGGATACTGAGAAACCGGCAGGCTTTTGATCGACAGTAACCCGACCAGCATGATCATTATGGCGATTACCCAGGCAAATATCGGACGATTTATGAAAAATTTGGCCATAAACTGTATGCTCCTTAAAACCGAAGGCAATGGAACACGGAAAAATCGGAAACTGCAGATAAAAGCGGATTTAATCCATGGTTATAAAAATCCGTTTTTTCCAGCCTCTCCAGATTTGATCCGCGTTCTATTGATTTTCAATATTTATTTTTTCTCAGTTATTGGTGCCGCTGATTGTGTCGCTTTGGCGGGCACAGGCGCCGCCGGCGGACTGCCGAACGGCACCGCCTTTACCGGTGTGCCTGGCCTTGCCTTCTGCAGCCCTTCCAGAATGACACGATCCCCTGCTTTCAATCCACCACTCACCAACCAGCTATCGCCTACAGTACGCACAACCTTGATCGGACGCGGCTCTACCTTCTCTTCGGCGCCAACGGTCATAACCAGGGCATCACCTGACGGAGTACGGGTCACGCCACGTTGCGGAATAAGAATGGCATCCTCATTCACGGCTTCCACCAGTATGGCGCGCACAAACATCCCTGGAAGCAGCCCCTGCCCAGGATTGGGAAACACCGCTCGCAAGGTGACAGAACCGGTACTCTGATCCACGGTAACCTCTGAAAATTTGAGCGTTCCTGACAATGGGTACGACGAGCCGTCTTCCAGAAGCAGCTTAACCGGTGCCGAGCCGCTTTTTTTCAGTACTCCGTTGGCCAGGCTCTGCTTCAACCTGAGCATTTCTGCGTTTGACTGTGTTACATCGACATACATCGGATCAAGCTGCTGGATCGTTGCCAGAGCCGTCGCCTGACTTGCGGTCACCAGTGCTCCGTTGGTAACAGCAGATCGGCCAATTCGCCCTGAAATCGGCGCTTTCACACCGGTGTAGGCGAGATTGATCCGGGCTGCTTCAACCGCTGCTTTTGCCACGGCAAGCTCCGCTTCAGCCTGTCTTAAAGCGGCAGAAGCGGTATCATAATCCTGTTGACTGACTATCTTGGCCTTGACCAGATCCCGATAACGCTCCTCTGTGAGCCGCAGCGACACAAGAGAAGCCTCTACCCGCGCCTGGGAAGCTTTGGCACTGGCAAAGGCGGCATCAAAGGCGGCGGAATCGATCTGGTAGAGAATCTGTCCCACTTTGACATCACTCCCCTCCGTGAAAAGCCGCTTCATAATAATGCCGCTCACCTGAGGACGTACTTCGGCGATCTGTTGGGGAACCGTGCGTCCTGAAAGCTCTGTAGTCAGGGATACTTTCTCCGGCTTGACCACTATAATACCCACTTCCGGCGGGGCGCCTGGTGGAGGGGGGGGAGATTTTGGTTTGCTGCAGCCGGTAAGTGACATACCGGCGATTAAAACCGCTGCAGTAAAAAGAGATAGGCCGCTGAATGTATGGTGCATGTAATACCTCGACAAGTTAGAGTGATTGTAAACTGATGGGCATAAAATGTTTTTGTAACGCAAGAGGGATATCACGATCAAGTTTGACTGTCAATTTACCTCGGGCCTCGTTACGATTATTATCTGGACGAACGCCAAACTCTCCAGTATTTTGTTCCGTCGCATCACCAACTTTATGAAACAATGAGAGGCAACTAAAATGGCACAGGCAGAAAAAGGAAACACCGTAACAATCAACTTTACCGGGACACTTGATGATGGAACCGTATTCGACTCGACTCTTGAAGCAACGGAGTGTAATGAAGATGGCTGCTGTGATGACGGCTGCGAAGATGACGACTGCGGCTGCGGTGGACACGAAAGCGGGCCGATGACCTTTGTTCTCGGGGAAGAGATTCTTTTCCCTCAAATTGATGCGGCGATAGTCGGCATGTCGCCTGGCGAGAAAAAGACGGTAAAAATCGCCGCAGCAGATGCATTTGGCGAATTTGACAAGGATAAAATTTTTACCGTACCGCGCAGCGATCTTCCGGAAGACCTCCTTCCTGAAGTCGGAGACGAGCTGAGTCTCTCCAACGAAGATGATGAGGAACTTGACGTTGTCGTTCTTGAGGCGACGGAAGATCAGGTTACTTTTGATGCCAACCATCCTTTGGCCGGCGAGGATGTAACTTTTGAAATCGAGCTGATAAGCATTCTATAAATTCTGTGACAGATCTTATTTGATAATCATCAGCGACAGATAATCCGGTGCATAAGCTGCAATTTCATTGAAATCGGTCAGCACCTTCTGGCGGGGAGTGCCGACACGCTC
>CAYQMO010000024.1:0-2102 GCA_964418315.1 uncultured Geobacter sp. | reverse complement strand
AAGAGCGGGTCGCCTATAGTTATGAAGGCTACGGATCGCCCCGCTTCCGCGTGAGCGGCGATCAACGAGGCCGCTTCCTGCCAGGCCGGGATCAAGCGAGACTTGTCAGAAGTCATCGGAAACTGGTGAACGATTATCTCCTGACGCTCAGCGTCAATAAATTCCCTGATCGTACCAAGCGCGACACTCGCCTCCGATGGATTTGACACCGGAGCAAGGATGACATCAACACTCCGCAGAATCCGCTCAGCCTTACGGGTCAACAGCTCCGGGTCACCCGGACCGACACCGACTGCATAAACAGTTGCCACTATTCGCCAATCTTCCGGGCGGAAATGACATACACCGGATTCTGGGCTTCAAACATCTTGTATTCCGTAAGGTTGCGGGTTTTTGCCACATTAATGCAGGATGCTTCAACCGTGAAGCCATGATCTTCAAGAAATTCAACCGCTCTTGTCAGGGTGTCAAGAGTGATGGCATTGATCACGACAACGCCATCGGGTCGCAGGCGTTGTGACACAATGTCGATGATCTCGTCAAGCTTGCCGCCCGCCCCGCCGATGAAAACCCGATCCGGATCAGGCAGATCGTCCAGACCATCAGGTGCATACGCTTCGACCAGGTTTATATTACGCGCGCAGAATTTTTTCAGGTTCTGGTTGATAAAACCGATGCATTGCGGATTTTTTTCCACGGCATAAATCCGGCCGTCCGGCATCAGATTGGAGGCTTCGATTGAAACTGAACAGCTTCCGGCACCGATATCCCACAAAACGAGGTCATCCTGAAGTTGGAGCTTCGCGAGGGTGACAGCGCGAACTTCCTGCTTGGTAATCAATTTTTTTGACGTGTGAAACTCATCGTCATCGATGCCGATCAGAGGATAGTGAACGAGGTTTGGCTCATATATGCGAATCAGTATCAGGATGTTAAGTTCAGATGCAGCAATATCCAGCAGGCCGCGCACGGTCGTCTTGGTGAACGCCTCTGTAGGCATTCCCAGATTTTCGCAGAGCCATGCTTCATATCCCTCAGCACCACGCTCGATCAGTTCCGTGGCAATTGCAGCCGGTGTATTTTTTTCGTCGGTCAGAACACAGGCTTTTTCGGCGGAGATTATTTTATCTATAGCCTGATGCATGCCTCTGCCATGAACAGAAACGAAAATGCCATCGTCCCACGGCTCTTTAATTCTGGCGAATGCGTACTGCATGCTGGTGACGTTGGGAAAGATTTCGATACGCTCTTTAGGGAGATTGCGCAGCAGAAAGCGAGAAATTCCAAAAAAAGTCGGGTCGCCGGAGGCGAGCAACACTACCCGTTGCTCCGTTTTCTTCAGAAAATCGATGAGTTCGGAAAGATCACCGAGCTCTTTTTTTATGCCTGAAAAATTGGGGAATATTTCCAGGTGGCGATGATGGCCGATCAAAATGTCTGCCGAGTCAATGATCTCCAGCGCCTTGGCCGGAAAACCATCCCACCCGGTAAAACCGGCGCCTATAAGATAAATCGTTTGCTGTATCATGGTAAGTGCCTCGTGATTAAAGTCAGATTTTCATGCGGCGGACTATAGCACCCGGATGGTAAAAAATCATCTGATACTTGGGTGTGCGACAAATATTTGCTGACCTGTCTGATCGTCAGCAGTTCATTTGTATTAAAATGCCCGTAATCTCGGACAAAAACTTTGTCGCAAGAAAGGTGTCATCCTGAGGTACGAAGGATCTGCTTTTTGCTGGCGTTACAACCAAAATCTACAGCATATCCTTCATTTCATTCAGGATGACAGTTTTTTCTCTGCAACTACGCAGTTACTTTCGTGCGTCAGCACTGGAATTTTTGTAGCATGGTTGCTAGAAATATGCGATAAAAGCTGTACACAATAACCTTGGGAGGAGTTTAAAGATGAAGCGATTGATCATGATTGCAGCAGGATTTCTGGCAACTATTTTTGTAACAACGGCTGCGATAGCAGGAGATTTGGACGATGTCAAGGCGCGGGGAGTGCTCCGCCACATCGGACTTCCGTATGCCAACTTTAATACCGGTTCCGGTGACGGTATGGAAGCGGAACTTACGAAACTTTTTGCCAAGTCGCT
>CAYQMO010000023.1:0-25910 GCA_964418315.1 uncultured Geobacter sp. | reverse complement strand
GATTGCGGTCTGGCTATTCGCTACGACAGTGATATTTCTGATACCATATTTAACTCTCTAGAATCTGAAAAACTATTACCAACCTCAATTTATCGAAAAGATAGCGATGCTCACTATGAACTCGTCTGGACCTCTGATAGCGTTGAAGAATCAAACATGTCAAACTCTACACCTTGTTTCTCTGAGCCAGTGAAGCGGCAATAAAGGTCCTGAACAGAGGATGCGGAACCAGCGGTTTAGATTTGAACTCCGGATGGAACTGGCAGGCCAGGAACCAGGGATGATCGGCAATTTCAACCACCTCAACAAGATTTTTATCTTTATACACCCCAGAGAGTATGAGTCCTTTATCTGTCAACGGCTCGCGATACGCGTTATTGAATTCAAAGCGATGGCGGTGGCGCTCAGAAATCTCGGTCTCATTGTACGCCGCATGTGCGAGCGTCCCCTTGGTGATGGAGCATGGAAACGCACCTAAGCGCATGGTGCCCCCCTTTTTGCTGACCTGTTTCTGCTCTTCCATCAGATGGATAATGGCATCTCCCCCTGCCTCTCGGAACTCGCTCGAACAGGCCTCTTTTATACCGCAGACATTGCGGGCAAACTCGATCACCGCCATCTGCATGCCAAGACAAATCCCGAAAAAGGGAATTCTATTGGTGCGGGCGTATTCAATCGCCATGACCTTCCCTTCTGTGCCACGCTCGCCAAAACCACCCGGGACAAGGATGCCGTTAATATCGTCAAAATGACCGTCAGCACCGTCTCGTTCTATCTTTTCTGCATCCAGATATTTGAATGTGACCCTGGCGTCATTTGCTATCCCCCCATGAGTCAGCGACTCGGCAAGTGATTTGTACGACTCCGTCAAGTCGACGTATTTGCCGACTATTGCGATACGAACTTCACCGTTGCTGGGATGCCGCAGTTTTTCAACAACATCCTGCCATTTGGTCAAATCCGGTGCTTTGGTCCAGATATTAAGTTTTTCGACAACCTGATCATCAAGATGTTCTTTATTAAGCGCCTGAGGGACTGCGTAAATGTGCTCGGAATCGACAACCGGGATGACGTCCCTTTCGCCGACGTTACAAAATAGTGCAATTTTCTTCTTCATATCTTCCGGTAGATCGCGCTCGCAGCGGCAGAGCAGAATATCCGGCTGAATGCCTATTTTACGCAGTTCCATGACTGAATGCTGGGTCGGCTTGGTTTTCAGCTCCCCGGCAGTGCGAATGTAGGGAACTAGCGTGACATGTATGTACAATGCATTCCCCGGACCGCGGTCAAAGCGGAACTGGCGAATCGCCTCCAGAAAGGGTAGTGACTCAATATCGCCGACAGTCCCGCCAACTTCGATGAGCGCGACATCGGCACCCTTGGCGTTTTCAATGATTTTGAGCTTGATTTCATCGGTTATGTGAGGAATAACCTGAACCGTTCCACCAAGATAATCGCCGCGACGTTCTTTGGTAATAACGGAAAAATATACCTGTCCGGTGGTAAAATTGCTCTTCTTTGAAAGGACGGCGCTCGTAAAGCGCTCATAATGCCCCAGATCAAGATCGGTTTCAGCGCCGTCATCAGTTACAAAAACTTCACCATGCTGAAAAGGAGACATAGTTCCAGGATCAACATTGATATATGGATCAAGCTTCTGCATGGTTACCCGCAGTCCTCGAGCTTCCAGCAACGCTCCCAGCGAGGCGGCAGCCAAACCTTTACCGATTGAAGAAACGACGCCCCCAGTTATAAAAATAAACTTTGTTTTCATAGTTTTCTGCTCCTGAAAAGCGTAAGCCCCCTCCTTGTTGAGGAGTAGGATCTTAAAGGTTTATCGATAGTTTTGTTCTTATTTATGTTGTTTACGATACTGCTCCTGCGCTTTAACCAGATCATCCGGCGTATCGACGCCTATCGACTCGAATTCGGTCTCAACTACTCTGATTTTAATACCATTTTCAAGGGCGCGCAACTGCTCGAGCTTTTCTGATATTTCCAGAAACGTTGCCGGCATGGCGGCATATTTCAATAAAAAGTCACGCCGATATACGTACATACCGACATGTTTATAGCAGAGAAGCTTGCCGCAGCAGAAGGAGTCGTCTTTCAGATCTTTCCATTTATCGCGAAAAAAGGGGAGCGGTGAACGGGAAAAGTAGATAGCATCGCCGCAGTTATTCGTTACCACCTTTACCACATTGGGGGAGAGAAAATCATGCAGACATTTTATGCGCGTTTTGAGAGTTCCCATCAAGAGATCCGGCTCTGCCAAAAACGGCTGCAGTGCCTGATCTATCATGCCCGGATCAATCAATGGCTCGTCACCCTGAACATTGACAATTATATCAGAATCCAAACCTGCAGCAACTTCCGCAAGACGATCGGTGCCGGTCTCATGGGCAGTTGACGTCATAACTACTTCACCGCCAAAAACGGTGATCACGTCAGCGATGCGCCGATCATCGGTCGCGACAATAACCCGAGTCACCAGTTTCGATTGAACAGTGCGCTCATATACATGCTGGATCATCGGACGACCGTCTATTTCTGCTAGAGCTTTACCTGGAAATCGCATCGATGCATAACGGGCAGGGATAACCGCTGTAATTTTCATACCGGAGTAACCTTTTTAACGTGCGGGAATGATGACGAAAACGTCAGTTGTCCTGTGGTAGGACGTGCCAAGTTACCTCAAAAGGTCTGGGGTGTCAAGACTCGAACAGACATTGCAGCACTGACGCACGAAAGTAACTGCGTAGTTGCATAGAAACAACTGTTTCTATATTTCCCACCTCTTTAATGCAAACAAAAAACCGGCTACTGTTAAGTAGCCGGTTTTTTTAATACAATTTACATATAAAGGGCAGCCATACAGGGCACCCCCACCAGCGTACAACGGTACCGCACAAGAAATAAAACTAGAACAAAGCCTTAATAAACTCTCTGTTCATCCTGGCAATAAACTTTACGTTTATCCCCTTAGGACAAGCAGCCATGCACTCATAATGATTGGTACAATTGCCGAAACCACACTCCTTCATGGCATTTGTCATGTTATTAACTCGCTGAGCAGCCTCGGCTTTTCCCTGCGGCAGCAGTGCCAGTTGAGAGACCTTGGCACCGGTATACAGCATTGCAGCACCATTCGGACAGCCAGCAACGCAGGCGCCACAACCGACACATTCGGCAGCATCCATAGCTTCATCAGCAATCGGTTTGGGAATAAGGATTGCGTTACCATCGGCAACACCGCCGGTGTGGCAGGAGGTATAGCCACCGGCCTGCGTGATTTTATCGAGAGCTGACCGATCCACGATGAGGTCACGGATGATCGGGAATGCGCGAGCACGCCACGGTTCAATGTAGATGGTATCGCCATCTTTGAATTTGCGCATATGGAGCTGGCAAACGGTGGTACGATCCTGCCCGCCGTGCGGCGCTCCGTTTATAACCTGGGAACACATACCGCAGATACCTTCGCGGCAGTCATGATCGAAAACGATGGGATCCTTTCCGGTGCGAATCAGATCTTCGTTGACGCAGTCAAGCATCTCCAGAAAGGAGTGATGCTCTGTGATATTTTTTGCGGTATAGGTCTCAAATTTTCCTGCATCGCTGGCATTCTTCTGGCGCCACACGATCAGTGTTAATGTCATGGTCTTGTGATCGCTCATTATTTGTAACTCCTTATGGCGAGATGTACATTGTCAAATTTCAGTGGTTCTTTGTGCAGTTCCGACACCTTGCCTGCACCTTTGTATTCCCAGGCGCCAACATAACAGAAGTTAACATCGTCGCGTTGTGCTTCACCGGCATCCTGATATTCAGTGCGGAAATGTCCGCCGCAAGACTCGTTCCTGTGCAGGGCATCACGACAGAGAAGCTCACTGAATTCAATGAAGTCGGCAGTACGACCGGCATTTTCAAGCTGCTGGTTGAGTTCTGCTCCACTACCGGTAACCTTGACGTTCTTCCAGAACTCTTCACGCAGGGCAGGAATTTTCTTGAGGTTGGTTTCAAGGGATTCCTTAGTGCGAGCCATACCGCAGTTTTCCCACATCAAGCCGCCAACTTCACGCATAAACTCAAAAACCGTCTTTTTACCGTTGATGGAAAGCATTTTTTTCAGCTCAGCGGTAACATCCTCTTCGCATTTTTTAAACTCTGGATGGTCAGCCTTGACCTGACCCGGCTTAACTGTAGCCAGGTAGCCGCCAATGGTGTATGGGATGACAAAGTAGCCGTCGGCCAGACCCTGCATTAGCGCGGAAGCCCCAAGGCGGTTGGCACCGTGAACCGAAAAATTGGCCTCTCCAAGTACGAACAGACCAGGAATATTACTCATCAGGTTGTAATCGACCCAAAGTCCACCCATTGCATAGTGCGGTGCCGGATACATACGCATCGGACGCTTGTAGCCGTTTTCATCAGTGATTTTTTCATACATTTCAAAAAGGTTGCCGTACCGCTCACGAATGGTATCTTCGCCAAGACGCTTGATGGAATCGGCAAAGTCAAGATACACACCGCGACCGCCAGGGCCAACTCCGCGACCATCATCACACTGTTCTTTTGCAGCGCGGGATGCGATATCGCGTGGAGCCAGGTTGCCGTAGGATGGATACTTACGTTCTAGGTAGTAGTCACGCGCATCTTCCGGAATTTCATTCGGATGCTTGCCACAATCTTCCTTTTTCTTTGGAACCCACACACGCCCATCGTTTCGAAGCGATTCAGACATGAGGGTCAGCTTGGATTGGTAGTCACCAGCTTGTGGAATACAGGTCGGATGAATCTGCGTATAGCAAGGGTTCGCAAAGTATGCACCTTTTTTGTGAGCTTTCCAGTTAGCAGTTACAGAGCATCCCATAGCGTTTGTTGAGAGATAAAACACGTTGACATAGCCGCCGGTCGCCAGACAGACAGCATCGGCAGCATAGCTTTCCATCGCTCCGGTTACCAGGTTACGCACCGTGATACCACGGGCAACACCATCAACTACGACCAGATCAAGCATCTCGCGACGGTCATACATTTTAACCGATCCAAGCTTGATCTGCCGGGAAAGAGCCGAATAAGCGCCCAGCAGAAGCTGCTGTCCGGTCTGACCGCGGGCGAAGAACGTACGGGATACCTGGGCACCACCGAAAGAGCGGTTGTCAAGGTAGCCGGCATAGTCACGGGCGAAAGGAACCCCCTGAGCAACACATTGGTCAATAATGTTGTTGGACACCTGGGCGAGACGCCATACATCCGCTTCACGGGCGCGGAAGTCGCCACCTTTGATGGTGTCATAGAAGAGACGGTAGATCGAGTCGCCGTCGTTCGGGTAATTCTTGGCAGCATTGATTCCACCCTGAGCAGCGATAGAGTGGGCGCGCCGTGGACTATCCTGATAGCAGAACGCCTGCACATTATAGCCAAGCTCACCAAGAGAAGCGGCAGCAGCGCCGCCCGCAAGGCCGGTGCCGACCACGATTACGCTATATTTACGCTTATTTGCGGGATTTACCAGCTTCAGGTCGAAGCGGTGTTTATCCCAGGTTTGTTCAATAGGTCCGGTTGGACATTTTCCATCAAGTATCACAATAACCCCCTTAACCTTTCAGAATGCCGGCAAAAATTGTCAGCGGAATGGTAACGTAACCGAGAAACAGACCGAGAGCGACCAGAGTGCCGAATTTAACGAGAAGAGGTTGACTCTTGTCACAGCTCCAGCCCATGGTCTGGAAAAAACTCTGAATGCCGTGCGAAAGGTGTAGAAACAGCGCCACCATAGCACCGACATAGATAAATGATACAAAGAAGTTCTTGAAGCCTGTGACCACCATTCCGAGAACATTCGGCACCATCTCGTTGTGTAGCGGCACCAGATTTTTTAGAGCCGACGTTTCAGGGTTGATGCACTGAAAGGTGAAGTGTGCCAGATGATACAGTAGAAACAGACCAAGAAGCGAGCCGGTCCAGATCATGTTTTCGCTGGCAAAGGTAGCCTTCTGTGTGGACTTGACCGCGTACTGCTGTGGGCGTCCGCCACGGTTTTCAATGGTCAACTGTATGCCAAACCAGATATGAACACATACCATTGCCAGCATGACCAGTCGGAAACCGATGATTATTGGCAGAGGCATACTGTGAAGATGCTCGGCATAGGCATTGATACCGCCATTGAGCCATCCGAAGATGGAGCTGTTACCAAGCAGATGTACTACAGCGAACAGAACCATTAACTGGCCCGTGATCGCCATCAGGATCTTTCTGCCGATGGATGACGAAGTGAGTTGCATAGCATTCCTTCCTTATTAGATAGTGATATTCTTTGTAAAATGACTGTTGCAAAACAACGGGGAAGCATTGAAGTGATGTTCAGGTTCAAGCAGGGGTGGACCACGCCAACAAAATCTGGAGACAACTTTCATTCGTAAACCTCCTTGAGAGTGTTATTTGGATGCGTCGATCTGTTTGGTGGCGCACTCATATTTGATTTATATCCCTTACGACCGCAGCGATACTAAACATCGTTTTGAGAAATTGCAACTCTTTTATGTATACAACAGGCATTTTGTGCGATCTTGCAAAGTAACCGCCTCAGCACAGCCGGATTCAAGTGCTGATTTCAGGTAAACGCAGAAGAAAACCGTGTAATATAAACGCTTGTCCCGGTAAGCTAAGTTTAAAACACCACCCCCGTCATGTATCGTCTGCCACCCCCCAGAGAAGGAGAGTATCAGTGATACAACAATTTTCACTTCCGGAAATAGTTCAATGAATCGCACCATCCTTATATGCGTCGAGTAACTGAAACCATTGCCAAAAAAGGTTCGGAACGAGCCTGAGACTTTTTGCTTCACTTTGATCATGCGGATATAAACATTGCTCTTAAGATTCACCCTAAAGGAATAGGGGTTTGTGTCGCTCTCATGGTGTTTCTCCTTTAAAATCGGCATTTTTCTGTCTTAGAAAATCGATCCGTTCATACAAAGGGGGGAGCAAGTCAGAGTCAAAGCGTATCCCTTCACGCCCTCTGCCGATCACAAGCCCCTCTTCAATTCCATGAAAGTCAGAACCTGCGGTTATCAGCAGTCCTGACTGCTCTGCGGTGCGTCTCAGAAATTCAATTTCATGTGACCACCCCATATTGTTATAAACCTCAATGCCATCAAGGCCGAGCAGTTGAAGCTCATCAATAACCTGCCCAAGTGTAGCCAGATTTTTGGAGATACTGGTCGGGTGCGCGAGTACGGCAACTCCGCCGATCCGATGAATTTCATCAATCGCCTCAGCCATCGGCCAGTAGGTTTTTGGAACATTGCAGGGGACAAGATAGCGCCGGAACGCGTCTTCCACATTATCCACGTAACCACGTTCCAATAAAGCCCTGGCAATATGAGGGCGACCGATTGAACCGGAGGCAAAGGAGAGGACACGTTCAGGCTCCAGGCTGCTGCGCCCTTCCGTGCGCAGACAGTCGTTAACCCGCTCAAGGATTTCACCGTTTCTTCCTTTGCGGCGTTGCCCGAAACCAGTAAGCTTTTGCAGGAACTGTTCATCTCTGAAATTGATACCGTAACCGAGAAGATGGACATCCGGCCACTCTTCAAACTGCACTGATAGCTCTACCGCCGACAGCACGGTGACACCGACTGCAGCGCCGGCAATCGTGGCCTCCTCTATTCCGGCGACGGAGTCGTGATCGGCGATTGCTATAACCGGGACATCCTGTTGTACGGCAATGGCAATAATCTCTGTAGGCGTGAAAGCACCGTCGGAAAAGCTGGAATGAATATGCAGGTCAATGTTCATGAAACGCATACTAGCGCGCCCTGACAAAAAAGTAAAACCGCTATTGCAGATAATTGCCGCATACGGTACTATCCGGCCAATGAAGCCTCAAGATATTCATAGCATAATTGCTGCACTGCGCGAGGAATACAAAACCTGGCAGACCCCGGCTGTTACAATTGTTGCCCAATGTGACGGCAGCCCCTTCAAAGTTCTGATCTCCTGTATCATCTCACTTCGCACCAAAGATGACGTTACCGCCCAGGCTTCCGCACGGATTTTTGCCAGGGCCGAAACTCCGGAAGAGATGATGCTACTGACGGTGGATGAGATATCCGCTTTGATCTATCCGGCCGGATTTTATCGGACAAAGGCGGCTCAGATAGCAGTTTTGTCACAGGAACTTGTCGAAAAGTATCATGGAATCGTGCCTGACAGCATTGATGAACTGCTAAAGTTTAAAGGTGTGGGGCGTAAAACGGCCAATCTGGTGGTAACGCTAGGTTTCGGTAAGCCGGGGATATGTGTTGATACCCACGTTCACCGCATCTGCAACCGTCTCGGTTACATATCCACAAAAACTCCTGATGAAACTGAGCATGTGCTGAGAAATGTCCTGCCCTCAGAGTATTGGGTCGAAATCAACGACTTGCTGGTCGCCTTCGGGCAGAATCACTGCCATCCGGTGTCGCCGCGCTGCTCAAGTTGCAAAGTAGCGAATATCTGTGACCGGATTGGCGTCACCGTCTCCCGATGAGATGTAAAGGAGTAGCATGATCGTTCTTGGCATAGATCCCGGCTCTCGCATCACCGGTTACGGCCTTGTGGAACAGGTGGGAAACCGACTGGTTCATATTGATAACGGCGCTATTTTTACAGACGCAGCGGCGGATTTTCCCGGACGGTTGAAAAAAATATTCGACGGGCTTATTGAAGTGGTTGCCAGATACAAGCCGGATCAGGTGGCTGTCGAGAACATCTTTTTTGCGACCAATCCACAGAGTGCCCTTAAGCTGGGACAGGCCAGGGGTGCCGCTGTTGTGGCTGCTGTTCATTGCGGCCTGCCGGTATTTGAATACAGCGCGCTTCAGGTAAAACAGGCCGTTGTCGGTCAGGGAAGGGCGGAAAAGGAGCAGGTGCAGAAGATGCTCAAGATATTGCTGGGCCTTCCTGAGATAGCTCAGGCTGACGCATCAGATGCGCTTGCGGTTGCCGTTTGCCACATAAATTCTTATGCCCTCAATCAGAAATCGGGCGGCTTAGTTACTACGAAACAGAAAAAAACCTCCTGGAGAAATATGAAGCTATGATTGCACTTCTGACCGGCCTGATCGCCCACAAAACGCCCGACCATATTATTCTCGATGTGCATGGCGTCGGATATCGGGTGCATATCCCCTTTTCTACCTATTATGAACTCCCTGAAGAGGGGGGAACCGCTTCACTGCACATCCACACAAGTGTCAGGGAGGATGCCATCCTTCTCTATGGCTTTCGCACACGCCTCGAAAAATCATTCTTCCAACTGCTGATTGCCGTCTCAGGTGTCGGCCCCAAACTGGCGAGGGATATCCTATCCAACATTCAACCCGGCCCGCTTGCCCAGGCTTTGACACAGGGGGATCTGGGCAAACTGTCAACCATCCCCGGAATAGGCAAAAAAACGGCTGAACGGCTCGTGCTGGAGCTGAAAGACAAGGTAGTGAAACTTGATCTGTTATCGCTTCCTGCCGTTGACGCCAAGAAGATTCCTGCCGATGATGTCGCAGAAGATGTCATCTCTGCACTGCTCAATCTTGGTTATAAGGAACCACAAGTACGTAAAGCCATGGCGGGACTCGACGCGGGTGGGGGAGTTTCGGTGGAGGGGCTTTTGAAACAGGCACTGAAAACATTGATGAAGTAGTCTAGTCACAACATCTTCCATAAACTGCCCCGCCCCACATAACCCCGGAAGATTCCTGCTCCTGTAACTCATAAAGACCAAATTTTGAATGATTTTGTAGCACCTGGAACTCCGCTCCAATAGTTAAGTAGCAAGCAACGTCCCTCAAGGTCCCCCATGGATATATTTCCACGTTCACAAAAAGCTGGCAGTTGAGATATAACGGACCTTCACGGAGGGCAACTGTTCATACAATGGATGGGGTGATATTCTGGCTCAAGTGTTTTTCAACTCCTACTACAAACTCTTCTGCTATCGGTCTTATTTCTTCTATATCGTTGACGGTTACTTCAGTCTCTTCCATGTAGTCCCCTTTTTGTCGCAGGGCAAAGGCTCGATGCAGAGCCCTCGACATTTCTTTGGGGAAACAGCCGGTCTTTACATACTCCCGGTCAAACAGGGCAATTGCCCCGGAGTGCTTCGATGTTCCCAGTTGCTTTTCCTGCAACAGGGCAAGTACTGCGTAAAACATTGAATAATACAGTCGATTCATCACCGAACGCAGGCTCATACCAGATTGATGAAGTACATCTGCTTCCCTGATGGAATCATTTGCTTGTGTCAGTCGATATTCAATGAGAGCCTTTCGATTGTCGGTCATACCGTCACGCCTTCACGATACACGTTCAGAATAAAGACGGATTCCTTGAGGATTCCCTTGATTTTGTTCTGGCTGACGATAACCGGCACGATAACTATATCCTGCTCAAAGCCAGCTTCCCAAGCGCAATCACTGATATATTTTTCAATTTCACGGGTGGCGTCTTCAACAACAACGAAAACGTCGAGGTCAGAATCAGCCGAAGCATCGCCACGAGCACGTGAGCCGAATACTCGTACATCAAGGGGGGTTACCCGCTGCTGGACAAGTTCCTTGAAGTTACGCGCTATGCTGAAATCTCTATTATTCATGGCGATCACTGTATATCTACACCAGAAAATTGGCAAGATGATATGTATGCTTCAGATATCTTGCCACAGAACCTGTAGTCAATATTGGTAATTGTGGATGCTATCGGCAGGATTTGTAGCCCATCGGTTTTGGTGTTGATTCCCATAATAGTGCAACTTGCAATCTTGCAAGCCTGACCGTACGCGGCACCTAGCCACAATATCTTCCATAACCCGCTCCGCCCCACCCCACCCCACATCACCCCGGAAGATTCCTGCTCCTGTTACTCATAAAGACCAGGTTTTGAATGATTTTGTAGCACCCGGAACTCGGCTCCAATAGTTAATTTGCAAGCAACGACCCTCAAGGTTCTCATGATATATGACCCTCTCGATTAGTGAATAGAGCTGCTTTGACCCTGGAAAATGTGCTGTTCACTTTCGATAACAGTATACGTCTTAAGTGAACTCTTAGCTTCAGGGTGCACGGACAACAACTCTTCGAGATGTTTCTCAGCACGCGGATCGCTGCTCATTACAGATGCTAATTGTAGTGCCAGAGCAGCTTCTATAAACTGACCCTGTCCCTGGAGAGCTAAACCTAAATTCTTATAAGAATTATATCTGTGAGGATCAATTAATATTGCTTCTCGGCAGTAAATCTCGGCCTCTACAAAATCACCGAGCTGTATGAGCGAATACCCTAAATTGTTATTTAAAAAGTATGCAGTATCAAAATCTTCTGTTACAAATTCTAACCCGCTTCGATATTCCCTCGCTGCAAGATTGAAATCTCCGGATTTTTCAGCGTTACAACCAGCATAAAGCTTTGAATATGCTAAATCTTCGCTATTCATAATTTCCTCCGTAGCTATTCGAAGTTCTCAGTTCCCATCACTCTCGCCCCATTCAAACCCGGTTGCTACAATCTGGCTGATGATACTAGCCACCTGCGTATTTACTTGACCATACTGAATGCCATTTCTGACGTAATTAAGAGCTTGCTGTACAGCCTCGGCCCCTTCGCTTTTAACAGTATGGAATATAAGTCTGTCAATACCAGCCAGATTTGCAGCAATAATCTGTAGTGATGTCATCAAAATCCGGTTGCCGCCATAGGCTCCGCACCCCCAAAAACCTGTGTGAATTGTCACCTGAGTAGCGCCGTTCTGTAGGGATTCAGAGCGTGCAGCAGCAAATCCGGTGACGGCCGTACTGAGTATGTATTCGATAGTTTCATCCGAATAGGTTCCATATCCGTCGGCAGGTGCCTCTATGGCGATAATATTGGTCACAGTCGGCGGTAGTATCGCTCTGGTTGCCTTTTGAATATCTTTTGGCAAAGCACTGGCAAATTCGTTTCCGTACAGCCCATAAGGCCTTTCTGCGCAAGGCTTGGTATCAATAGAACACCTGCGTTCCACGTTGCGGATCAGAATTGGTGTTGGCCTGTCATTTTCTACAGTCCTTGTGGATTCACCTCGCCTTACCAGTGTTTCCCTCAATGAGGCAAGTGCTGGATGTTCTGCCACTTGCATTTCATCCTGGGCGAGTAGAGGCCCGCCGTAGTCGGTGAATATTTCGTAATTGGAAAAATTGAGATACCACTCCAGCAGTTCAGCTTGTTCCGTTGGCTCATACCCGAATACATCTTCACAAATCTGTATGTCTGTTCGCCAATCAGAATTAGTCACTGTTTCAGGCAACGATATCTCACTCCATCGCGAAAAGGCGATTTCTCCAGAATGGACGCATCCTTTAGGGCATGCAATTTTGAACACTTCCAGTTTGTTTCGGTTCTGAATCTCTGGAGGAAACTCCTGCATCATTTTTTGAGTGTCAAAACTAAGGTGGGTAAGAAGATTTTCCATATATGCTCCATTCTCATTATTGAGTTACAAAACGGATGTAATTTTTAAAATCATACTACTACAAAGATATGACAGAATATGCCATTCGGGTGTTTTTATAGAAAAATGATTTGTATAAGGGTCTCAACTGCCTACATTTTTTAGAGTTTGTATAGTGTTGAGACCTGATATGGGTTTGACCCTTAGATTAACCGAATTGTCCCGCAGTTACTTCTATCTGCCACTCCTCTATTGCGCCAACAAGTTCCAATAAGGCATGTTTTATAGCCTGTAATGCTTGAGGCGCTAACTGGCATACCAGTCGGCAACCTTTGGTGTTTTTACTGCCACCCCACATAACTGAAAAAGCAGCCAGGCCCCTGTCTCTACACTTCTGATAAGCATCCGAGGAGGTAACTGTTTCGACACCATCGACAGTTGTTACCGGTAACCAAAGGATAACATTATCTACCAAATCAAAAAAACTCAGATCTTTGTCTATGTCATCAAAATCCGGAGGATCAACCAACAGCAGATTGGTGATGCAGCCCTCGAAGTCAGCCAAAATTGCTGGTCGTGAGAAAATCTGAGCTTCTTGCGTACAATATGCAGTCATAAGCTGGGAGATAGCCGTCGGTGAAACATCCCATAAACGTGGTTGAAAAGTGACGCCATTCTTGAGACAAAGTTTACGAATAAAAACCGATGATCCGGGGTATACCGATCCTTCCAGGCCATATTTGCAATCCCACAGTTCCCGCCAAAAACATACATCCTCTTTGCAGAAAACAAATTTGCCGTCGTGAATCATACCAATGCCATTACGCCACTCTCCTGCTGATCGGAGCGGGTTGTACGCATATCCAGAATATGTATCGGCATAATGAAACCTGCCACCGCATGAACGCATCAGTACGTTGGCAGCCGCTATCAGCGCAACATGCTTGATGACATCACCTGGGTTGCCAGCTTTGATATGATGGTCATACATGAGTTACCCCCTTTAGCGGTTTCCAAGCTTTGAGTAGTTCCAGTAAAATGGAGCTAACTCGCTGAATATCGGCAATCTTCATCCGCTCATCAATCTGGTGCATTGGCCAGATAGCCGGCTCGATTGCAATACTTGGAATATCTGAGCCCTTTCGCTCGTTTAACCTCATTCCATATGTGAGGTAGTCGTTCACTCCATTAGCGTGGAAAACATCAGGATCAATTTTAACGATTCTATTGGCTAGTTCTTCTGTTTTAGCTTGCAGTTGCGATGAAGACGGATCAATTCCATAGTGCTCCCAGAACTCCGTATAAACTGCAATGCCACCGGTTTTCCGAAACACGGGGGAAGTATCAATTGTTATTACGGCTTCTGGTACAATATTCTGGCTGATAAGGTAGTCAGCGATTCTGTGAGCTCCCGGTGAAAGTTCAATTCCGATACCAGTATTTTTCAAGAGTTCGGACTTTTTGTAGCTGGACTTTTCTTCCATCTCTGAAAGGAGAATCAAAATTGGTGGGCAATTTTTGAGGTGCACACACTCTGAGAAAATTTGGAGGCAAATTGCTACTCCAACAGCATCATCAAGCTGGCCGACTATTTCATCCCCATCCAGTAAAACAGGTAGTTCACCAATGTCAGAAGTTCCAAAGTGGTTGATTTTATCAAGGTGAGCGGTGATCGCTATTGGTCGGCCTGGGCAGTTTCCAGGCCAGGAGATGATACAGTTGTTTTCTGATATGCGAGTCAAAGTTACCGGTAGTTTCAAAAGATATTGCTCAACGAGGGGCCATATACGGTCTTCGTAAGTTGTAAACGAAGGTATTTTAGCGATCTGGTTGACTAATTCAATAAGCATTAAATTCACCCTTTACTACAATACATTGCTGAGAGAGTACCGACACTTGATCGCTCCACCCAGTTTGTAGAAGTGCGGCACCAATTAGTGACCGAGCGTTTTTACAAGTAATTTGACTCTCAAAAGGTTCATCTAGTCGCTTTTTGTCAAAAGTACGTGCAGCGACGAGTGCGTCATAAATATTTTGATTTCTCACGGTACTTACCGGTTTTACTGAAACAAATGCTTCCCAAATGAATAGCCCCGCATCCGCTTTTTTAAATTCCTCCCAACCTAGGAATGCTGGTACTTTAATGTGCTCTATGAGCTTTTCTAATATCCAAGTAGTTTCCGTTAACCCTGTTGCTAGTGAGCCACATCCAGCTCCTGCACTCCATGCGCGACTACCTTCCCCAATTCGTGCTGACGTCAGATTAATTGGATCTTCTGCTATAGGCACAAACAAAGGACATTCAAATCCCAGAGCAACCTTCAAACCAGCAGATAAGTCTCTCGCTATTACGCTAACAAGCTCTCGAATGTTGTCACTCGTACGCTCTGATTTGTTGATAATACGCGCCCAAGCAAAATTACCCCTCTTCACGGATCCAATATCAGCGCAATAAATTGCTAATCGGCTCAAAATTCCTCACCTCAATAGTCATATTTCGCCAAACCATCACACCATGGTTGAGCATGCAATTCCTCTGTATCAATATTTAAAGCAATACCATATTTGGGAGGCCCTACGTAAATGCACTATCATCCAATATGGCTGTCAACATGTATGTCAGTGGTCGAGGTCCTCAAGTATCATCTTCGGAATATTATTAATTAATTTTATCAATTTATAGACTCGTGCATCAAGATCAGAACCTTTGTTTAGTTCAGAAGTAAGCCGATACGGTATGCAATCAAAACCATACCGTGCTCCCAGCATCGCGCCGACTACAGCCGCGTTTGTATCCGCATCACCACCCTCATTCACAATCTGGAGAAGCCCCTGTTCAAAAGAGCTGGCGTGCATCAAAGCCCAGAAACCGGCACTCATGGTTTTAAATGTGTAGCCAATACAATTCTGCTCATGCGGTTTATATCCTTCGTCAAGGTTGAGAGATTCAATTGATTCATCACGGGCCTTTTGAAGGTACCTTATTATTTCCGGAGAATATTCAGATGTTTGCTGTATTACGGTGTCAATTATTTTTTTGGTTTCAGTCTCACCTTGCAGAAGCAGGCTGATTGCAATACTCACTGCAACGCAGGAGCCAACACAACGGGGATCATAGTGAGTGATGCGACATACCCGTTCTGCATTTTCCTTCACCTTTTCCAGAGAGGTGTACTCCCATGCACCCAAAATTGCAGTTCTCATTACGCCGCCATTCGAAGCAGACCTTCTTGCAGTCATCATCCATGCTTCTTTCGCGGCTGAATGCGGGTCTGATAAAAAAATACTTGACCTGACAGCCATACTCGTCAATTGCCCAATCCCTTTTCCGCCTCCCTTTACCCAGGAATGAATCTTGAGAGCAATATCGTGAATATCAATTCCTTTATTCTCCAAAATACTGTCAAAAATACAGAGCATCTGGTCTGTATCGTCAGTCCAGGAGCCAATCGGCCAGTTACGTCTGTGCCGATCCTGAATAATCTGGGAATAAGAACGGAGCCCCGTCTTGCCATACTTTGAAATAACCTCAGCCTTGGACATAAATTCAGCACCGAGGCCAAGTGCATCGCCAACAGCCTGACCATAAACCAAACCTTTGAGGTGATCCTTAAACCAATCTGATGTAGCTGAGTTTTCTGGATTCATAGTGCACTTCGTCTTTCTGGTAGCTGGTTATTCAAAATATTGACGCAACTACCGATTTTGTCATGGCTCACTCCTTCTCTCAAGAGTGCTGCCGTATCGCCATACTTAGCTATATTGTGTGGTAATGAAGTAAATGGATATGCATAACGCATTACAACAATCATGTTAGTGGACGATCAGCAAAAACTGTTCCGACATGGGCAGAAATATATTTGAAAGCACTTCACCTGATGTACTTTCTGACAGTACCTTGACTGCCAAGTATCTACCTGCAAAACCATATCGCACATATACGACAAGAAACGTCATTCGGTGAAAAATGCTGTTATTATAATGGACGTAACCCGCCACTGATTTTCTTGCAAACTTTTTTCATTTGACGCAAATTTAATTACCGTATATACAATAATTATGATTTGGGACGAAACAAAGCGGCTTTTGAATCTGGAAAAACACCACCTGGACTTTTTGGACGCCGGGCTTGTCCTGTCAAATTACTATCGTCTGGAGTTTGAAAGCGTCCGTAATGGAGAAATAAGGCGGCAGACTTTTGCGTATGTCGCGGAAGTACTGACAGTGCTAACGGTTATCTGGCTGCCTGGCGAAAAACGAAGAGTCATCAGTTTTCGCAGGGCCCACAAACACGAAAGGGAGGCATACCATGTCTGGCTTGAAAAAGACTTCACTGACTGACTGGGACCGGGTAAAGCGGGATGCTGCCGCCGATGCCCCTGTTACATACAACCCGGATATCGATCTTTACGACCCGAACGATCCAGCGCAGGTGGCACACTTTTTTGCATCGACAAAGGTCGTGCGCAAACCTGGCAGGCCAAAAGCAGAAACAACCAAGATTCCAACAGCCATCCGCTTATCATCCGATGTCGTCGAATACTTCAAATCAAGCGGTGCTGGTTGGCAATCTCGCATTGACGCCGCTCTGCGTGACTGGATTTCCGGGCACCCGATGAAACGGGTGTAGTTAATGAAACGGTTATGTTTACGGGAAAAAGCCGTACCGCCGTTGGGTGTGCACTGCACCAACCTACCGTATCAACCGCCGCAACAACTCCGCCAGCCCCGGATCAAGCAGCTTCAACCTCACCGACGTCTCCGTAGCCTTATTCTTTTTCCCCTGCGCCAGATACGACGAGCCTACCCGACCTCCAGCACCAGTCTGACGGCGCGGTTGATCAGTTGCAATTCACCTGCATCAATGACACCCAGCCTTTTTACCAGCCGTTCTTTGGCAACAGTCAATACCTGCTCGCATTTCACAAATGATGCTTCGGTAAGGGCGTTGAGCTTGTTCGGCGTCAGAGCCACATGGAATGGAACCTGTTTTCCTTTTGTGCTGACTGCCAGCACAATGGTGTTCGGGTAATTCGGATTACTGTTGGCTGCGTCAGTCTGAATAATCAAAGCCGGCCTAAAACCGGCCTGCTCGGAACCACGGGATGGTGACCAGTCGAGAAGCCAGATTTCACCTCGTTTAGGGGTGTTATTCATGGTGGCCAATCACCTCTTGCTGGCCAGTTAAGGCGAACCCGACATCTGCATCCTCCCCCGCTTGCGAAAAAGCATCGTAGAGTGATTTTTGTTCCTCTTTTTTCAGCACATCGGCAAGTACACCCTGAACGAATGCTGTAAATGATGTGTGGCGCTCTCTGGCAATTTCCTTGACGCGGGTATAAATTTCTTCTTCAAGGCGAAGAGTACAGGGAATACTGTTTCTCACGGCTGACACCTCCGAAATCAAAAATTGATGTTAAAATTGTACATCAATATAGTACATCAATCCAGTATTTAAAAAACAATTATTGCTAATTGATAAAATATAGCTATTATGGCCATCCGATAAAAGAGGATCTGTCATGAGAACAATGACTTCAGTTGAAGGCCAGAATCATTTTGGCATGTTGCTGGATAGTGCCCAGCGTGAACCGGTTTCTATCACCCGGCGCGGCAGACCGGTGGCGTACATGTTTTCACCACAAGAATATGAGGCGCTTACTCAGAGAAAAAATACTATTGACTCACAAACCTCTACTCAATTGTTGGCGGCATTCCGTGGCAGCGGCAAGGGAGGTTCCGCAGTGCGATTGGTGGCAGAACGTGTTACTGACCTAAATCAGGAGAGCCTGCCGTACAAATGATAGGTTGAGTGACAAGCTGCAGCAGAAACAAAAACAGCCCCGCTCCTTTCGGAACGGGGCTGTTTTTGCAAAAGTTGAATCAAAAATTACTTCTTCACTTCACCCTTTTTAACTACCGCCACGGCGTCGTTAAGAAGCTTAACGCCGGCCTTGGAGGCGGAGATTGATCCAGTCAGGCTCTCGCGAGCCAGTCCCGGGTTATGGAAGCCGTCTGAATTTTCAGCGGTCCAGTATTCCCAGAGAACATGCGCTTCTTCATGCTTTTCACGCGCCTGAGCCAGAACGCTTTCAGCTACGCCCATACGTTGTGCTGCTGCGTATGTGTCGATCAGTTCGCCAAGCCAGTACTCAGACTTACGCATCTTGCCTTTTGTGTAATTGATAATTGAATCCATCTCGTACTGTTTTTTCGCAACAGTGCTGTTTGAGTGGCAACCAAGGCATGCAGCCTTGACGTCATGCTTCGGCTTGATCACGCCATGAGTTGAGAACATTTTACCATCTTTGCCCTTTTGTTTGGGCATATGGCACTGGTGACACTGCACACCGGCTTTGTCATGTACGCTACCGGCATAGGTCTCTGCTTCCGGATGCTGAAACTTGATCAGGCGAGCACCGGTAACGGCATGCTTGAAGTCGAAGAAGTCAAGTTCCTTGTAATGCTTCAGCAACTGCATCGAGTTTTTGAGCGGGAAGTGATTGGTGCGCTGGTCGTCGAACTTGACCGGTTTACCGTCGCTCGGCTGTGTTCCGGGGTTACAGTTATACTCGACATGGCACTGGGCGCACATCATGCGCGAATCAGTCTTCCCCATGACTCCGATTTTGCGGAAGCCGTCACGGAAGGAAACGACCTTCAGGTCAGTCTTGCCATCCTTGGCAAAAATGTTCCCGGCACGATCCTTATCAATAGCCTGGATCAGAGCATCGCGCACCACACGCGGCTGTGTGCCGTGAGGATCGTGGCAATGGATGCAGCCAACCGGATTATTGGTGTCCTTAGCAACGTCATTGACATCGGAGGTACGATCCCATTTGGCCTTAGGGTCCTTGTCTCCCATGAACTTCTGCTTCAGGATATGGTCGGATGACTTGCACTGTATACAAGTCGGGTTGCCAGCCATTGCCGTTTCCGGCAGTTTGAATCCTTTGCCTTTATCTTCCAGCACATCCCATGTTTTACCCATTTTATCAATGTTTTTCCAGCCACCCTTTACCTGGTAACGGCCTCCCTGGAAACGATCCACGGCAAACTGGTCGATCACCATAAAGGCGTGTCCACGCGGTTCCGCGTGCTCAAAAGTGAAACCGTGACCTTGCAATAATTTATCCTGCATTGGCGAACGACCAGCCGGAACACCCTTCTCTTTACGGGCGCCACCGTCACGGATTATGCTGTAGAAGCTTTCCATCTGGTTTTTGTGGCATTTGCCGCACAGTGCCTGATCGATAGTAGTAACAGGTTTGTTCTTCTCGGGATCGGTCTTGTGAGCATCCAGTTTGTCATGACAGACTGTACAGGCCAGTTTGGCATGTTTGGAGCCCTCCTTGAGTGCCTTGACCTCGTCGTGGCACTCGTAACATTTGGCGCGGCCATCGTTGGCCTGTTTTGTGGCAGGCTTGTTGGCTGCGGTGGTCATGGCCGGAAGGACTAACAACAGCCCCGCGACCCCTGCAATTGCGGCCATAACGGCCAGTTTCTTCTTCAGCATGGTGATTCTCCTTTCTGTGGAATGTGCTTCACTTATGTGGTGGTACAAATTATTTCGGCGGATTGTGCCGCATTCATCGTGAAGAAAATTTGACTTAAATCAAATATTCCTTCTTTCTTGCTGTCTGGAAATCAGCACTACAGCCTTCGGCTCAACCGGGCAGATATACTCGCAAGATCCGCAGCCGGTGCAAAGTGCTTCATCAATGCTGATTCCTGATCCCGGAATAAGTTTAATAGCTTCATTCTCGCACCGCTCAACGCAGGAAAAACAACCGCACCCCTTTGCAAGGCAGTGCTGGTTATCAGCCTTGGCAATCATGTTCTCGTCCGCTACCGGTTCCTTGTCCGGATCAAAATCAGCGGGGGGTGAGCCGGGTGAAACATAGACATTCAGTGCTGTGCCGCTGACCTTCAGCAAGGTTTCTCCCAGAGAGAAAACGCTCTGCCTGAAAAAATCCTTGCGGGAGAGTATCACTTCATCTTGCCCTTTGGGGTTGTATTCTTCCCCTTCTTCACTTCGCCCTGCACATGACATGATGTACAGTTCAGCCGATCAGGATGAGTTGTGGGCTGGGCCTTCTTGACGCCAGTACGGTGGCATGAGTTACAGGCTTCACCATCTTGCTCCGGTTTTACCGCGTGTGGAATCGCAGGAGGGATGCCCGAAGCCTTCTTCGCGTCGGCAGCCAGATCCAGTTCAGGCTGCTCCTCAGCAAAGGCAACGGGGATGAATGCCAGTAAGACAACAGCGGTCAGCAACAACACAGAGTTCGCAATTCGTTTCATTAATAGCCTCCTTGTGACAAAGATATATTCAGTACGGCGTTACTTGTAGAAAAGACTAATTTTCAGGGCTCTGGTGGGACAGCAATCGACGCACGCAAGGCATCGGCTGCAGTCACCGGAAATTACCTGCTGATCGCCCCGCTTCAGCGAGGGAATCAATACTTCTTCGACCGGACATATACGCAGACAATCATCGCAGTGAGTACAGCGGCTCTCGATAAAACCGATTCTAACAGGGCTGAAACGTGCCAGAATGCTGTAAAAACCTCCGAGCGGGCATAGAGAGCGACACCAGACCCGTCTAGCAACCGCTATTTCCACCAGCAGGATCGCTGCCAGCAACAGCAGCGGCATGAACGATGCGAAGGTGATCGCCCGACTGACGATGCCGATCGGCGAAAAAACTTCAAAAAGCGGAACACCGGTTACAGCGACAACCAAAAGCACCAGCCAGAGAGTATAGCGGCTGGCGGTAAGAGGCATTGTTGCCTCGCCGCTTCCCAGTCGACTGCGCAGTTTGTCACCCAGTTCGGTTATCAGCCCGACCGGGCAGATCCAACCGCAAAAACTGCGCCCTCCGAGGATAAAATAAAAAGTGACAACCAGCAGTGCCGACCCCAGATAGGAGAGTACAAAGACCTTTCCCCCTATCAGAGCCTGCAGAAAAGCCAGCGGGTCTGCCAGAGGAACCCCGAACAGATCGGCGGCAGCCAGATTTCCCTGGAAAAAGGTCATTCCCAGAAGCGGCGAGGCGATCAACGCCAGTATAGTCAATTGAACTGACAGGCGTAGAATCCACCACTTAGAACTCATAACTATCCTTCTGTGTCTCAACCGTTTTTTGCACAACTATGACCGGTTTCGGCAGAACACAGGAGTTCTCGCAGATACCGCAGCCGACGCATTTTTCTTTGTGTACAACCGGTTCCATGATGGTGTGTTCGCCGGTGCGGGTGTTATGCCGTGGTTCTATCGTGATCGCCTTGTCGATCAGTGGACATTGACGGTAGCAGACTTCGCAGCGCAACCCGCGGATGGAGAGGCAGCTTTCACGGTCAATGATCACTGCTGTCCCCATGCGAATTTTTTCAATCTCCTTCAGATTTTTGTCCAGCGCCCCCGAAGGACATGCCTTGATGCAGGGCAAATCCGAGCAGAGATAACAGGGCATCTCGCGCGGGGTTATAACCGGAGTTCCGATACCGATCCCCGCTTCACCGCCAGCCATCCTGATGGATTGGTAGGGACATGCCTGAGCGCATTTACCACATCTGACGCAAGCAGACAAAAAACGTTTTTCTGCTATTGCTCCCGGCGGACGAAGAGTAAAACCCTGAGCGTCAGCAGGTCGCAGGTAGACTGCCGCGACCCCGCTTCCGGCAAGCATGAAGGCAATAGGGGTAATTGCGCCACCCTTCAGAAACTGCCTTCGTGTTATGCCGGTATACGTTGACTCTGCACTCATCAGAAATTCCTAAGCCTTCTTTACCTTTACAGCACACTTCTTGAAATCGGGCTCTTTGGAGAGTGGATCGAAGGCATCAATACACAATTCATTAATCAGCTTGGTTTCGTCGAAGAAAGTAGTAAAAACGCTCCCCTTCTCAGGGGTGCTGCGACCGTTGATCTCCGCTGGGAGCAGTACACTGCCACGGCGGGATGTGATCCGCACCATATCGCGGTTCTTGATGCCCAACATTTTGGCATCCTCCGGGTGCAACTCGATCGTTGCGCCCGGAACGGCTCGTTTTAATTCAGGTACCCGTCCGGTCATAGTGCCGGTATGCCAATGTTCCAACAGACGACCGGTGCAGAACCAGAATGGATATTCCTTGTCAGGCGATTCTGCCGGTGGTTCGTAAGGGCGGAACCAGACATTAACCTTGTTGCCCGGCGCCTTGTAGAACTTGATCCCCTCCCCTTTTTTCACGTATGGGTCATCGGCTTCGGTGTAGCGCCAGCGGGTTTCCTTGCCGTCCGCTTTTACCGGCCAGCGCAGGCCGCGCACCTTGGCGTATGCTTCATACGGAGCCAGGTCTTTGCCGCTGCCTATTGTAAACTTGCGGTATTCCTCCCACATCTCCTTATAAAAGCCCTTCTCGCTGTAGGGGAACAGGTGCCCCAGACCCATCCGATTGGCAAACTGGATCAATTGCCAACTGTCCTCTTTGGCCTCTCCAGGCGGCTCTACCATCTTGAACCAGTGCTGTGTCCGGCGTTCGGTGTTGCCGTAAACAGCTTCCTTTTCCACCCAGCTTGCAGACGGGAGGATAACGTCTGCTACCTCTGTCGTTTTTGTCGGATAGATGTCGGAAACAACAATGAAAGCCTTGCGCGCCTCTGCCGCTTTGCGCAGCCGGGAGACGTTCGGCAGCGACTGAAACGGATTGGTGCACTGGATCCAGATGCATTTGAGTTCGTTTCTGTCAATTGCCCTGAACATCTCCATAGTGTGGAGACCTACCTTTGGGGAAATTTTCTTTGGATCTATACCCCATATTTCAGCGGTTTTCTTTCGGTGCGCCTCATTCATCACCACCATGTCTGCAGGAAGCCGATGGGCGAAAGTGCCTACTTCGCGTGCTGTACCACAGGCGGATGGCTGGCCTGTCAGGGAAAGCGGGTTTTCGCCCGGTTTACAGATTTTGCCGGTCAAAAGGTGGAGATTATAGATGAGGTTGTTGACCCACACGCCGCGGGAATGCTGATTGACTCCCATAGTCCAGAGCGAGTTGATCTTGCGGGATTTGTCGCAGTAAACTCTGGCCAGCTCCTCGATTTTCTTCGCCGGAATACCTGAAAGTTTCTCACCCCATTCAGGGGTGAACTGTTTCATCAACTCCTTATATTCGTCAAAAGTAAGGTTTACTACGTCAGCCGGTGTCTCATTGAAAACTTCCTTGTCTTTAAGGCCATATGGTGCGTTCTCTTTTCCGCGTTTGAAATTGACATGCTGTTTTATAAACGCCTCATCATATAGCTTGTCTCTCAAGATAACGTGGATGATTGCATTGATAGCCGCCAGATCCCCTTGCGGTTTCATCGCGATATATTCGTCAGCCATCTTAGTCGTACGGGTTTTGCGGGTGGCGATGTCGATCAGTTTGACGCCGGGATGTTTCAGCTTGTTGTCGATAAGTCGTGAAAAGAGCACAGGATGCGCTTCGGCCATATTGGCTCCCCAGAGGATGTAAGTATCGCCCAGGTCGAGGTCGTCATAGCACCCCATCGGTTCATCGGAGCCAAATGTGTTCATGAAGGCAACAACCGCAGAAGCCATGCAGAGTCTGGCGTTGGGTTCCAGGTTGTTTGTCCCTATTCCCCCCTTCATCAGCTTCGAGGCGGTATACCCCTCGTGAACGGTCCACTGCCCGGAACCGTACATGGCAACCGAATCTGGGCCGTGAGAAGCGATGGCTTCCTTGAATTTTGAAGCAATCAGATCAAGCGCTTCGTCCCAGCTTGCCTCAACCATTTTGTTGCCTTTGCGTATCAGCGGTTTGGTCAAACGATCCTTGCCGTACAGGGCCTTGGAGAGGAAATATCCCTTTATACAGTTGAGCCCCTTGTTGACCGGTCCCGCCGGATCCCCCTTGGTGGCCACAATTTTGCCCCCCTTGACCCCCACGAGCACACAACATCCAACTCCGCAGTAGCGGCATGGAGCCTTGCCCCAGGTAATTCCCGATTCAGCCGCCTGGGCGTCCTTCGGACGCACTACAGGAACCCCTACTGCGGCAAACGCCGCTGCAGCCGCACTTGCTTTGATAAAATCCCTTCTGGTCAACCCCATTTTGTCCCCCTTGCCGGTTAGTGTAGTGACAACAAAAGCCGCCACTCTTTATAGCTGCTATGCGATTACATCCTCAAAATTGTGATAAGCCACCTGCACCGAAATTACGTCTTCAATCTCTTGAAGTTCCGATACCAGCGCGACCTCATCATCAACAGTGTCAGCTTCGATTACGGCAACAATCCGACCATCCGGCAGCACACCATGAACTTCCAGACAAGGAACCTCAGCCAGCCGCAAGGCAATGTCGTTAACGCGCGCTGCGACACAATTCAGTACAATCCCCGAAACGGGCATAGGCTCTCTCCGGCAGTTTTATGTAATATAGGCGGGTATAATCAGGCGGATATGGCGATGTCCTGTACCGAGTGTCGTAAAAGCAAGTGCCATGCCATCAACGGACACCATATCTATAGGTCTGAAATCAGGAAAGTTTTCGTGATTGAAGGAAAAGAGGCCGGTGGGAAATGTAACAAATATGTAACAAGGTAATGGAAGACGTTACATTTATTCCACGGTTTTCAATTTTAACCAGAGGGTTTTTCTGGAAATGTTCAAAAGCTTGGCTGCTTCCGCCCGGCGTCCGTTAGTCTGTGCAAGGGCATCCATAATGGCCTGTCTCTCAAAGCCATCTCTTGCGTGGTGGAGATTGTATGTTTCATTTTCTAAAACACCTGCGGGGGGGGATAGATGCCGGGCATCGTTATTGTTGGCGGCAACAAAATCAACAGGAAGGTCCTGAGGGTGGATTTCCGTGCCGGAACTTAAAGCTACAGAACGTTCAATGGCGTTTTCCAATTCACGCACATTTCCCGGATAATCATGCGAGAGCAGCAGGGTGCGAGCCCCTTCACTGATACCAGCAACCGGCTTATTCATGGATTTTGCGAACTTGTTAATGAAAAAGGCGGCCAGAGGCAGAATATCCTCACGTCGCTCCCGCAGCGGCGGCGTATTAATGGTGATCACGTTGAGGCGATAAAAAAGATCTTCCCGAAAACGCCCCTGCGCGACAAGTTTTTTAATGTCCTGATTGGTCGCCGCGATAATCCTGACATCGATATTAATCGATTTTTCGCTTCCCAAACGGACTACCACCTTGTCCTGAAGAACCCTCAACAATTTGGCCTGGGCATTGGCCGGCAGATCGCCGATCTCATCCAGAAATATGGTGCTGCCGTCAGCCTGCTCGAACTTTCCCCTGTGGCTTGCGACGGCACCGGTGAAGGCACCACGCCCATAGCCGAATAATTCGGATTCGACCAGGTTCTCCGGCAGGGCGGCGCAATTTACCGTAATCATTCGCTTCAAGTTGCGTTTGCTCCCCTTGTGTATCGCTGCG
>CAYQMO010000022.1:0-26172 GCA_964418315.1 uncultured Geobacter sp. | reverse complement strand
AAACCGTTCAAGTCAGGTTGAGCAATGCTTCAGAGACTCAGGTGATGTCTCAACACATGGCAGCTCGTAAAGATGGATGGGACACCGTAAAAGGTAAAGGCTACCGGGTGGCGGAGAAGGAACAATACGACGACTTTTCCCACCTGCGTAAGGCCAGCGCTGCCGGATTGATTCAAAAAGGGAGGACGCCTGTACTGCGTCGGAAAATTCTGGCTTACTGGGGGGAAGTAAAAGAACTGAAGGCAGATGGTATGGGGTTTCGTCCAATTGCCGATTATCTCACCAAAACACGCAAGGTGAAAAGTTCTGCGTCTTACCTGGTGAAACTATGGAAGGAGGTAGAAGAAAGTGATTGAATTCGAGTTGAAAGGGATCAAAGTTGAGGCAACTGTCGTGATAGACCGGCAAGACTATAAGGATGCTAATTACAAAGTCCAGACAAGATTCACCCGGGATGGGGTGGTCTCAGTAGCTTTCTGGAATTTCAACATTGTAAATGACCTGTACGATCTTGCCTTTGTGAAATCCACACTGAATTACTTCATGCAGTGCTACTGGAAGAGAAGCAGCAAGGAGGGGGGTAAAATTGATCTGGCAACAGTTCTTGAGCATAGAGAGGATTGCCCGCCGTATGGCATCGGTCAGACGCTCAATATGGTGGCGCGTCAGAAAGACAAAAAACATTTCCTTGAAATCAGCTTGACCGAAAACGGTAAACCAGCCGGACAGATTTATCTCAGCGGCAGAGAGGTTATCATGCTTGATATCGCCATAGGCAAAGCGATCTACCTGCTGTCACCACGGGCAATATTTACCTCCAACTGAATTCCAAAATGTCGCTCGATCAGCGGAAAAAATGGATACAAAAAAAGAGGTGTTTTCGGCTGAGGTATTATCACATATTTATCAAGCAGTTATCGCCAATTTGTCATGAGTTTTGTCATGAGTTTTTTCAACCATTTTTTCAACCATTTTTGCATCAATATTGCGCCAGTTTCCGAATTCCCATCTGCAAAAAATCAAACCAGAATTTCAAATAAGCGTTCCTACAGTATGGTGTCACTCTCGCCGGAACTGTGGCACCATCTCAACTGTTCACGAATGAACACTAGAGGATTATTCAAGTGATCGGGCGCAAGCTGAATATCCATGATATTATTACTTTTATAGCGACTATTGTGAACAAACAAAACAGTTCGAAATCTGACCAGCGGCATCTAATTCCGCCGGGGGGCCTGAATGTCTAAAGTTCAGAATTGGCACCATTCACCATTTAATATGTTTTCAACGAATGCTGAAAATGCTATTTATACTGAAAATAGTTGACACTTTATTTTTTCACTGTAATATGCCATTTCAGCGTGCGCTGAAAGGTTGAATAGCAATGAAATACAGCGAGAAAGACATCCTAGAAAAAGCTGAAAGCGCTCTCCGTGAGAGCCTGATGAAGGTTCCGTTCCTGGATATTTTATCATTGGAGCGGGATATTTCCGTGGCAGACTTCCGTGTAGATCTGATTGCAACGCTAAGCTTCGGACAGAAACAACGGCGTATTATACTGGAGGTCAAAAGCAACGGTCAGCCGCGGATGATTCGCACGGCAGCGTACCAGCTTCAGCGCTATCGGCAGGATAATCCCGACATATACTGCATTGTAGCTTCACCGTATATTTCACCGCAGTCAGCCGACATCTGCGTAAAGGAAGGGATCGGTTATCTGGATCTTGCCGGAAATTGCCGGATCACTTTTGAACAGGTATACATAGAACAGACCGGGAACGCCAACCCCTTTGCCCAGAAGCGCGACCTTCGCTCTCTTTATTCTCCCAAGGCTGCACGAGTCCTCCGGGTGCTGCTGAACGATCCGAAGCGTCCCTGGAAAGTCCAGCTTCTTGCCGACGAGGCTTCCGTAAGTCTAGGCCAGGTTTCCAATGTGAAGAGTCTACTGGAGGATAGGGAGTGGCTGACGGGCAGCGATGCCGGCTTTCTTCTCAACGATCCGGATCAACTCCTGACGGAATGGGCGGACAATTACAATTTCCGGAAAAATGCGATTCGAAATTATTACTCTCTGAAGTCGGTTGCCGATATTGAGGCAGACTTGGCTGCAGTGGGCGATGAACTCGGCGTACACTACGCTCTTGCCGGCTTTTCAGCTGCCGCGCGGTTTGCTCCATCGGTACGCTACCAGCGTGCCATGGCGTATGTGTCACGCGATGCGGAAGAGATCGTAAGGAAGTTGTCGCTGAAAGAGGTCAACAGCGGCGCCAATGTCACCCTGCTCACCCCATATGATGAAGGAGTTTTGTACGGTGCACGAGTGATCGACGGAATACGGGTGACGGCACCTGTCCAGACATACTTTGATCTTCTCGGTAGCAAGGGCCGTGGCGAAGAGGCCGCAAGAACTCTGCTGGAAGGAGTAATAAGGAAATCATGGTAACACGCAGAGATTATACAGCCGAGGCGGTGGAGGCAGCCCGATCGGTACTGATCGAGCTGATGCATTTGTTGGGGGAATACCGCGACGATATCGTTCTCATCGGCGGCTGGGTGCCGGAACTGCTATTACCCCAGGAGCCACGCCGCCATGTCGGCAGCATGGATATCGATTTGGCCCTGAATCATATGAATATTCAGGATGGGTACAAGCGAATCGAGGAGTTGCTCCGTGGTCGCGGTTACTATCAGGATGAGAAGCTACAGCCCTTCATCTTCTTCCGCGACGTACCAGTTGGCGGGGAGACCATCACGGTGCAGGTGGATCTTCTGTCGGGAGAATACGAGGGCACCGGCAAAGGTCGCCGACATCAGGTGGTGCAGGATCTGAAGGCTCGCAAAGTCCGTGGATTTGATATTGCCTTCGAAATGGCAGAAGAGATTGCCATTGAAGGTGAAATCCCCGGAGGTGGTTTAGACCGGGTGACTATCAGGGTCGCGTCTATTGTACCGTTCTTTGTCATGAAGGGGATGGCGCTTGATGAACGGCTGAAGGAAAAGGATGCCTGGGACATTTACTACTGCATTCTGGCCTATCCCGGTGGCATTGAGGCGCTGGCGGAAGAATTCCGGCCCCATCTCTCCCACGGTCTGGTTAAAGAAGGGCTGGCAAAGATCGCCAAACACTTTACAGACATCAGATCCATTGGGCCGAAATTTGTGGCCGATTTTGAGGAAGCTGATGACCCGGAGGAGATCGAACGGATTACCCGTGACGCATTCGAACGGGTGAATGCTTTTCTTGGAGAACTATTTGAGTGAACGGAGAAGTGAAATAGCAATTGCGCTTATGTACTCTGTTTCGTTTTTTTAATATTATCAGCCAGTTCCATAAGTTTTGAAATATCACTACCGCTAAAATTCTCTTCTTTGATAAATCGCAATAGATTCATAACATCAGGCTGAATATGGAGGTAATCAACAACTTCAGGATCGGTGGAGGATGACAGTCTGAACAGGACATCCGGGTCTGCAGCCAGCGCCTTGGCAAGTGCTTTTATAACATCCGGGCGAGGCGGGCGTTCCTTGGCTCGCTCGATGCGACTCAGATAGGCAGGAGATATTCCAATTTTTACTGCGGTCTCCCGAAGGCCTAAATCCTGTGCAACTCTCAGGTCGCGTACGGTTTCTCCAAAGTTTTTCATGCGCTCGAATATATCACCATGTTTAGTGTTATGCAACACAAAATATATGTGGTAAAGTTTGCAAATGTCTTATATATTCCATAGCCTTTGATTTTGAAACGGAGTCCATATTATGAAGAAGAGCATGCCATCTGAAAATACAATTCCTGCCGGGTATACGCTCGACTACATTTCAAGTAAGCAAGTAAAAGAAACACCAAAAGAGCTTGTCCGCCAGCGAATAGTTCGCGCCCTGATTCATGAATATGGCTTTTCACCTGAAGATATGGAGCTGGATTTTTCAATTGGCGGACGCAAGAAAGTGGATGTCGCCATTTTCCACCATGACAAAGAACACACAATCGAGAACCTTGGCCGTGCCGTGCTCTGCCGCCCGGAGCCCAATGTTGGCAAGAATGTCGTGCGCATCCGCGATTTCGATCAGGCGGCAAAGGATCTCGATGAAATTGAAATCATCATGCGTGAGGTTGATGCGATCCAATATGGGTTGTGGACCAACGGTCTTGAATTCTTTTTTATCGAAAAAGAACAGAAGCGTTTCGAGACAAAATGTATTCCCATTGGTGACTGGCCAATGGCGGAAGAATCCATCGGCACAAAGGATGTCCTCTCCGACGCTCATACCCGTGTTGCCGACAAAGAGATGCTGAAGATCACTTTCCGTCGTTGCCATAACTATATCCATGGCAACGAAGGCATGCCCAAGGATGCGGCCTTCTGGCAGTTTCTCTACCTTATTTTCAGCAAGATGCACGATGAAAACTTACGGGCCAAGCAGCGTCAGGCCTGGCAGCGTCGTTTCTGGGCCGGCCCCAAGGAACAATTTGACGACGAGGGACGTAAGGCGATTCGTAAACGCATTGAAGGGCTCTTTGCCGAGGTCAAGCAGCAGTATAAGAACATCTTCCGGGGCAATGAAGAGATCACGCTATCCGACCGCGCTCTGGCTTTTATCGTTTCCGAGTTGGCCAAATATGACTTTACCCGCACTGATGTTGATGCCAAGGGTGTCGCCTATCAAGAGCTGGTGGGCGTCAACCTGCGTGGTGATCGTGGGCAGTATTTCACCCCGAGAGGTGTGGTTAAACTGGTTATTGAAATGCTCGATCCCAAAGAAAGCGAAACCATTCTGGACCCGGCCTGCGGGACCGGGGGCTTCCTTGTCGCAACTCTAAAACTTATGCATGATAAATTCCGGAATGAGAAAGGAATCGAGCCTGCGAATGAAAATACGGAAGAGTTCTTTTCTACCCATGAGCGCCTGAAGGAATATGCGGCAGCCAATGTTTTCGGCGCTGACTTCGATCCGTTTCTGATCCGCGCCGCCCAGATGAACATGGTTCTGGCCGGTGATGGACGGGGGCACATTTACAATATCAACTCGTTGGAGTTCCCTTTAGGGCATCTGGCAGACTTGCCAAGCGCCAAGAAGGAGATTCCACTGGGTTCGGTGGATATTATCGCCACCAATCCGCCATTTGGTTCTGACATCCCAATAACGGACAAACACATTCTGGAGCAATATGAGCTGGCTCATGTGTGGGAACGGGCTGATGAAAGCGGCTATCGCAATACCGGTAGACTTCAAGGTTCTGTTTCTCCGGAGATCCTCTTTGTTGAACGGTGCATAAGATGGATCAAACCTGGATTCGGTCGTTTGGGGATCGTCTTGCCTGACGGCATTCTTGGCAATCCTGCCGCAGAGTATATCCGCTGGTGGATCATGCGTGAAACGCAAGTGCTCGCCTCCATAGACCTGCCGGTGGAAGCATTCATAGCCGAGGCCAACGTCAACATACTGACCAGTCTGCTGTTCCTGCGCCGCAAGAGCGAAGAGGAAAAACATGCAGAGGCCTTGGTTGGCGCCGAGGAATATCCGGTATTCATGGCTGTGGCTGACAAAGTTGGCTTCGACCGGCGCGGCAACAAGCTCTACAAACGGACGCCGGATGGAGAAGAAATACTTGTTGCCAAGCAATATACCGAGAAGTTTCACCGTAACAGCGGCTGGGTAGAAAGAACGCTGACACGACAGGAGAAAATTGAAGATAACGACCTGCCGGTCATCGCTGAAAAATACCGGGAGTTTCTTAAGGAGCAGAACGGATGATCACTCGAATTGAGGCAAATCGTTACCGCTGCCTGGAAAATATCGGTGTTGATATCCCCAGGTATGCTGTGCTGGTTGGGGCTAACGGGGCCGGTAAAACCACTTTGCTGGATGTGCCGAGAATGATCGGCGATTGTCTCGGACAAAGAGATATTACCCAGGCTTTTACGCAAAAACAGCAGGGCCGCCCGGCGCGTTGTACAACTCTTAAAGAGCTTATATTCTGTGCTTTGGGTAACGAATTCATCCTTTCGCTGGAGGCTGCCCTGCCGGAACAGGTTGTCATGAATCTTGTTGAAGGGCTTCCCGCTTCTCAAAAGACAGAGATTCACTGGCCAAAAACCGTGCGTTATGAAATGCGGCTGGAAATCTTCAACGAGCGACAGTTGCAGGTAAAAAACGAATACCTCTTTCTGTTTTCTGAAAAGAATCACCCTGACCGGGATGGTTCCCGCTTGCACGGAGAAATCAATCCACATCGTGACTGGCGTTTTATTATCAAGCGTGAGTATGGTGGAGAGGCGGAGTTTCGCTTAGAGACCCAGAAAGGCGCTAAAGCTCGTGCATCAAAAGTGGAACCGGCAATGCTTGCCCTGCCGAAGGTACAATTTGAGTCAAAAGATGAATTCCCTGCCGCAAGCTGGTTTCATGATCTGCTGATCCAGAACTATCTCTTCTATCAACCTGATCTTGAAGCGTTGCAGACAGCGTCCCCTCCAGGCTTATCAGATACCTTACTGCCAACAGCCGCCAACTTGCCTCAATTGGCCCAGATGCTTCAACACGACGAATACCGGTTCAACCTGTGGCAAGAGCATGTAAAAACCGCATTGCCAAATATTGACCGGATTGAAGTTAAGGAGCGGGAGGAAGATCACCATGTCTATTTCCGAATTTTCTACCAAGGGGGTTATGAAGTCACAAGCTCGGGGCTTTCTGAAGGAACGCTGAAGATTCTGGCGCTGACGATTCTTCCCTATCTCAATAATCTGCCGGCGATTGTCTTTCTTGAAGAGCCGGAAAACGGCATTCATCCCCGGGCGATTGAGGCAGTATTGCAATCACTCTCCTCCGCATATAACTCACAGCTCTTGATCAGTTCGCATTCACCGGTTGTTCTGGCCAATTCCGAACTGGATCAGATTCTATGCTCACGCCTGGATAGCAGCGGCGCAGTGGCCATTCTGGCCGGTCGTGAACATCCACAGCTCAAAGAGTGGAAGGGGCAGGTTGACCTTGGCGCTTTATTTGCGGCGGGGGTTTTGGGATGAGAGACTGCATTTTTCTACTGGCAGACACCAACATGCAGGCTGCTTTTGAAGGCTTCTTTTCCAGAGCGGGTTTTCATCAAAGCCTGGGTTGCGGCGTCTTTGATTTTGATTTACGGCTGGATGTGAAGGTTGCCGCCGGAGACAACGATCCGGGACTTTTTACGCGCGGTCATGAGCTGTTGCGTCCTTTTCAGGCAACGCATAAGCGGGCGGTTGTTGTTCTGGATGCTGAATGGGAGGGTTCACCGGGGGCGAATGCCATCAAACAACATCTTTCCCGCCACATTCAGGCAACCGGATGGCCGGAGGATGCATTTCAAGTCATTGTGATTGACCCTGAGTTGGAAAACTGGATCTGGCAGCACAATGACCATATCGCCAAGGGACTTGGTTTTGACACTATGAATGCTCTGCTGGATGACCCGGATGTTCAGCAGGCCTGGCCTAATGGTTCAGCAAAACCAAACAAGCCAAAAGAGATTCTGGAAACCATTCTGCGCAAGAAACGAATTCCACGCTCATCGGCCATCTACAAAAGAATCACCTCACAGGTTTCAGTGCGTAATTGTCAGGATAGTGCGTTTCAGGAGTTGTCAGATGTACTGCGAACCTGGTTTCCAGTGGAGGCTGTATGAGCAGAAGTTTCCAATGCAAAGCGATACCAAGCTCCTGGCTGGAAAACAATGGACGGCGCCTTGATTGTGGGCCGTATATGTCAGGGGGGATTGAAGCTAGAGAGATGCTGAAAAAACTCCCCACAGAACCGTTAAAGACTCTAACTGCTGGACATAACGGTGGCATTTACAACGGACCTCAATTTGTTCGTAATTATGTCGATGATCCGGCACATGGGGTTCCATTTCTGACGACTTCTACAATACTTCAGACTGACACGACTAATTTGCCTATGATCAGCGCAAAAGATGCTCATTCATCAAAGCTCAGCTATCTGAAGGTCGAAGAGGGGATGATTCTTATTACTTGTTCAGGGAGTATTGGTCGAATGGCTTTTACTCGCAAGGATATAGAGGGATGTTGGTCAAACCAAGACATTATGAAAGTTGTTGCTGACAAGAATAAAATCAACTCTGGTTATCTCTATGCGTATCTTTCTAGTCGTTTTGGGGTTCCAATTGTCGTATCTGGTACGTATGGCGCGATTATTCAACATATCGAACCGCACCATATTGCAAGTCTCCCTGTCCCCCGTCTCGGCTCTGTAGAGGACCAAGCACATGACTTGGTTCAAAAAGCTGCAAATGCCCAAGTGCAATCAGTTGAACTCAGAACAAGAGCAAAAAAACTCATCAATAAAATTTGTGGCTTCCCAGAACAACTGGCTTGTAAGGCCCGCATTTTGGCTTACTCGACAGCCAGTTCAAATGTAGTATTACGAAGGCTTGATGCAACCTTTCACACTCCTGTTGCCCAACAAGCTGAAGCTTTGACAGAGGCTGCAAATGGGATTTCCTTGGCCAATGCAGGCGTACTTGGTTTTGAATCAAACCGCATGAAACAAGTGTTTGTGGAAGAAGGTTATGGCACACCATTTATCACTAGTGGTGGCATATTTTCAAAAACAATCATGCCGGAACGTTACCTCAGAAACCAACTCCTTGGTGAAGATGAATCATGGCGCATAAACAAATACGATACCTTGATTGCTCGTAGTGGTCAGGTCGGAGGGATTATTGGACGTGGTGTTTGGGCGGATACCCGTCTTGATGGTTTTGCGGCATCTCCACATATACTTAGGTTGCGTCCCACAAACGAAAAATTTCCGCAAGGTTATGTATATGCTTTTCTTTGTCTCACGGATGTTGGTTACCAATTACTTGCCCGCACAGCAGCAGGCAGTTCGATCCCTTTCCTGCCTTTAGATGCTGTGCTTGAAATCAAGATACCGAGTACTCCAACACTGCAACAGCGCCAAGAAATCCACGAACTGGTGAAATGTTCGGGCAAACTACGTACGCAGTCACAAAAATTTGAACTCGAAGCGGTAGCCCTCGTCGAAAAAGCCATTGAGGATGGTGGTCGCTAATGGCGAAAGTCATTCCCATCGGGCAACCTGCAAACGATTCTGAACGCCAGGCCATTGCTTTTCTCCGTGATTATCTGCCCGAAGGGTGGCTGATCTTCCATAATTTTGAGATGCGCCAGGGTGAAGAGGTCTTCGAAATAGACCTCGCAATCCTTGCGCCTCATGCGGTCTACCTGGTGGACGTGAAGGGTACGCGGGGTAACATCGATGTGTATGGCTCCAAGTGGTATCCTGAAGAGCGGCAGCCCTTTTTTTCACCCCTGGCAAAACTTCGCAGCCACGCCAAGGCCATGGCCACCATCATCCGTGAGAGCAATACCGGACTGATTGAACTGCGCAAGGCCCATGTACATGCCACGGTTTTGCTGACCTGTGACGATGCAGCCATTCATGACCCCTCCGGAATTGATAGCCCCGATGTAACCGACTTCAAACACTGCCTCAAATATTTCCGCGACCAGAGCCGTATTCCGGACAACCGGCTGGATAACATCTCCCGTTTTCACGCCCAGATTGCCAAAACAATAACCGGCAAAGCCAAACCCAAAAGCGCGGCTCTGGTTTTCCGAGACTGGCAGGTTGAAGAAAAATTGGGTGGCAGCGACCGTTATACTGAATATCGGGCCAAGCACAGCCTGTTAGGCAAGGGTAAAAGTGGCGGCATGGCCCGACTGCGGGTATATCAGGTTGACCCTTATCAGGACGAGACCGAACGGGAAGCGGAACGAAAGCGTATCAGTAATGCATTCCGGGCTGTCGCTCATATGGCAGTACACCCGAATATCCTGACAGTAAGAGAATTCTTTGAAACTGAAGAGAGGGACAAATACATCCTCGTTACGGAAGATGTCCCCGGCCAGGCTCTGCGCCTGCACATCAATAAAGTCTCGCTGGCTTTGACATTCGATCAGAAGCTTCAGGTGATGCGGGATGTGCTCTCAGCCCTGGACCATGCCCACCGTCACGAGGTAATCCACCGCAATCTGACGCCGGACGCCATTCTGGTGACCAAAGGTGGTCAGGCGCGCGTTACCGGTTTTGACTTTGCCCGCGTAGGAAAGAACCGCACCTCCACAATTGCCGATCAGATCATTGATGATCTGGAGGCCGCCTATCAGGCGCCGGAGTGCTTCAAAGACCCAACCCAGGCCAGCATAGCTTCTGACCTTTATGCAGCCGGGCTTATCTTTTACGAACTTCTGACCGGTGAACTCCCCTTTGAAAGTGTCGACCAGATGATGGAGGCGGATGGCAAGTTTCCGATGAAGCCTTCGGAACACAAACCGGATCTGCCAAAAGGGATCGATGAATGGTTACAGAAGTTCTGCGAGTTTGATCCGGAAGAACGCCACACCAGCTCCGCAATTGCCCGTAAAGCACTGGATGAGCTGATTTTGCCCGAGGCAAAAAACGAAAAAAACGCAGAGGACGAGTCTCAACCGAAAGCACACGTCAAGCTGCCTGATAATTTACGTGAATTGCCCAGAGATTTTGTTTTTGCAGACCGTTTTACCGTGCAGCAGAATTTGGGGCAAGGTGGCTTCAGCACGGTATATAAGGTCTTCGACGCGTTTGGAGATGTGGTGCGGGTTATCAAGATTATTGATAAAGACCGCCGGAGCGTTTTCGAGCGACTGCGCCGGGAATACAAGGCGTTGGTCAATCTGCCGGATCATCCGCATGTGGTGAAAGTCGTCTGGGCCGATCGCATGGCTGACACCAAACAGACGCCTTACATCGTGTTTGAGTATGTGGAAGGTCTTGATGTTTCGGATCTGATTAAGGCGGAGGCGTTATCGCTGGAAGATTCCATCTGTATTGTGCGTGAGGCTGCCGAAGGATTGTGCCATCTGCATAAGCATGGGGTGTATCATCAGGACGTTAAGCCTTCCAATCTGCTATGGACTGACAAGGGTGTCCGTATTATTGATTTCAATGTCGCCGTTTCCGAGAACGACGAAGTTCAGGGGGGAGGCGGCACGCGCCGCTATATACCGCCTGACTATGACTACTCAACCGAGCCTGATGCTGCGGATCGGATAGATCGCGATCTCTATGCTTTGGGGATCACATTTTACGAATGCCTGACCGGGAAGTATCCCTTTGACGAGCCAACTCCGCCAATCAAGACTCAACCGAAGGATCCCAAACAGTTCAAAGGTTGTTCTGACCTGAATACAGCGCTTATCAACCTGCTGCTGAAAATGATCGCCCCGGAGCGCAAGGGTCGTTTTGCTTCAGTAGAGGAATTTCTGCGGACTTCTGCCGAGGTCAAACCACCTTATCGCAAGCTGTTTTCAGCCAGTGATATCTCGACCAGTTCCAAGGTAGTAGGCGCACTGGGATTTGAACCGGTCAGACCGAATACCAACCCCTTTGTCACACATCTTCTGACACTCTACAGCCAGAGTCAGGTCTCCAACGCGGGGACCCGTGGTCTTGATGAAATTGGCAAGGCGACATATGTGCCGACGTACCTGGATGAGAAGCTCAAACCGGCCCTGCTCAAGGGTGAATTCCGCCTGGTAATTATCAGTGGCAACGCCGGCGATGGCAAAACCGCTTTTATTCAGCAGTTTGAAGCATTCGCGGAAAGCAAGGGAGCGCAGATGCAACGGGGCGCCAACGGCACTGTTTTCCAGCTCAAGGGCCGCACCTACCAGAGTAACTACGATGGCAGCCAGGATGAAGGCAATGAGCGCAATGATGTTGTACTGCAGAAATTTTTTGGCCCTTTCACAGGAGCGGACAATTCTGTCTGGCCCAATAACCAGACTCGCCTGATAGCGATTAATGAGGGTCGGCTGGTCGACTTCTTCCTGGAGCATGAAGACATGTTCCCCCTGCTCGCGAAAAAAATTCAGCAGGGACTGACCGGCTCCGTCCAGGGGGATGGAATCGCAGTAATCAACCTCAATCTGCGCTCGGTAGTTGCCAGACCAGAGGCGGATCAGCCTTCAATTCTGGAGCGATTGATATCACGCATGTCACAACAGGAATATTGGCAGGCCTGTGAAAAGTGCGATCTTAAAGGAAAATGCTACGCCTATCACAACGCCAGGACCTTCCAGGACTCTGTCATCGGGCCAAAGGTGATTGATCGGTTGAAAATGCTCTATACCATTACTCACCTGCGCGGCCGGTTACATATAACGATGCGTGACCTGCGATCTGCACTGGCTTTCATGTTGGTGGGCATCCGAGACTGTGATGGTATACATCAGCTTTACCAGAACGGTGGGGAAGAAAACCAGAACCGTATTCTGGATGGTTTCTACTTCAATTCCTGGCTTGGAGGAAGTGAAGGATCAAATGACCGTCTGATTTCGCTGCTGCGCGAGATCGATGTTGCCGAAGTCAGCAACCCTGATCTTGATCGCAAACTCGGCTTTTTGTCGCCGGATAACCATAAGCCGTCGCGGTTCAATTTTGATCAGCGTGGTAACTATGACGAAGAACTCATCAGTGCGCTGTTCCGCAGTTTGCCGCGCGACTACTCGTCTAAAAACCGTGCCAGGCTGATCTCCAAGCATCGGAACTATCTTTCCCACTTACGCCGCCGCCACTTCTTCGAGCGTCGCGATATGGGCTGGAAGGGGATGTTGCCTTACATAAGTATTGAACCGTTTCTGAATGCAATCGAGAAATCAGGAAATAAAAGTAATGAAGAAGTTACTGCTATTATCCGGGCTGTCAACCGGGGTGAAGGGCTAAGCGCTCCGGCGCGATTGGGCAATCAGTTGGCTCTGCGTGTACGCCAAGTGGAGAAAGGCGCGATCCGCAGTTACCGGATATTTGATGGGGAGCGTTTTACCCTCAGGACCGAACAGGGCGCTGAAGCCCATCCTTTTTTGGAATGCCTGTCCCAAACACTCATCCTTTCTTATGTCGCTGGTGATGGTCACACTGCCAACCTACGGATCAATCTTGACATTTACGAAATGCTGATGCGCCTGGATAATGGTTACCGGCCAAGTATAGAGGAACAGCTAGGATTTTATTTGAGCCTGGTCGTATTCAAAAATGTTTTATCAGCAGCCCCCTATCAGGAGGTACTGCTGACAGAAAGTGGACACCGTTTTTATCAAATCAACCGCGAGGACGATGGGGTGTTGTGTCTCTCTGTGTCGGAAAAGGGGTTGGAATACGATGTCAATTAAAGGAAGGGACAAAGAGTTTAAAACGTCAAAAGTTACCTATGTCGATTTCAAGCATATTGAAATGGATCGCGTGCTGACAATGCTTTTCCCGCTATTGAAATACTATGGATATGCCAGTCGTTTTTCCAGAGGACGAGTTCTTACAATAGATGACTTTCTGAATGAATTTCTGGAACATGAAGAGTGGTTTCAAGGATTTAAGGAAAACCGTGCAGTCGCATACAAATGGCTTGAAACAGAACTTCTGGACCTTGTGAATAGGGGAAAAGCGGACCAGGCGGTTGCTGCTCCCCGTCCTTTACACGGGAACACATACAAATTTCGCAATAGCAAATTCGCCAGAGATTACGGAGCTGCGGAGCAGATATACTGGATGCTTTACTACGCCCGCAAGGGCAAGGGGCAAGCAAGTATAGATGCTTTGAGAAAATTCTTTTTTACAGGATATGATTTTAACACAGACAAATATGACCTGGATCGCAATATTGATGTAGAAACCCAGGCTCTGCTCAGACTTGACCATCAAGTAACTCAAGATACTCGCAGTTCAGAAGAACCTGAGCGTTATCAGCCTCTTTGCATCGGTAACGCCGATATTATGGCAGATGACATTTTGCGTCTCTTGGCATATGAACCATATATCCCACGTTCGGTGCTGGTGGATTATCTCAAAACATTGATGGCTTTCCATCTGTCGCTTTATCACATCAAGCTTTTGCAAATACTTCCCAAATTTGTGAAACAGCGCTCCTGCGGCAATCTCTGCAGTTCCAGGGAGTGCCCCGTTAATTCCGAGCTTGATAACGCACTTGAGGGCTGTCCCTACCAAATAGCACTGATTGTGGATATGGGTAATGTCAATAATCCTCATATGACTGAGTTGTCGCAAAAATCGGCCAGCCGCCTGTACCGCCAGATACCCGCCTTCGTGTTGTCTAATTTCGTTGTAAAAAAACTTGATGAAATGGCAAGTAATATGAAGCTGCAAGGGAAGCTGCCCTTACCATCATCCGGTTGTTTTTCTGTTGGCGATCTGCTTGCATTGCTTAAACCTGAATTCGATGTGGATAAAAAAGCCTACTTTTCAGCCAGATTGGCCAAGATGCTGGAGGAGGCAGGTGAAGATAAAGAAGGCATTGACCCTGAAATACAGCAAGTTCTTACTATGAAACTTCCAGAGTTTGATACGTTTATCGAGATTCTTTTTTCCTGTTTTGGTAAGAGCAGGCAAGAAGTGATCGTGAAATGTCTGGATGCATTTCAGAATAAAAACCAGTTAAATGGTTTGCTCGCACAATCAAGAACCAAGGGGAGTCCGCGTCGGTTTGTGCTTGGTAGCAAGCTGCTCGAAGTGCTGTTACAGATTGCTGTTCTGACCAAAGACGGAAGCCGGTTTGTAACACGGGAAGTTCGTATCGAAGAACTGCTGGCTTTTTTGAGAAATCGTTACGGAATCTATATTGACCGCCTACCGGAAAACGGCCCCGCTACCAGCAGTATTTTGGACCGGCGCGCGCTTCGCTTCAACCTTGAGACATTCAAACGGCGTTTACGGGAGATCGGTTTCTACGAAGACCTGTCGGATGCATATGTAACCCAGAAGGTATCACCACGTTATGCAATTGAGAAAAACATCGAAACAGCTAAGAACGGGAGGTCTGTATGAGTAACTCGTTCACCAAGCTATCTCAAGATACGTTGAACTCGGCGGTTGCCGGTTTGTTGTGTCCACGTATCGAAACTATCCTGGCTGGCCGTGGCCCGGGACATTGCATGCGGGTTACCGATCTTGATGATGAAGTAATGGAATCCGTCTGTAAGGAACTGCGCAGGAACCGTCCTGATGACAATGTCTTTATCCTGGGCAACCACGACCAGGAAGGTCTGCCTTATCGCGTCACTTCAACCAAGCTGGTGGAATTAAGAAACCCCGATGCGAATTGTGAACTACGTCAGCCGCTCTTAGTCTTTATCCCAACTTCATTACGCACCAGTGCAGAAGATTCGTTTGGTGTCGCCACGTTCGAAGAACTGACTTTTACAGTTATTTATGAAGATCTTATCAACTCGTTGCTTGATCGATTGCCAGTAACGTTGGCTGCTCATGTGCGTGACCTTTTTGGAATTCTTGCCGAGGAGGAATGGTCGTTTACAGACGATGTTGCTTGTGTGAGGTATCTGCTTACCGCTTTTGAAAACGGTATTGATGGTGAAACTCTCGGCGCCAGTCTGTATGAGCTGACCTTGATACCGGATTTTAAGCTATTTGCCGACCTCGGGATGGTCAATGGCAAAATCCGCCGGAATCTGAGTAGCGTTAAACATTTGTTGAATTCGCATAAGTCTGTACGTGGACGTATCGCAGATTTGGGGTTAAGTGATAAAGCCCTTGAGTCACGCCTGTTCGCATACTTTGAGAAATATGACATCCAAGAGCCTGAAGTTTGGTCATCACCCATTGCGATTGATAAAAACTGGTGGAGCATATCATTCGACAAATGGACTTTTCAGGAGGAACTTTCACTTGATAAGGTATTACTGACAGTCCTGGAAACCGATCTGCCTGTAGTCAAGGAAGATGAAACGGGCGATCTTTTATCAGGTCTCATAGGGCAACAGGTTCTGGTTCCCAATGATCGCCGCAAGATGAATATTGTGTTTGAAGTTAATCCTCACCCCGGTAAGGTCAGCGGTCTGGACCATTTCACTGTCCAGATTATTTCTCTGAACGATGGGCCGGTAGGTAAATCCAAGAAAGTTAAAGCCTGGACCCCTAATCGTCTGCAATGCACTGCTAACCTTGCCAAGCTCAATAAGATCGAATTTGAAGAGGGCTGGCATTTTATCCGCATTCTTCCATGGACATCTGATGGTGATCCGATCCCAATGGAATCAGTCTCTGGTCCTGAAACAGCCAAGCGCTCCTACGAGAGTGAACCGTTTTATGTCATTCCAGGGGGTAGCCTTGAGGAAGAACCGCCTCAAAGAGCCGTGCCGATTGAACAGAGTCTCGAACATGCCCGTTTTCGTATGCAACTTGCTGCTATTGGTGATGAACGTGATCCCGACGAAATTGTAGTGAGCGGTGTTTCGTGGGCTGAGGGGGGGCGTTCTCGAAAAGCCACTCGTCAGGAAACACTACTTATCAAGTTTGGCCGCGAAGGAGTGGTACAGGTACCACTGTCACGCATGCTAAAGACCATCGAACAGAGGATATTGGCTGAACCGAAGCACCCTTCCGGGTGGCGCATGCAGATCAATGTCGACATTGCTGAGCCTCCTGCAGAGGTTGGGTTGACTCTTCCTTCCACTGCGGCTATGGCATCTTTTTTAGCAGCAAGAGAGGAAATGTTTGCTGCGGTGCGAAATGATACCGCCGAATTTATCATGCAAGGGTTATCCTTCAGAGATTCTGAGAAGAAGTGCCTGGCATACGCAGAGTCTTACCTCGACCTGGTTCGCAACCTGCTTCGACAAGCAGAAACAACATCCGGGACTGAACGTCAGCAAAATCTTCAAACCTTGCGCAACGTGCTTGCTGTTGATTCCATTCACGTCGTTCTGACAGACTTTAGAGGTAGGCATCGCGAGGCGGTGCTTGTCTCGCCGACACACCCCATCCGGGCATTATGGCTGGCAAGTTGGGGGACATTGGGCAACGAATGGATCGAGCAGCTCAAAGTTGGTGGAAAAGATTATATCCCGCATGTCCGGTCGGCTTTATTGGATGGGCTGGTTCCTTCAGCCTACCCGGTTGGCATTCCTGTCGAGGATGGTCGAATTTTTACGCCTGTTGAAAACCTGAATCCATTCTGGGCAATGTACGCACCAACAACTGAGGAAAACACCAGAGGTTTACTTGCAGAAGTTTGCTCGGCTCTCGGTTTGGCAGAACCTTCAACAGTAGGCGCCGACATCTCAGGGAAGGTAATTGCCGACAAGATTGAACGATACCTGTCACAACATCCCTATGTCCGCGAGTTGTCCCTTAATATTTTTAACCCCGGAGCAGGATCTGTGATCGCGGATGCGTTGCTTTCACTACAGCAAAAACGAGAACATGCTGATCTGCGCTATGCCATCCGGCTATTTGCGTCTGACCCTGATTCACCAGTTCTGGGAGAATCCTTTGAAGTTATGGATCGTCCCGGAGCCGTTATCAACGAGGCGGCAGATGCTTTTGCCACGTCAACCGGCAGTCACCTGTTTTCAAAACTAAATCTGGCCAAGCATGCGATTTCCGAGTTTCATGCTAATGCCAATAAATATCCGGCACACATCAGTGTGTTGCTTGATGTGTTTCCAGCTGAGGAACTCTCAATAGCTGATAAGCCGCAAGGAATTTCTTCTTTTCTCGGTTTGATACAGGAGTTCAATACAGAATTTGTTGATGACGAGTCAGGAACGTACTGGAACAAGCACCCCATTGTCGGCTGTGCCCTCAATGCGGATAGCCGACATGCATGCTTTGATCTGCTATCAGCTTTGAGCCGACATTTATGTTATGCAACCTCAGCCGTTGCGACGTCCGGATCTAACTTCAAAGCAGTACCGGTAGTGACACTTGGCCTTGACGTAACCCAACGTGAACTAATCTATGAAGTTCACCAGATCAGTGACTGGGTATTCACTATTGATCGCAATATGGGCATAGAGTTCTTCGATCATGGTGGTCGAAAAAATAGACCGGACTACTTGATCGATTATGTCCCTGGGTCCAGTTCTCAGGCAACGCACAATTTGATCATTTCTTCGAGATCCAGTGATGAACTTGTAGCTATGTTGAAGCCGGTTCTTATGGGTCACGGTCTATCGGCTGACGGCGATCAATCGGTTCAAATTCTGGCGAACCTGCGCTCTCTGTCTGGTCAACTTGCACTGAAGCTGATTTCTGCTCCCACACAACAGGCAGAAGCGCTGGGTTTGGCCTTGGCGCGACTGTACCTCGAATATCAGGGAGCGTTGTGCAACCAGGTTATTGTCCCTCTGGATGCCCATATGGACCTCTATCGTTCCAGTGGTGAAGGTGACGACGTCAATGATGCCACCAATCTTCAACGTACCGACTTGGCGTTATTCGATCTTGATCTATTAGAGAGAACCATTACCTGCAATTTAATTGAAGTGAAGTGCTATTCACAGGTCGGCGATTTCGCGGCGTTCAACCAGCTTAAGGAGCGTATTTCTGCACAAATCAATCAGAGCGAACGTATTCTTCAGCGACACTTTGATCCTGCGCTTAAGAAGCCTGATCGTCCTGACAGGCTGCTCAAGAGTAGAGAGTTTACTCAGATTCTTCGGTTCTACCTTGAACGGTCAAGTCGCTATGGCATCTTTGATTTGACTGCCGCGCAAGAGGCTAGAGCTCTACTTAACTCTCTTGAGCAAGGCTACTCATTAAAATTCCGCAGATGCGCTCTTATTTTTGACTTCGATAAAAACGGTACTGAAGCGCCTGATAATGAGGTTGGTATTGAATATCACCGCATCGGCAAAGATCTGATACGAGCCTTGCTTGATAATTGCCGTAAACCTGAATCTGCGGAAGTTGACACAACTACAACTACCCATCTTCTCAGTGAACAATTCATACCGAATGTTCCGAAGCTGGAAGCAGCAGCCTTCATTGCGCCTAAACGTGAAAGATCTACTTCATGGACAGTGGCTGATTTTATTGATGAAGCAAAAATGATGCCAGAGCCTGTTGATGCAGACTTCCCATCAGTTTCCGAAGATCATTCGGAATCTCGAATCTCTGCCTCCGATGCACATGCTCCGATAAAACCTGAAGAGAATAATGAAGATATTTACAAAAAAGTGATTGAACCATTGAAGCCTACCATTCCTGAAGAAAATAAACCTCAAGATTCGCTGGAAGAACAGTCGTCTGTTGTCAATGTAAGTTATGACATCATGCTCGGAGTAAGTGGAAACTCACCCCAATATGGAATACTGGGAGAAGTGGCTGGCAGAAAGATTGCTTTGGACCTGAACCACACTCATACAATCAGCCTTTTTGGTGTCCAGGGCGGCGGTAAAAGTTACACACTTGGGAGTGCCATTGAAATGGCTTCCATGCGGCTTGAACATATCAACGTGCTTCCAAGTCCTCTTGCTACGGTAATTTTTCATTACAGCCCAACGCAAGACTATGCGCCTGAATTTACCTCCATGATCTATCCTAATTCGGTAGATGAGGAGGTTCGTATCCTCCGCGAGCGCTACAATGCCGATCCGGAGGGCTTAAAAGATGTATTGATTCTTACTCCTTCAAATAAGGTCGAAGAACGAAGAGCCGAATACCCGGACATTGAAGTGCGACCAATAGCATTTTCTGCTTCAGAGTTGAAGGCAGCCCACTGGAAATTCCTGATGGGCGCAATTGGCAGTCAGAGTATGTATATGCGCCAAATCAATCTCATTATGCGCAGCCTACGGGATAACCTTACCTTGGATGCATTGCGTAACGGCATCGATAATTCCGGGCTTAGTGACCATCTAAAGGAACTTGCTCATACTCGTTTGCTTTTTGCGAGTGAGTACATTGATGATGGTCAACGCTTACAAGATCTGATTCGCCCTGGCCGTTTGATCATAGTTGACCTTCGTGATGAATATATCGAGAAAGACGAGGCGCTGGGGCTGTTCGTAGTGATGCTGCAGATATTTTCCGAAGCGACTTATCTGGGGAACGCATTCAATAAGCTGGTAGTTTTTGATGAGGCTCATAAATACATTGAGAATGATGATTTGGTTTCAGGGTTGGTCGAAGTTGTTCGGGAAATGCGTCACAAGGGAACGAGCATCATGGTGGCATCACAAGATCCACCATCGGTTCCTGTTTCGCTGATTGAGTTGTCTTCTCAGATCATCATGCACAAGTTTAACTCTCCAGCTTGGCTAAAGCATATTCAGAAAGCAAACGCGGCTCTCGGTGAGCTGACTTCCGACAAGATGAGCCAGCTTGGGACCGGCGAGGCCTATGTTTGGTCGAGCAAGGCATCAGATGATTCCTTCACCCGTGGAGCGGTAAAAATCAGATGCCGCCCACGCATCACTCAACACGGTGGTGGCACCAAGACCGCTGTAGGTAGAACTTGAACGGTGAACAACATGTCTGCTCCCACAGATCAGCATTACGCCCTTGAATTACTGCGTCGTGCCCAGTCGAATCCAAACGCCGAGTTTCGTGACGGCCAGTGGGAAGCTATTGACACCATCGTGAACCAGCGCAGGAAGATGCTGGTGGTGCAGAGAACCGGCTGGGGGAAAAGCAATTGGGAGGTTTTTTCATGGCAGTGGGAGGTAATACGCCGTCATATAATGTCGATGTACTCATAGTCACAGCTGTAAAAGACGAATGTGATGGTGTGCTTCGATTAGAGAATGATTGGTCTGAGCATCTTGATACAAGTGGGTTTCGTTATTATATGCGACGAGATGCTGATGGCTTACGTTGGGCTCTGGCTCGGGCCGTTGACATGGGGACGGAGTATGCAGCAACTCTAGCAACAAGACTTGTTACAATTTTGAAGCCTCGGTGTCTTGCCATGGTCGGTGTGTGTGCTGGATGGCGAGAAAAAGTAATGTTAGGTGATGTTATCGTTGCGGAGCGCTTGTTTCGTTATGATACAGGAAAACTTCGTGCTTCTAAAAAGGGTAATAAGTGGGTAAAAGAGGTTTTCCATGATATCCGAACCTACAATCTAAATTCTCGCTGGCGTCAGCAGGCAGAGGACTTTTCATCCAGTTGGCTAATGACAATTGTGTCATCTCGACCCCTTGGTTATTGTGGTCAAGAAGTTTGGCTCCTAACCGCCCTAAATGAAGCTGAAGCAAGTGTTTCTTTACCTCCAAGAGAACACCCTGAGCGGAAGTTACTCTGCCCCGATTGGACAGATGTCTTGGGCCGTCTGGAAAAACGCGGCCTTATCGTTGTTGAGGGTGGATTGCGTCTTACGGAAAATGGTAGAAAGTATGTAGCATCATTAAGAGACCGTTTCCCCGATGGGTATCCCAGTGAACGAGACTATCCAAAGGTGTATGTCGCACCTATGGCTACCGGCGGTCAAGTAGTAGAAGATGAAAAATTATTCCCGACCATTTATCAACTTCTGAGGAAAACACTTGCCATAGACATGGAAGGTTCAGCGGTCGCTGCTGTTGCCGAAATTGAAGAAGTTGAACACTGTTTAGTTGTAAAAGGAGTGCAGGATCATGCCGACCCTGACAAAGACGACCGGTTTCGCGATTATGCAATTGAAGCATCATATCGATTCCTGGTTGCTTTCCTCCGGGACCAAATCAGCCTGTCCCAAAAGCGTACCGTTGGTATAGTTCCGCAACTCGAAGCGCTTATCTACAACACACAAGAAAACAAATTACAGATATTAGATGCGGTTTCATCATTGCATCAGTCAGTCTTAGAGCAAGGGGAGAAAATTGCTGAAAAAGTTACGCTGGCTGTGAGTGTCAATTCAAATGCACCTCATTTCCAACAGTACCCTAAAGAGCTGGTAAACAGTGAAATAGATAATCGCTTGTCAGTTATTCGACGTGGTCGATTTATTGTGGGATTCAATGCTCAAGAACAATCATTAATGCTTGCCGATAAAATTCAAGGTGGCGAATTTGCGGGAGGCTCAGACGACGTTAAGTGCAGAGCACTGGCATGGTGTGCTCGATTCTTGGCAAACGGAGATTATGGAACTATAGCGGATGAATTAATAAGCACAGCGCGTCAGCTTGGGAGCGGGCCAGAAATCACAATAGCGGAGGCGTTCAGGATTTCTGCGACCGGTAAACGGAGAGATGCCTTATGTAAACTTGCAGATATAGATTCACCTTACGCACGGTCTGCCGCATTTATGATTGTCGCCAATCATAATGATGCAGCATCATCAATAGAGTGGTTATCAAAATCTGGCATTTCCTTCGTTAATCTCGATGCGGAAGGTAAATTCTTCCTCATATCTAAGCATCTTGAACTTTGTAATTGGGAAAAAGCTTTTGAATGCGCCAATACCATCGTGGAAGAGGACTATAAACTAGCGCCAGTTCTTCTCCACACAGTTGCTATAGCGTATTTAGTTCAGACAATTCCAGAGGGGTTTAAGTCCGTTGATGTGCGGCAAATGTTGTTTCAAGCAGGTAACTTACATCTTGCTTCAAACGATGCCGCACTCAATTCCCGGAAGAAAGCTCAAGAATTATTCAGTAAGTGCGCTTCTGCTGCTAAAGAGTTTGACTGCGTTGACGCTGCAAATATTGCGGAAGATACTGCCCTCTGGTTAGAGCTATGTGATCCAGTAAACCATGGCAGGGGTCTACAAAAACTTCAAGCAAGTATGCGCGATCCAGCACATTCACTTCGTAGGCTTCCTCTTGCTCTTCAATTTGGTGTCAAACTAGATATTAATGCTGTAGTGCAGGAAATTGACCGACAAACAGCCATTTCAGGAGGTAAGTCGCAAGTAGCAGCTATGGCAAGGTTTGCATTAGTGTTTATTCAGAAGAATCCCAAAGCCGTTGTCTCATACATAGATCGTCATCGTGCTCAGCTTCAAGAATACTTGGAAAAGAAGTTCCTCAACATCATTGAAATCGAAATGCTTGCCCAGTCTGGGTCTACACAGCAGGCGGAAGAGCGCTTTAGAGAACTCTCAGATAATGGGCTGCCTGAGTCAGAAAAAAAACGTCTCCAAAGAATTATAGCTGAGTCCGCAGGAGCAGACCCTGTAGAGGCTCGTAAGGAATTATTCGAAAGTTCAGGTCAGATCTATGATCTTATCAACTTAGTTAACCTACTAGAAGAACAGAACGAGCAAGTACAATTATGTCATTACAGCCTTCTGTTGTTTGAAAGGACTCAGTCTTTGACAGATGCTGAACGTCTTGCAATTGCTTTGAATAATACGAATCAACACGCTGAACTAAAAGCGTTTCTGGAAAAAAATCGTGAGTTTTTAAACCAGTCAGATAATCTCCAAATACTTTGGTGTTGGGTCCTTTATCGAGATGGTTTGCTAACTGAGGCTGCAACTGAATTGGAGAAGTTGAGGGTAAGCCGTCGTGATAATCCAAACGACCGTATTCTGACAGTTAAGCTTGCAATCACTCAAGGTGACTGGGATGCGCTTCAGACTTATGTAGAGAGTGAATGGACCAATAGAGAAAAAAGAGAAGCCGATGACTTGATGAAAACTGCGCAACTTGCTCAAGTTATTAGATCACACCGTGCGAAAGAATTAATGTGCGCGGCAGCATCTAAAGGTGCTAACTCTGCTCATATTCTTTCGGCTGCATATTTTCTTGCAAGTAGTGCAGGGTGGGAGGATGACGAAACTGTTGTAGAATGGCTTCATGTTGCTGCAACTCTCTCTGATGACAGTGGCCCGATGAAGAAAATATCAATTAGGGATATTTTTGAGCAAGCACCAGATTGGAGTCGGCGGCAAACCAGTGCTTGGTCCCTGTTACATAGTGGAAGTCTTCCAATTTTCGGTACGGCTCACCAGCTGAATCGGACACTCATCGACTTATTTCTATTGCCAGCACTAGCTAATCCTTCCGAGACTGATCCAAGAAGACGTTCACTTGTGCCGGCCTATAGTGGTATCCGACAGCCACAGCCCTGTCATTATCGAGTTGTTGCTATGGATGCTACAGCACTTTTGACCTTAGGATATCTTGGGCTGCTTGAGTTGGCATGCAGCACATTTGAGCAGATTGTAATTCCGCATACCACATTAGGTTGGCTTTTTGAGGAGAAACAAAAAGTCACTTTTCATCAACCTAGCAGGATTAGAAACGCATCTAAAATAAGGCACTTGCTTGCAACGGGTGCGCTGATGAAATTCAACGGTAAAGTGGAGATAGATTTTGACTTAGCGGCAGAGATTGGAGAAGTACTAACGTCCTTTATTGCTGAGGCTCAGGCAGAAGATGTTGGTGATGATAGGCAAAAGCTTGTCATTAGATCGTCACCTGTACATCGCGTCGGTTCACTTATGGACGAAGAAGCTGATCTTTTACCATACTACCCGTACATTTGTAGTTGCCTAGCAGTGGTCAAAAAGCTAAAGCAAAAAGGCCAGATTACTGCAGTCGAAGAACGTCGCGCACGATCTTACTTAAATATATATGAGAGAGAATGGCCTTCCCAGCCAGAAATCTCTGATGGGGCAGTGCTATATTTAGATGATCTGTCTGTCACATATCTCCAACATGTTGGGGTACTTGAGAAATTGCGGACCGCAGGGTTTGAGGTTTACGTCTCATCTCAGGAAATAAATGAGGTTAATTCGCTTCTAAGCTACGAGCAGCTTTCCTCAGAAGTCGTACGGGTCATTGAATCTGTAAGATCAGTAATCTCAGCAGGTATAAAGGCTGGTAATGTCAAAGTAGATAAAATGTCGCAAATTACAGATGTGGATGAGCCCAGGCATCTTATGTGTCACCCGACATTTGCTGTGTGCCAACTAAACAAAGATGTAGAGGCTATCATAGTTGATGACAGATTTATAAACCAGAGTGGGTATATCCCTGATGTTTCTTTACCTACACCGGTATTGACCACCTTCGATATGCTTGATGCTATCCATTTATCCGAGGTCATAACCTCCGAGCAAAAGTTCGAATACCGAACATTACTACGCCGTGCAGGTTATATCTTTGTCCCAATTACAACAGACGAGCTTCAATATTATCTGTCCAATACTGAAGTTATTGCTGGAGCCCTGGTTGAATCAGCAGAGTTAAAAGCTATTCGCGAAAATCTGCTTAGTATTCGTATGAGCCGCTTTCTTCAACTGCCGAAAGAGGCACTGTGGATTTCCAGTATAATGCAGGTGTTTTCGCATACGTTGAAAGCTCAATGGACCCCTGAAATCGATATCGAAACTGCCAGCGCTCGGTCAGAGTGGTTGCTTAAGCAATTAGATCTTCGAGGATGGGCACATTGCTTCGGTGGTGAAGGTGGTATGAATATTCTGGTTAATGGTTATGGTGCTCAAGTTATGGCGTTACTGTTTCCACCTTCGGATATTTCACTAGAAATTGAAGAGAAGTACCTCGCTTGGGTCGAAGAATCTATACTCGCTAAACTACGAGAGAATGATCCTGAAATCTATGATTTCCTTGTAACTAGAGCAAATGAACTCATAACAAATTCAGTTGATTCACCTTTCACTGAGGAGCCAGATAATGGGATCTGACCGATATAGACGTACCGCGCTAGCATTATCTTTATTGAACCAATTCCCACAATCAATCAGTGAATCATTGATTTCTAACTCTACATTTCGAAGTAAGTTCGGACTAAAAGCAGATGCGACGATTTCTTTTGATGATAGTAGGTTAACTGTTCAAAGATCAAAACTGTTTAAAGCAGTACGGGAAATATTCGCTGACAACGGTACAAGTCCACTAGTTATAGATACAGAAGGAAACGAATGGCGCTTAGAGATCGGCCAGACAGACATTAAGAGTATTAAAATATCTTGTCGGGATAAGAAGTTCCTATTACCTGACTTGTCGGCGCTCTCTCCTAATCAGGTCGAAAGACTGAACGGCTTTGACCGTGACGCAAATGAGGTCAATCTAGGTGAACCTTCATTGTCTGAGTGGCGTGAGAAACTTGCACTGGCTCCATTGGAAGACGATGAGCATGAATCACTTCAAAAAGATTTGAGATACACCCCGGCAAGAGTAGCAGAAAACATCCTTTCTCAATTGAAACAAGGTAGCAGTTGTCACCACCGGTAATGTGTTGACCCACCCAACGCCGTTTAGTTGACCCACCTAACCGTTTTTGTTATCAACTTTGCTCACCTCTTATTGACCCACCATTTTTTACATTCCATTTAGAAATCATGCATCGTTCTCCTTAACACCGATTTTCGCGCAACTTTTAACCGTCAAAAAAAATAACATTTGGTTTTTA
>CAYQMO010000021.1:0-26257 GCA_964418315.1 uncultured Geobacter sp. | reverse complement strand
ACCCAGCTTGATTTCTATCGGAACTACAGTGTCAGCAGATTCATACAACAGATCCACCTCATGCCCCGCGTTGTCCCGCCAGTAGTAAAGCCTCGGATCACGCACCCGGTTCAGGCGCTGTTTCATCAACTCCGTTACTACAAATGTCTCGAAAAGTGATCCTACAAGCGGGTGGCTGGCAACCTGTTCGGCTCGTTCAAGCCCAAGCAGATGGCAGGCAAGCCCGACATCCCAGAAATAGAGCTTTGGCGCTTTGATCAGCCTTTTGTTGAAGTTATTGTAGTGCGGTTGCAATAGTGTGATTATAAAGCTGGCCTCCAGTAGTGACAGCCAGGCACGGGCAGTGTTGTGGTTAATGCCTGCATCAGCAGCCAGTGAACTGGCATTCAATATCTGTCCGGTACGTCCGGCGCAAAGACGTAGAAAGCGCGAGAAGACAGTTAAATCCTTGATCGCCATTATTTCCCGCACATCTCGCTCCACGTAGGTGGTGACGTAGAAGGAAAGCGCTTCAACCGGATCAAGATTATCGGCGAAGATACGGGGATAAAAACCGTTGAACAGTAGTTGCGGGATGTCCGAAGGAGTGCCGACACAAGCGGAGCGTTCCGCAAGGCTGAACGGGAGCAGCTTCAGAATTGCTGTTCGACCGGCAAGGGATTGGGTGACCGATTCCATCAGCATGAACTGATGACTGCCGGTGAGAATATAGGCACCCTTCAACTCCGGTCTGGCATCCACCCGTACCTGTATTTCCGACAAAAGTCCCGGTACTCGCTGGATCTCATCCAGTATTGCCCCCTCTTTGGCGTGGGTGTTGAGAAATCCCACCGGGTCGGTAAGGGCAAAGTCCCGCAGAGAGAGTTGTTCAAGGGAGACATAGGGCTTGTCCGGAAAAGCCATCTTTGTAAGAGTGCTTTTTCCGGACTGTCGCGGCCCGATGATGGTTATTACCGGATACAGTCCGGCAAGGCGGATAAGATCTGCTTGTATGGCACGTTGGATTAGCATGGAGAGGAGTCTAACACAGATTTATACTGATTGTAAAATGAAACGTAAATTTGTACGACTATTTCAGCTATCAACTTTTACTACATTGCAATTGCACGAGCTCACATTGTTCCGTGTCGTACAACCAACAACTATCTGATAAATTGGTTGTATCCAGAGCAATATAGTTATTCTGAATGTTCGGCCTAAAGTGTTCAACATGTCCAAAAATCTGTCCGATTTTAGGGGAAATGATTGACCCATCGTCCAGATATCCTCACTTTGTCAATTCCCAGACAACCTCTCCACTTTTGTTGATGTACCCCGTCTTGGCTTCGGCATCTCCCGGCACGCCAAGCCAGACTTGAGCCAGTCCCTCTTTAAATTCCGATAAGTGGGTATAAGCACTGACATCAATCACTTCCTCACATTTCCTGTTGATATAGACTTTCCTATCATCTTGTAAGGTAACTGCGCAAAGGCCTTCAGAAAAGACATCCGCATAAGTGAAGCGCGGCTCGTGGATAATTCCATCTTTGCTGAAAAACCCAACTATAAGATCATTCCTGTCGTCTAGAACTCCGATATAACGAGCCATCCCTTCTCTAAACGGAGGAAAAAGGCTAAAGGGAAAGTAAATATCATCAAATAGAGCCTTTCCGTATGGATCAATGCAGTAAAAACCTTTTGACGATGCCGCAATGGCTGTTCCCTCGCTTACGCCATGCATTAAATTGACGCCCTGAGAGAAAGGTAAAGTATATTCGCCTTGAGTATCGATAATTCCGGTTCTGCCGCTACCAAACTCGGATACTTTAGCGAATCCTTCAGAGAATTCCATGGATTTGCCAAACTGCGGGGCTATTACCATATTTCCGTTTAGATCAATAACCCCATACTTGTCATCAACTCTAACGCAGGCCCGTCCATCGTAAAAGTTACCAATAGAGTCATATTTCCCCTCAAAATGCCTTGTACCATTAGTGTCCAAATGAAACGAAACATCTTGGGACTTTCCATTTTCGCTGAACATTACCAGCATCATACCGCAACTGAATCCGGCAGGGACGCACGGAACACCCCGGAATGGAGGGATAACGGTTTCACCCGATTCGTTTATGATCTCGTACAGAGGTGGACGATTGACACTTTCAAAGTCCCAAGGTTCGATGCTTACTGCGGCAAGACCACCATAGAACTCCCTGACCGAATCATATACTGCGTCAATCACAAGGCCTTCTCCCTCACGGAAGAACCCCCATTTGCCGTTAACCTTGACTGGTCTCGGTGTTTTCTTTACTGCATTTTCTACAGGTATCATGATGAAACCTCCTGTGTATATCGATCAAATTTAGATGTGACCAAACAGAATCGGCGCAATGATTTTTCTGCGATAACCGGATATAACCTCCATAACGCACTTCAGGTCCGGGGTACTACTGCCATTGCGCATGATTGCTCTGACCGTAGCCTGGCGGGCAATAAGGTTTATTTCATCGATATGCATTGGATGCTGCTCCACTATTTCATCAAGAGCACTATCACTGACATTTTCATGTTTCAGATGTTCTTTCCAGTAGGCCAACTGCAACTCTTCCGGCGGGTATGTCAAGGTCACTACCTGATGGAACTCGATCGGGAAAGAATGGTTTTTTAACTCCCCGGTTACCAGGCAGAACAATCCTTTCTGCATACGTAGTTGTGAGAGCATCATCATGTATAAGCCTTCCGCAATTTTCACTTTATCAGAGCCAAGCATTTTTCCAAGCTCTCCAGCATAATCGATAAAGAGTATCAGTGACCGCTCTGAAACCGCCGCTGAAAACGCTGCAATCATGGGAGACACTTTGCGCTGGGTGACCGGATCAAGAATTTTGGCATCATCGCCATACGATGTAACTTGAGCAAAATCAAAAACTCTCATGCTCATGCCGCAGGCGTTTGCGAGACCAGAGACAGCCTGCACACCGGTTTCAAGGCTTTTGCAGTTAAACAGCAAATTGCATCCCAAATCCTGTGCATGCAGCCACTCCCAGCCTTGAGCAAGATTATTCAGCTCCGTGCGTTGTTGCTGGCTGAGATGCAGATCATCTATCCGGGTTGTCGGAGTCACTGTTTTGCAGATGCGGTTCAGATCATTCATAGACGCTGTCTGCAGATTGGCCGCTTTTTCCAGCTCATCACGGGTAACAGTCCCAATTGGTTGACCATTTTTGTTGGAAGCTGCAAGAGCCATAAAAACGCTGTTTTTGATGAGACCGCCACTGAAGCGGTAACGCTCGGCAAACTGGGCAAGGTCGATATCTTGAGCAAGCGTTATCGTCTCCGGTATCAGAGTCTGCCACATCTGTAGACGGAGAGCGGCATCCGGCAGTTCAAAAGGGATCTTCATAGCGATACGCCGATCCATGGCAGGGTCGAGATCAACCGGTTTGTTGGTGGCAAGGATGATAACGCAGTGGGCTTTCTCAATTTCGATCAGGAGCGCTCTGCTGATGCGAGAGTTGTTCACAAACAGATCATCACACTCGTCCAGAAATACAATAGCGCCATTAATTGACGCCTCATGGAATACCGCTTCCAGCATATCCTCAAGAGAGTGATGCCGATCGGCAACATCAGTGATATTGAGAGAGATAATCTCTCTGTCAAAACGGTTGGCAACCCCTAGAGCCATCATAGTCTTTCCTGTTCCGGATGACCCGTGGAACAGCAGCGTCAATGCAGTGCCATAGCCGAAGAAACCATCCAGCTCCTCCATGCTGCCATCTTCTCTGCTCTGCAGATAACTGCCGACCCGTGATTCGATTTCCTCTTTCAGATCAGTCGGCATAATTACCTGGCTAAGCTTTACCGAGCTCCGTTCCCGTTTGATACCGGTAAAGAGGGAATTGTAGAGGTTATTGTCTCCGAGGATATAGCGGACTATCCGCTCATGCAGAGAAACACTCACATCGAGAATACTGGTGCTATCATCAATGTGACTTTGAAAAATGACCATATTTTCGCGTTTCAGGTTTGAATCCACGCTGAAGTAACGGCGACATTGCAATTGGTTTCGTAGTGAATCGCAAAGGATTGACAGCAGCGTGCCTATTTGTACGCCGTCATAAAGATCCTCAAAATCACATTTTTTGAAAATATTTATAAACGTAGGTGCGGTAGCCTTCATAAACAGCAAAAGTAATACCGATTGCTCGAATGGCTCCAACCGCCAAGCGGAGCAGAATGACGGGTAAAGGAGTCGAATGCCCTTACTGGCAGACTCGGCTTCTCTTCGGCGATTATCCTCAATGCGCTTTTGCAGCAGGCTCTGAACTTGTTCGAGAGTTGCATTTGACGGCAGGAAAGGAAAGTAGAGCCGGAATTCACTCCATTGGTCTTCTGCTTGGACATTTTTCTGTCTGCAGCGGCGCATGGATGCAGCCGCCAGCATCAGATTAGCCTCGTATTCCAATGCCTGCAGATGATCAAGGTTGTCGGTGAAGGCTCCCAAAACAGGCGCATGTTCACGCGGTGGTGCAAAAGCGAGTACCTGGGCTGCCTGGTCAGATGATGAATAAGTTGATTGCATTGATGTGGTTATCATATTCCCCCCTTATTTCCGTTTCCTGATTGGTTCGATGACGTCTGCCAGACCGTGGCTGAGTGCTTCTTCCGGCGAAAGCCAGGTATCGACATCACGCAGCAGATATTTTTCGAGTTCGGATTTGTCCTTAATGTTTGAGTAGGTCAGGTAATGCTGCAGGATGCGTTCATGTTCCAAGTCTTCTTCTTTGCGACCAGCAATAAGCTGGCTGTGGTTGCCGAAGTTGAAGGCGGAGAAACGGTGAGAGAGGATGGATGTACGGGGAGTAATAACCCGGCGTCCTTTCTCACCAGTCATGAAGATGAGCAGCCCCATAGAGGCAATCATACCGATGCCGGTGGTGTAGATCGGGATGCGGGACCATTCCATGATGTCGATGATTGAGAAGCCTGCCGGGCAGGACCCGCCGGGGGAGTTGATAATCATCTGGATCTGGTTGATTTCTCCCTTGATGTTGTAGCCGATGATTTCCTTGCAGACCGATTCGGCTGTGCCACCGTTGATAGGCCCAGAGATGTAGATGATGCCGTAGTCGTTGAGTCCGTTTTCTTTCTGCTGTTTGTCGTTGTCTGCCATGGTGATGCCTCCCGTAATTTGATTATCGCCAACACGATGACATACAGGTAACACTTGCGAGTGTCAGAATTGGACATTGCATTTTTGGGGGAGAATTTTGTGGGATCAGGTAAACAGCAGTGCAATCCGATTTCACGAAATGGTGTTGACGGTGGTTCTTTTCGAGTGTTATTGTCGCCCAGGTGAAAAGCTATTCGGAAGCCTAATTTTATAGTTTTACGAGGTACACTATGATGAGCAAGGCTTTGCATATTACCCAGATTCAGCATCACTTATCTCTCCTAGACATGGAAAAGCTTCAGGAGGCCAGAGATTTTATTGAATTTCTGTTCAACAAGACGGCAGTGCCAAAACCTGGCGTTGTCAAACTGGAAGGTATCTGGAAAGACAAGGGCTTTGAAAAATTGAATCTGGAAAATGAACTGGAGTCAGTACGAAAGAATGTTACTGCGGCTATTATGAAGAAGGTGGCCTGATAATGGATTACCTTGCCGACACGGTGACCATTATCAGGCAGTTTAGCAAATCCGGAACTATCGGCAAAGAGGCACGGAACATTCTTGCAGGAGCTGACAAAGGCAAGCACCGCATCTATATTTCTGTGTTGTCGCTCGCCGAAATCATGTATTTGTCACAGAAGAACAGGATTGATATCGATCTTGCTGAAACAATAAGGATCATCAGCGCTTCCGATAACTATCGTATCGTGGATTTGACCCCCGGCATCGTGACAATAGCCGATAGTCTGAAATTTTATGAACTGTTTGATCGTTTGATTATAGCAACTGCAAAATTTCTTGATGTTCCTTTTCTGAGTCCTGATGAAGCAATCCAGAAGTCACAACTTATTGAGGTAATTTGGAAATAATGCAGATTATGTCAGCTCACCCTAAAAGCGTCATAATTTATCGATTATTCGTCCAAAAAACACGGAACGCGATATTGTTCTGGCGGTAGCGCGAGCAGACAGATTACACCTCCGAGCCTTTTTGAAAGTAATGTACCTATAAATATCGGCACAATTGATTGCTGGTTCATGTCGAACAGTTCCACGGAACTGCCGATTATCGGAAGCTTGACTACATCTGTACCGTCGATTTCAACTGTAAAGACGCTGCACTCATCCTTATTTGCCTCCAGCTTAATTACCGACCTGATTGCCTCAGCAATGCCATTAAGGATTCCGTTCTCGTGGTCAAATTCGCAACGATTGCCCTCCTCATCTTCCGAAAAACTGTCGAATAGTGTCAACTGATTCCAGTCGATAATCCTGGCAGGAATGGAAATTCCGTTGACTCGAAAAGACTCAACAGGAGGTTCATAATACTCCTTATCTTCATCGACAAAATGCTTCCAATTGAAGGAAAATACTCCTCCTTGAAGTGAGAATAGCGTCAAGGACGTTCCAACATCGTATCCCAGTTGAGATCGTACAAAATCATAATTTTTCTTGTTTATAATTGTTGCCATTGGTTCAACTCCTTTCGAGATGTGGCTGGATATATTGCCTTCAAATGCTTGGCTCACGTATGTTGGTTTCCACTGTCAATCCAACCAGATCAGATCTTAGGTCAGAACACATTTTCATGTGATCATCGAGATCCGTATCGACGCGATTGATTTTATCCTTCAAGTCTTCAAGAACCCATTCGTAATGATCGTAAGCCTTGTCGATCAGTTTGTGTTCCTCATCGTCTGTTGACAATGCGTGGTCTACACTGTTGGCGGCATCATTTAGATCCATTGCGCTACCAATTAGTTCCTGCAGTGTTTTTTCTAATTGCTTGAAAGTTGCTTCAAGTTCTGTCTGAAGTGATGAGAGTTGCGTTTCAAGGCCAGAGAATCTACGTATTGACATTTTTAATCCCCTCCTCAACTTTCTTCTTCAAGAAGGTAAACAACTCTTCCCCTTCGTCTTCTGTCCCTTCGGCCTTCGCATTTTTACCCCATAGGAAATGAACCATTTTCAGAGACTGAATTTCAGATTTTTGAATTAAATCTATTTTCCCACCGATATTATAGTTATGAAGCCTTGAGTTCATCTCACCCTGGATGAGGGCAATATTTCCAAAACTATTGTCAGGCGGTATCTTTTTGTCATCATTCCTTACTTCAGGGGTTTGCGGAATTATATGTTCTATAGAATTGCATTTTCTAAAGCGAAATGTTTTTATTTTTTCACTGATTACCTTATAAGCAGATGTATTACCCCATGGGTTGTCATTCACATTTTCATCGTGCCAAGCTTTCAGCAGTTCATAATCAAGCCGGTAAAACCAATAATAACCGATATTGCTGTAAGTCATTTCACTTACAATCATCTTCCCGCCGTTCCAGGGAGGCTTTGGTTTCCGCGTCTCATTCAAAATCAATCTGTTGTCGAGTTTTTCAAGATAGGTATAAAACGTACCAGTACTGACTGAAATTAATTCATTTTGCCAGTCATCGAGTTTTTTAAATGCATCAATCAACCAATGATGCGGTTCGGTGCTGACATGAAGAAATGACTGAATATTGATAAGCCGCTTCTTGTTGTCGGCAAATTTTTCTTCGCCTTTATCAACAAATCCTGATTGCTCTTATCCTTTATCAACATCCACTTTCCCTGTGAGTTTTTTCCCAAGCGAGTACCTTTCGTCGTTTTTACTGATGAAAATGAAGTAGTTTTTCAAATGTGCAATTTGTTTTTCTAACAGAGCCATAAAATCATCGACATTTATATCATTTTCCTTTGATTTAAATATCTCGGTCAGCTTTGTGGGGTCATGCGAAATGTCAGGCGAATTGCAATGACGTGCCAGTGCGATCAAAAGAAACTCGGGGATTGTGACAATCGCCCAGTTGAGAGGCTCCCTTTTTGTTGGTTTGTCACATGGTTTATTATATGCCAAAATATTTTCTAGCGTTGGTGGGTTGGTCAGCGGATTTTGATCGTTGTTGCTGGTAGATTTCCCCTCGTATTTTTCTTCAGGGATATCTTTCAGCAACTCGACCATGCTGTCCCAAATGTTGAAATATTTGTTTTGCTTCTCTTTATCTTCTTTATCTGTTTTTCCACCTATTAAGGTGACTTTAAGAATTTCATGATGTTCAAGTTGCTTGCCTCGGTTATTCATTCGGACAAAGTGCTGATTCTTGTCAATAAGAGAATAATCTTCGGGCATTTCTGAGAGGAAAAAAGACGCATAATTATAGATGTACTTAGAGAAATCTGCAGCGGTACCTTCCTTCTCTTTTTCTTTAAATAAATTAACGGCTGCCGTATAGGCGGTTTTCAAATTTATATTACTACATTCTTCATCTTCAGAAAGTAGGAATGCTTTATCCTTTTCACGGCCATACAGCTCAAGGCGTGCATTGCCCACTGTTCCCAGGAAATGATTCCAGTCATAACAATACTTCTTTGCGGCCTTTCCAATAAGCATTAAAGTTGTAATTCTCTGCTGACCATCAATAAGGTCATACATATTGGAATCCTCAGTTTTAGCTACACTGAGGATTCCAATATAATAATTTGTTTTCCTGTCTGAATCATAGAGATCATCGAGCAGTTGTATGACCTGTTCTTTTTGCCATGCGTATGGCCGCTGGTATAGCGGAAGCCTGAATTTTTTGTCATTTATACTAGCGGGTGTCAGTGCGGTATCACTCATGATCTGAGCCTTTCTGAAAGTAACCTGATGTTAGAGATTTTACCCGTTCGTCGGCGATCTTGTTAAAATTTATCTCATAGAACGATGCCAATGTAACGAAGTAGCTTGTTACCGTTGGCCCTGGTTTTTCCAGTTTAGGCAGACTTGTCAGGTTCTTTTCAGCTACCGAAATCAACTGCTCCACAACCTGGCGTGCCGTGACCGCTTCAAGGGTAATTGGAACTAGGCGGGAGTTGTTCACATGGGTTAACGTCCCTTCAATTCGTACACTGTAGGCTTTCCATCGCCAGGAAGAAATAATCCGCTCTACGCATACTGCAGCTTCAATCAAACGATCCTCACCGAATTTATCAAAATAGAGCATAATTACTGCCCGAAAGGCACTCTTGAGTTTTTCATTTTGTATATTCTCGGCAAGGTTGCGGATAAAAACGCATGCCGTCGATGATTTATCTTTTTTGTTGTTATCCGAAAGGTAAAGTGTTTCATACAACCTGTGATAACGCTTTGCATAGATGAAGAAAGGATCACCACCCACTATGGTCTGTGTGACCTCTGTTGGGATTAGTTCCTCCGCGTCAAGAACCGGATAATCCATGCTGAGTATGACTCTTCCGCCTTCGCGACGCCATGACCTGAAGGCAGCTGGCTGCATATAGCGGTTGAACATGTATTCATGATTGGCTGCCTTCTCTGGCTCAACCCTGTCACAAAACTCGTAATAGTCGGGGCGCTCCGCCCTGCTGTCGCGATCAAGGCCGCGGGACCACATCCGCAGCCTGCGCAAAGTGTTCGCAAACACTTCTTTATGCCGCTCGTCTCGCTGTTGCCAGACATCATTGTGATTTTTTGCAAGCTCTTCTTCCCTGGCTGGAATGAACATCAGATGGTGGGCCTTGAGCAGATCAAAATCGGTGAGTGGCTTTCCCTTGCTGTTTACGCTGTCGAAAAAGGTATAGGCGAGATCAAGGGCATTGCCGCCCTCAATGGTAAGCACTGAAAACAGTAAATCATTTGCTAGTAATTTTTGGTACCTTTCCAGCTCTTTAACTTCTTTACCGGAAATGAAATTTGCGATGTTTTTTTGAGCCTCTATTATGTACCACCATGAACTTTTGCTGAATTCGCCCTTATTCAACAAACGGAGGCTGTCAGCAGGATATTTTAACTGATTCAGCAGAATCGTGAGTGTGACCAATCGCTGTTGTCCGTCAACGATATCAACAAATTCGTTATTACTTTTATCGTTCTGCTTATGCAAAATCACTGTACCCATCAGATATTTTGATGTTCTGTTGAATGTATCCTTCAGAAGATCAGATACATGTTCGCTTTCCCAGCAGTAGGTACGCTGGTATGGAGGGATTTTCAGGTTCTTCTCGAAAAGCCTTGACAGCGGTGTAAGTGGCTCATGCTTCACTGGTTCCGCATTATTCATCGTTACAAGCTCCTTTATAGTTAGTTACCCATTCTCCCGATCTTCACACACAGCACCCCCTCCACAAACTCGACCCGACACTGCCCCAACAAGCTATGCGATATTATGACAACCACTTCTATAAAAATACGACCATAATCTGCTTTGGCGGAGCCTGCCAATTTCCTCACCTGAAAACGAAGTACCATATCCGGCTTGATTCAACCCATCGAATGCGTGTTCTCCCAGCTTTAGTGCGCCTACTCTTTCTTGAAAAGCCCATTCAAGATTGCTCATTATTACCTCAACCAGCACCGATCTGATCTCAAGCTCTGACAGTTCTCCCACATCTGGCAGCTGTTCAGTAAATGCAATTGATCTATCGCTAAAATCATCGTCTCGATCCCTTGCAAGCTTGAGATTGGCTAAATACCAATTCTTGATTATCGTGTAAGCATCAATAAGTGCTTGATGAGGCAAAAAGGATTTTGGATCTAATAAACCTATACCTTCACCTGGATTTTCTCGTGAAATTTTAGATAATTTATCACCAAAATTCTGAAGCTTGTGATCCAACTCCATCAATGCTTTTTCGGCATCCTTATCCATTTTTCGCTCCCGGTTTCTTTGTCCATTCTCAATAATTACAATGTAAGCCTTTCGCCTGATAATTCAGCAAAAAATTTTCTTCGTGGATCTTCTCTAAACCTATTTGCGATGCCTGAGACGATTAAGGTTTTGCCTCCCATGCAGGCAGGTTATGATGGTGATAGAATCGTCAGCAAAGAGAAAGAATACACCATACGGAAATCTGCGGAACAATGCCCGTCGGACATTTCGATACGTTATGGCAAACATGGCGGGGTTGCAGGCAACGGTGGCAATACAACCTTCAACGGCACTAAGAAACTCAGTGCCAAGTCCGAGACTCTGTTCCTCGTAGCATTTGGCAGCGGCAGCTATATCGGCCTCAGCCTTTGAGCGTACGACAACACGATAACTCACAACGTTCGCCACAAACGCGACCTGACCTCATCCCAGCTCGATACGTCACCAGGATTTTGCTCATGTTCCGCCAGGCGCATATCCAACTCACATTTGATATCTGGGGTCAACTCAACCATCTCCGGATGAACGGCAATACTATCCCAGATATCTTCCACAAGTTGGATCCTCTCCGGGATACTCAAAGAAAAAAGATCAGCTGCTGCAACTTGTGGCATGGCGATTACCTCCATGTAATTTGTGTACGAATATCGACATCGGGATTCATCCGTTTGACTACCATACCATCTCCATGTCCCACTTAAACCATCCCCTTTAGCTTCTCCAGAATGCGAATCATCGCTAACGTATCGAGATGGCAGTATTGCAAGAGTTGTTGTCGCAAGTTTGCCCGTTCTTCTGCTTCGTCCATTTGAATCATTTTCATCCATGCCGATGATGCCATCTCGCCATTGCTTATCTCAAGCGAATCGTAAGACAGGTCCGGAACAAGTGCAGGTAAAACTGCTTTGATGGAGTAGGAGCCATTGAATTGCCAATGATAAAGGGATTTGGCCTTGAAGGGAGACATCAAATCGCGGATATTTGAAAGAAGGGTTGATATTTCGCGGCTTCTCTCGGGAAAAAGAACGGCAAGCTCATTTAGTCGTCCCTTCTCGAATGCCTGGTTCCAAGTTAAAACACAGGCATTAGTCGGAATGCAGGCTAGAAGTTTATCTACAAATTCCCGCCTTGGATCTGCTGAGCCATCAGCAAGGAATTCATGATGTATGGCCTCAGAGCCAGGTTCCTGAACGACGTGTAGCGAGAACTGGAATGGTATCTGTTGGTACGGGCGAGCATCGTTGAATTGTGGTACCGGTGTCATAAACGTAGTTTCAAAGTCCATGAAGCAGAGAGGGTACCAGAGGGATTCAAGAAAATCTTTGACCGCTTTGGTATCAATATGAACCTCCTGGCTCAATAAACCGTCCAATTGCAACTTTTGACGCCATCCAAGCTGATCGGGTGAAACATCCTCCATCTTGATAATTCCATGTTCGTATAGCTCAAAAGCATTTGGCTTACCATGCCCTCTGAATTCAAATACCGAGTTCTCCGGTATATGCTTCCAGCAGTATCCGCTAAAAGAACAATCATAAGGGTCAGAACAGTGTGGGCCAATATCTATTTGTGGCATGTCTCCATGCAACATATCCCGCATGGCACAAATGTTTGCCTTCAGTTCAGTTTGTCCTGCGATGACTTCGCCAGTGACGTCCAAAATAGTGAACAGTTTTTCCACTTCTATGTCACCCTGGCGCACATATTCGTTGTTGATATGCACGAGTGCAGCTTTAGAAGGTGTGTGCCCACATCCGTGGAGTACGTAATATTGCACTGCTATGTCACTCAGATACACGTCTTTCAACTTGGTGGAAGACTTGACCTCGTAAAGTTCCCAGCCATTATCTCCACGGTGGAGAATATCCACCTTGACGAATATGCTGTCAAAACTGAACGTGGCCTCGTAGATGGTTGTCACGCCATCGGCAATTAACTCTTGCGTCCGGACAAGCTGCTCTTCATGGGTGAGCCCATCGTACGGTACTTCTATGCCGGCGGGGAAAAGTTGCTGCGCCAGACCCCCAACATCGGAGCCACTGTCAAAAACCGCCTGCTGGCTTTCGGAAACCTCATCCTTTAATTCCGGTTGATATTTGTGCAACCAGAGTGCCTTGTGGCATTGCAGTCCTTTTACATAGAGGGACTTGCTGAGATAGGGGGAATAAACGGAATTATTTTCTGAACTCATGATAATCTCCTTGAAATTTACTTATACTTACTAATTCTACCGCGCCAATCTACCATTATTCCATATGAAATTAACTGGCAAGGACGTCATTATTAGACACTGCAACTTTTTTCTTCTTCTGATACTGCTTCAGGCTCCGCTGCATTTCTTCTATGATCTCTTCCCGCAACCATTGAGGTTCAAGCAATTCAGCATCGCCACCGTATGATAGTACCCATTTTTTGATGTCATAGCCGCCTGAGGTCACCATGGTAAGAATTATCGAGCCGTCTTTTAGTGTTTCTATCTTCTGGTCTACCGCCCAGATTCGCTCTGAAATGTAACGAGCCTGATCCTTGGGAAATTTGATTTTGAAAGTCTCTTGTTCTCCGAAGTAGAGCGTGAATGCTGTCGAGAGATAGCGTTCCGGATCAAAGTCAGTTGGATACTCAAATTGATCTTCTGTCTCATCCACCTTTTTAAAACGTTCCACGGCAAGGGTGCGCAGATCGCCGGACCATGGGAAAACCGCTATCAGGTAGAGTCCACCATCGTGTTCAAAGAAGTGCAACGGGTTGATGTTGTAAGTCTTGAGCACGTCTTCTCCATAAGCATGATAGCTGACTTTGCAGGTTTTCTGGCCAATTATTGCGAATGACAACTCTTCGATGATGCCATCAGAAGCAGCGTAATTTTTAGCGGACTTAGGTGCCACAACAAATAAACGAGAATACTGCTCAAGCCGCGTACGGGATTGCGGCGTCAGGGTAGTACCAATCTTCTCAAATGCCGAATTGATATCATCCATAATTGTACTGCCTTTGTATATTCCGGCGACCCCTCGTAAAATGTAAAGTGCCAGAAGCTCCGCAGTGTTGAGCCCAATCTTCTTAATATTCGGCATAATAAGAGATGCGGTATCCACAATCCGCCAGCGCTTTAATTTCTCTTCTGCCCCTGACACATCTTCTTGCGGAAGATAAAACAGTTTATCCAGAGTTCTCCTGATACGCTGTACGGTGCGTAGCTTTACCCCAAGCTCTTCAACTAGCTCTTCGTTACTGGCCCCCTCGTAGCGGGATAACATTTTGATGGCTTTATGCACCGTAACCATCTGATTGCCCCATTCATTTTTTTCACGTAGCGGCATACTTATCTCCTCCCGGTTTAAAATTTAATGGACTGTCTGATTTTGTCATCCTTTTACTGTAGCTATAATCATCACAGAAAAAAAGGAGATGGCACATGGACTTTAAAACAACAAATACTACGGCAGGACATCTTTACAGGGCAACAACGGCACTATTGGATATATGCGGCTCATCCGGTTCTCATGCCGTCACATTGGACGAAATACGAGGTATTCTTTCTACGCATTCAGATAAAATGTCAATAGCATCTGTTACAGTAAGTGGGGTAGACCGCGCTGTTAAATTCGTTACCGATTTACAAGAGAATCTATTCCCGCCACTGCCTGTCAAGAGAATCATTTCCGGTGCTATACTGGTCATTTACAATGGCGGCGACTTGACTACCGAGGAATATCTGCTTATCAGCAATAAGCTACTGGGCACTCTTCCTGATGATATTCAAACGATAGTCAGCCTTTCGCAAAACGGGAATGTCGGAAACAGCATTAAAGGTACGTTGCTGATTTTATGGCAGTAGATAAGTACAGCATAGGAGTGTCATTTTTGGACGCTATGGATAAACTGTGAAGAAGAAATGTTGTCAAGACAGTAATTCAACGACTCCCAAGCTATTCACCTTTTCCGCAAACTTTCGATCTGCGGTCAAGAAATGGCAGCCAAGCCGTGAAGCCAGAACATGATAGCTGGCATCATAAACGCTGACTTTCTGTTTTATTGCAAGGTTCATAGCCTCTATATACTCGGAATTGTCGAGTTGATGAACGTTAAACTCAAAGGCACTCATAAGCTCGAAAGCTGCAAGTGCCTCTTCTGCAGAGAGTTTGACCTTGGTGGCAAGGACGTTGGCGATTTCATAGAAAAACAGGGTCGGAACGGCTATTTCATTTATACCAGAAATATGCTCATCACGAACACGTTTGGCATGTTCTGCACCATCTTCATCCGCAAAAAACCATTTAAGTGCCACTGAGGAGTCCAGGACAATCACCGTGAATCCCTGCCTTCATGTACCGCCTGAACGACATCAACGCTTTTGGTAGCAATCCGGTTACGCTCACGCCAGGCATCCATTGCACCTGACAACACCTCAAGCCGCTGCCCGCGGTTTTTCTTCTGAACCTTCTCCTCAAATTCGGCAATGGAAAGAATTACCGCCAACGGCTTGTTGGCTCGGGAGATTGTAACGGGCTCGTTCTTTTCCGCCACCATATCAAGGATATGCCCCAGGTTTCTTCTCAAATCCATCGTTGTCAATGTCTGCATGTGCGACCTCCAGTTTCCTCATTATGATTGCAACATAGACTATGATAGTGACTATGTCAATGAACCTGTCTGAAAAATAATTTTTCGAAGCGTCCAATAATGACACTTTCCAGGTGTACTAATATGGTGCCGATTAAATTATTAGAAAAGGTGTGCAAGCAAAAACGATCAGGTGCAACAATGTCCAGAAAATGCCCAAAACGATACCATCTGTTTCTTAACTGGATGAGAGTTAATGCAACACGATTCCCTTACGAGCCGCGAGTGTTCTGCATAAGGAAAGACCGGATACTCTTTGGATTCAACGGAATTACAAACGCCATACGCTTTGAATATTATTGCCGACGTTCTCTCGAATCCTGTTCCTGGATCTCGGTAGACACAATCCTCCCGGAAAATAAACAGGAGGGAATCGCGCGTTTTTTTGGAGCAGAAGTGAAGACCAAAATGGGCTGGATAACTCTGCGGCAACCACCTGAGAATCGCTATTACTGGCGAACCCGAGAGGAGCTATGGGTGGAACTCTGTTTTGAGGCTTTCCTGGAGTGGTGTAACAACAATTCAAATATAAAGCTGGAGGTCAATAAATATGACGACTGACCCAAGGCTGCCTCCACAGAATCTTGATGCCGAAATGTCAATCCTGGGGGGCATTCTGCTTGACGATGAAGCAATAAATAGAGTTCTGGAATTTATCGCTCCTGATGATTTTTACCGCGAAGCTCACCGCAAGATATTTCGGGCTATGATGCAGCTGTCTGACAGGCGAGAGCCATGCGATTTGGTCACGCTTACAGAGGTACTCCGGAAAAATGGGGCGCTTGATGAAATTGGCGGTGCTGCCTACCTTCTGATGCTAGTCGATTATGTCCCAACTGCTGCCAATATTGTCTTTTACTGCAAAATTGTAAAAGAGAAATCGGTCAATCGAAAGTTGATCAGTGTAGCAACTGGAATTGTTACAAGGAGTTATGAAGATCAAACTGCTGTCAATGAATTGCTGGACAAGGCGCAGAAAGACCTCTACGAAATCGGCGAGAACAAGCTTCGCCCGCAGTGTGTACCGATTCAGCCGCTCATCAAGGAAGCTTTTAAAATCCTCAAGTCACTCCATGACAAAAAAGAGCATATTACCGGAGTTCCGACAGGCTACGCTGAGCTTGATAAAATGACAGCCGGTTTCCAACCCGGAAACCTGATCATCATCGCCGCCAGGCCTTCCATGGGTAAAACGACCCTTGCCCTCAATATTGCCCAACATGCCAGCGCCGAGAGTAAAAAGAAGACGCCAGCCGTCATCTTCTCGCTGGAGATGGGGAAGGAGGATCTGGTTATGCGCTTTCTGGCCTCCATCGCCCGCGTTGACCTGAGCCGTATGCGCACCGGCCACTTTCTTGATACCGACTGGCCCCGGCTGACCAGAGCGGCGGGAGTGCTTCATGATGCCAAGATTTTTATCGACGATTCTCCTGCCATCAGCGTCCTGGAGCTGCGCTCCAAGGCGCGTCGTCTGAAGAGTGATCATGACATCGGCCTGATTATCATTGATTATCTGCAACTTATGAAAGCCGGAACAAAAAGCGAGTCGCGCCAGACGGAGATTTCCGAGATTTCACAGGCTCTTAAGGCGCTTTCAAAAGAGCTGGGGGTGCCGGTCGTAGCCCTGTCCCAGCTCAACCGTGAGCTTGAAAAACGCACCGACAAGCGCCCAATGATGAGTGATCTGCGCGAATCCGGAGCCATCGAGCAAGATGCCGACGTGATAATGTTTGTCTACCGCGAAGCGGTCTACTGCGAGCAGTGCCGTAAACGTGACGGCTCTTGTACTCAGGGACATGACCGCACCGCCGAACTTATTATCGGTAAACAACGTAATGGCGCCCAAGGTACAGTGAACTTGGCATTTTTTGGAGAACATACCCGTTTTGAGAATCTAAGTGACCGCCATGAGTAGATATACCAATTACAAGCTGAGAGACCAGAAATATCCGGAATATCGGATGAGTACATCAGTATTTTACCAAGAGAGAACAAGTGAACCGTAATGTAATTGAATATGGCCGTTTTTCAAATCCTGATTCAGAAACCATGTATCATGAAAAATGGCCTGCAGACTACTGCGCACAGCGGAAATATGAAACCGGTTTGCAGTGCGGTGGATGCTCGTTCTATGCGCCTTTCAATTCTGATTGGGGCCTATGCAGCCACCCGAAGTCTCGTCATCGCTTTGAAACTGTTTTCGAGCATTTTACATGTTCAGCTCATGTAAACGAAGGGTGGGAGTATCACAGTTTTTGTATAGATGCAGTTTTTCTACATGACAGAAGTCAAACGACATAAAATGACGCTCACAGGGTATATTGATGGTTCAAAAAACGAGCCATAAAGGTCAATATGAAGATGGCATTCGATATAGGAGGCGTTCTCGGAAAATATCCGAATGTCTTCCGTCCAATGGTTTCGGCCCTCCAAAAAGGAGGAGCAGAGGTCTTTGTGTTAACCGACATTACGGATATTAAGGTAGCGCAAGAACAGCTCAGTAGGTACGAGTACATTTTTTCTCCAGAAATGATCTTATGCGCTGATTTTGAAAAATATGGCGAACGCTGCAAGTCAGTGCTCATCAAAGAGTATGGCATAGACGTACTCATTGACGACCATCCAGGCTACTGTGCGGATTCTGGTTGCGTTTCACTATTCGTCTGGCCAGACCCGCTTGTTCCTTATGAGTCAATTGATAAAAAGTGTATAGCAACCAACGATGATACGGTGCCGTAATGTCTCAGAACGCAAGTGATTACATACCTGCATGTTTGCCAAAAGAGTCTGCGCGCACACGCGTTGGAAAGGCTTTGGCCTTTCTGTCTCATCGTTGCGACCATGCGCACCAGCGCGATGGTCATGGGTTCAATAAATTCGACTCGCCTTATGGAAAAGAGTGGGCTGCTGCATTTGAATCTGGGGGTGTTGCATCGCTCGAACTGTTCGAGTTTACTGAACACAAGGAACTGAAAGATAGCATTATGGTCACTATTTTGGCTGCAGGAGTTTAAATCCAGCTTGTTGCTATAAAAAGGAGAATCATCCCCATGAAGAAATCTAATTTACCTGACAGCCCAAAAGTACCCACCGAAACAGTTCCTCACTTCAAAGTCGGTATCTACTGGGCAGTTAACGGCATCATCGTTGGCGACGCGGTCTATCTTGACGAGGCGGAAGAATATGGCGACGCGCTCCAGTATGGCGGGCATTATGATTTTTTGGAACAACTGAAGCCGACTAATGGTGTAGAGAAAAAACTAAAATCTCACGACTACGATTATTATCCTCGCGGCAGAATGCTCTTCTTTCCGAAGCGTAAGACGGCGCGGTTGTATGTTGACCGCTGCATGGACAACGATGTCCTCCAAGCCGCTCTGGCATTTTTTGAGCTTCAGGAATATCAGGTCGAGATTGAAACCGATGCACACTACCGCTGTGCAGGGTGCAACCGACACTACATGGAATAGGAGGCATTATGAGCAATGAAATAGAACAGGAACATCTCAAGACTAGATATGCAAAGGTATTCTATCGTCGTTCTGATTGCGAGCATCAGTCGCGATACATCCACAAATACTATCTCCCACAGCAATTGAGAAAGATCATATTCCCTGTGGATATAGACGGTATATCCAATTGTTTTTATGAAGATTGTGATTTCGGTCTCTCGCATGGTGGTATCCCTGAGCATGTTCCTGATTGTGTAATCAAATACTGGGATCTTGAAATGGAAAAACGGCTCGACGGTAAGATGGTTAGGCAAGTGCTGCTGGCGATAGCAGCATACTATGCCGATGACAGAGCTGTGCTGACACCGGAGGAAAATCAGGCGGCCATGAACCTGAATACCTGGCTGACCGAATGGGAGAAAGACCTTCTAAACCGCTGTATTCAAGTGTCCACTGATATGGAACGGCAGGTGCGTTCCGGAAATAGCTGGTTGTCAGATTACGAGATCGATATGGAGACGGAATTTTATGTACGGGATGATGATGCCTGCTCCGATGACAATATGCCTGACGGATCGCGAGACGACATTGATTGCCATATCGGCTTGCTATGCACTATGAAATACCTGGAACACTTGCCACTGTTTAAAAAACCCGAAGACGATGGGCACTGGTACATCGGTGACGGCCAGAACCATAACGATCGACCATGCGGCTCGCGGGATGAAGATATATACAATACCGGTCACTGTGCCACCTTTCACGAGTTGTTCAGCCATATGCACATGCCGGTAAAGCATGCCGGACGCATTGGTCAAATTCACACTGATATTATCGTTCGGCATCAGAACGGGTTCCGGATTGACTTGAAGGGCGAGAGAGCGACTGTCGTGCGTGATGAGCCAAGGATTCGGGAGGAGTTTGTTGCAAGCGACCAAGTGGCACAATAGTCAGCAGATTTATAGTCTCGTGCTATTTCATTATAACCAACCAGAGGTTAACAGATATGTTTGAACGAGCCGCATCAATAATAAGAGAGGCAGAAGTTTTTGTCATTACTGCCGGGGCCGGGATGGGGGTGGATTCTGGTCTGCCCGATTTTCGGGGTGATCACGGATTCTGGAACGCATATCCCGCTTACGACCAATTGGGACTTTCCTTTGTCGATTGTGCCAACCCGCAGCATTTCATCAAAGATCCCCACTTTGCCTGGGGTTTCTACGGGCACCGCACCAATCTGTATCGGGACGCCATTCCGCACGACGGGTTCAATATCATCAAAAAGTGGATAGAGAAGAACAACGCTGAATACTTTGTGGTTACATCCAATGTTGATGGACAGTTCCAGAAAGCCGGATACGACGAAGAGCGTGTGTATGAGGTTCATGGTTCGATTCACTGGTTACAGTGTCAGGCACGCTGCAATGATAAAATATGGCGTAATGACGAAGCCTTCCAAATTGATGAAACCACCATGCGTGCCGGTGATACGCTCCCTCGATGCATCGTCTGTGGCAAGGTTTGCCGCCCGAATATTTTAATGTTCGGCGACTGGTCCTGGCTGCAAGAACGAATGCACTCTCAGAACCTTGCTTTTGACCGATTCCTGAAAAACAATTCTGACAGTCGTATTGCTGTGATTGAGATGGGGGCTGGCAAGGCCATTCCCACCATTCGGTCATTATCGGAACGAATCGGGCGAAAAGAACAGGCTACTGTTATACGCATCAATCCCCGTGAGCCAACTATTAGAGCGCCACACATATCGATACCAAGCGGCGCTCTCTCAGGCCTGCAACATCTTGATACGCTAGTCTAGCTGAGCAGGAAGGAAGCTATTGACGCTAAATTTCACCTCACACATCGAAAAATGGCAAACAAGACTGAAGGAGACGAGGTATGCCAACCAACAGAGTATTCAATAACTTCAGGCAATGGGCGAAGGATAACAAAAAGCGATTTCATCACTCACCCTATGTATATTTTTTCACCCAGTATCAGTTTGGGTTGCAATTTAACCGAATATCCCCGCGTGTTTATACCGTAATCAGCAAGAGTGGCGGTAATTTTGTTCAAGTGAGTCGAAATGGCCTGATGTGGGATGGCCTGATCGAATTTGATGCCTATTATGCCAGACGACAGGACGGCACATATTTCTGTAAATTATGCAAAGAGCCGGACTTGTTCCAATCGCGGCAGGAATTGCTGATCCGACATTCCTGGGAACCTATGCTGGAGTGGATGAATAACAACTTCACCGAAAAGACGTGGATGTGTCTCTATGAGTCGGATGGCGGCAATACATGGGTATACTTGAAACAAGAAGATGAACTGGAGCTGGAGCGAGCAAACGAAAATTTTGTTGAGGCGTTTCCCGTAGTGAGGGGTAATAGGAAAAGCAACCACTATGGATGTTTGGTGACCAAGTGAATCTAGGGAGACAGTGATGTCCAGAAGACGCCCCAAAAAACGACATTTATTCCTTAACTGGCTGAGTGAAAACCGCCACCTATTTCCTTTTTGCCCAAGAGTGGTGAAACATCGTAAGCAAAGTATCGAGTTGGATTTTATTGGGATTACCGGGGCGATACGGGTTCTATTTTATCCGAAATCCGGGATAGATATCGCTGTGTGGTGGCAGGGAAAAGGCTGGGACTCTCTTATCGACTTCGACGTAGACGAGCGTAGATCGGAAGCCGGATATTACTGTGATCTCTGCAAGCCTGAATTTAAGGCCTATTACCCGACTCGGGAAAAGCTATGGATAGCACATGGATTCGAGCTGTTTCTAAAATGGTGCAACACGGAGCTTGTAAATGCCAACTGGCTGGAATTGTTCGACGGAGATGGAGTGACTTCGGCAATGCTTCACAAAGAGAAACCTGAAAATGACCGACACTGGGAACCATTAATTGAATTGGCAGACCAACTGATCCCCCTTGGGGAAACAAAACCCAAAAAGAAAATCCGGAAAATCTGTCAGTTTATCATACCGGTACACACAAAATCCGCTGCGAGGAGATAGAAGTGGCAACCATCATGAGCGGTATCGAAAAGATCGACTCCATCACCGGAGGATTTATCACTGGTGATCTGATCCTTTTGGCCGGAATGCCGGGGATGGGGAAAACATCGCTGTTATCCAAAATTCTCCTGAATGTGGCACAGAAAGCGGTACGGGATAAGAATCCGGAGTTTGTCCTATACTTCACCCTCGATAAAACCAGGCTTTGCGGAATTCCAAGATTCAGGGGAATTCCAAATCTCCAGTCAGAAGCGGTTATCGTCGATAACACCTCTTCGATATCGGCTAATGAGATAGCTGAAAAATTCACTTCTTTGAAAAAATCGCACTGCATCTCGGTTGTGGCACTCGATTAATGTCAACCCCACGAACCATTGTCATTGCGGATATCCACGGCTGCTGCCGGACGTTCAGGCAACTTATCTTTAATGTCGTGCGTCTGGAAAAATCCGATACGCTCTATCTTCTGGGAGATATGATTGATCGGGGTCCAGACAGCAAAGGCGTTATTGAAACTATTCTGGAACTGCAGGCAAGTGGTTACGATGTCAGACCGATACGCGGCAACCACGAACATTTGCTTCTGTTGTCAATATATATACCAACCAACGAGAACATGGCAAACTGGCTTGATAGCGGTGGAGCCCAGACCTTAAAAAGTTTTGGAGTAACCAATCCTGAGGAACTTGGTGAGCATGTTATTTATCTGTTTGATATGCCCCTGTATCGGATGACTGATAGCCATATCTTTGTCCATGCCGGATTCGACTTCACTCTTGACGATCCTTTATCAATTATTGAAGGAGAAGATGCCATGGTCTGGAAGCGTGATGGCGATGTCAACAACGAAAAGCTCGGCGGCAGAGTGCTTGTAAGCGGCCATACACCATTGCCACTCCCAATAATCCATCGTTCACTCAGTTGCACACATATCAGGCTGGATAACGGTTGCATATTCGGTGACGCTCTACCGAAGATGGGTAATCTGGTTGCCCTGGAACTGGAAAGTGGTGTTCTGCATATTCAGCAAAATATTGAGAATAAACTCAAGGAGACGGGTTGATGCCCAGACTTGAAGCCCATTGCCAGGAATCGCTCCTTCTCTTTGGTAAAGAGTTTAGCGAGATACACCAATGGCTGGATGAATATGCCGATACACCGGAATACGGATATCGCCATCGGCACAAACGGCATCACCTTGCTGGTGTAACCGAAGTTTTACAAATATTCGGGGAGAAAGCAGTGCTGGCGGCTTGGCTGCATGTCATTTCTGATCTCAAAGAAGAAGGCTGGACCGAATCAGATCCGTTCCCTAAGGACGAACGGCATTACAAACAGATGGGATTGTTTTAAACGAGGGAATACAACATGAAAATATGGCTTGATGATGAACGCCCGATGCCGGATAGGTATGACAGGCACGTCCGTACTGCTGATGAAGCTATTTCCATTCTGAAAAGTGGAATCGTAACGGTAATTTCTCTTGACCATGATCTCGGTGAAAATGCTGGAACCGGCTATGAGGTTGCCTGCTTTATTGAGGAGGGAGCTTTTAGTGGGACATTATCACCAATGGACGTCAATATTCATAGCGCTAACCCGGTTGGCCGAAACAGAATGGAACATGCAATCAATAATGCAAAGAAATGTTGGGAAGATAAAAAGTAAGTGTCCAATTCTGACATACCGGAGGTGTTTTGTAAGTTATCACTATCAGAAGGAGCAAAATAATGAGTGAACCAACTTTTATCCATCTTCACAATCACACCGACTACTCCATGTTCGACAGCACCATCCGTGTAAATGGCCTGATTGAAAAAGCTCAGGAATTTGGCATGCCCGCTGTTGCCATTACAGATAGCAATAATATGTGCGGAGCAATCGAATTCTATCTTAAGTGCAAAAGGGCGGACATCAAGCCGATTATCGGCGCCGAAATCAGTGTTAAATCCGTGTTACCTGTACAAGAAGATCACCGAGAACTGCCAATCTATAAGCTGGTACTGCTCTGTGTAAACCTTACAGGTTATCGCAATCTCTGTAGAATTGTTTCTGCGGCCTGCTCAAACGGTTTGCATGAGGTTTTACCAGTCTCTCCAAGCATACTCGCTATGCACAACGAAGGGCTTATCTGTCTCTCCGGAGGCGAGGACGGTGAATTGACAATGTTATGCAGACAGGGCAGTGATGATGCTTTGACAGTTGCCGCCTGGTATGACGAACATTTTCCGGACCGCTATTATATTGAGCTGTTCCTTGAACCTTCGCATGTCTTGGCTAGCCTGGCATCAATAGCTAAAACTCTTGAAATTCCACTGGTTGTTGCTGCGAACTGCCGCTGCCTCAGTTTGGAAGAAGTCCCCGCATATCAGGTTCTACAGTGTATCAGAACAGGAACTACGCTCGACAAGATGAACATGGAGAAGAGATTGATTGAGCCATTATTCTACTCTCCAGAAAAAATATGGGACATGCTTGGAGACTGTACCGAGGCAATTGCAAACACCATAAAAATTTCAGACCAGTGCAACCTGGAACTGCCCATTGGTGATTATCACATACCGAGTATGAGGACGCCAAACGATATTAGCTCCGATGAACCGCTGAGCAAGATGGCCTGGGAAGGGCTCAAAGCTCGTATGGTCACAATCCGCACTCTGAATCCGGCTTTTACCAAAGATCAGGAGCAACTCTATCAGGAACGCCTCCGGTTTGAATTAGAGACCATCATTACGATGCAGTTTGCCGGTTATTTTTTGATTGTTGCCGACTATGTCACTTGGGCAAAGAGCCATGATATCCCTGTGGGACCTGGCAGAGGCTCAGTAGGTGGATCAATCGTCGCCTATGCTCTCAACATCACCGATATTGACCCTATTCCTCATGGGCTGTTGTTTGAGCGGTTTCTCAATCCGGAACGGGTCGTAATTCCATACATTGATATCGATTTCTGTATGAATCGAAGAGAAGAAGTAATCAATTATCTTGTTCACAAATATGGACAAAATAGAGTTTGCAGAATATCCACATTTGCTACTTTTTCAATAGATTCAGCCATTTTAGAAATAGCACGTATCATGAAGATTAGTTACTCTCGTGCGAAAAAGATTCAGCAAATGTACCATCGGCACATGGAAAAACGTTACCCTGGTTGCGAATCAGATCTGCCTAAACTTCGGAAATACAACCTGCCTTGGTGGCGGCGAGTAAATATTACAAAGTCTGACCTTAATGAAATGGCTATAAACGAGCCCAAGATCAAGGAACTACTTGCGATTGCAATCGAATTGAGTGGGCAGATAGGGTTCTGTACTATTCATGCCGCTTCATACGTCATTGCGTCTGAAGATCTGAGAGAATATACCCCGGTATCGGGTAATCCTGATTCAGAAATTAAAATCTCAAACTATTCAATGAAAGATATAGAACGCTTGGGACTGATAAGATTCAACTTTCTTGGCCTGAATAACCTGACCCTTAATAACAGTGCTGTAAAACTTATTCGTGCAAAAAAGCATCCCGCACTTGACCTTCAACTCCTGCCGCTGGACAACAATGCTACCTACGATTTGATCACTTCGGGAAATACAAACTACATATTCCAGTTTGACTCAGACGGTATGCGAGATCTGTTAATGCGACTCCAACCTTCATGTTTTGAAGATATTGTCGCCGCATGCGCCATATACCGCCCCGGTCCCATCAATAACGGTAAAGTTGATGATCTGATCGCGCGTAAGCACAGAGTTATTCCGATCAGCTATATTCTTCCAGAACTGGAGCCAATACTGGCAAATACATATGGGATTTTGATTTACCAGGAGCAGGCAATGCTTATGGTCAAAACTGTTGCAGGATATTCGCTTGAAAGAGCCGATTCGCTTAGACGGGTACTTGGAAGACGGCAGTCAAAAGAGGTCAAAATTGCGAAGAAATCGTTTATAGCTGCCTCTGTAGAGCGGGGAATTAATCGGGGCAAGGCAGAAGAGGTTTTTGAATATCTGTTTAAGTCGGTGGAATATTCCTTCCCCAAGTCGCATGCGGTGGCATACGCTCTAATCTCTTACCATAGCGCATGGCTTAAGGCAAACTACCCGGATGAATTTGACATGGCTGTTGAAATGAGCGGCATGCGGCATGGCAATTGGGATGAAGAGGAGCTGCCATGAGATGTGAGATAAAACTCTTTACCACCCCAAACACTTGGATTGAAGGCGAATCCATTCGCCAGCTTGAGCGTGTCGCCGCGCTCCCCGGTATGCTCAAGGTTGCAGGGTTTCCTGACCTTCACCCCGGCAAAGGCGGGCCGGTTGGTGCCGCCAT
>CAYQMO010000020.1:0-27080 GCA_964418315.1 uncultured Geobacter sp. | reverse complement strand
ATACAAACAAAAATGCCAAAGCGGCAAACAGACGAACAACATACTCAAATCAATTTAAACTGTCAATAACTATTTTCAAAATAGATAATCTTTTTTTGCCTAAAAACCGTTTACTCCTCGAAAACTTCATAAAATCCATGTGTTCCCAGTTTGTGTACTTTCATCATATCCGTTGAACCACACGTTTCGATGAGGCCCATGGTGATAATTACGAGATCTCCATTGCGGAAACCTGTCGCCAGAAGTTTTTTCTCCACCGCATAAATTTGCTGGTCTGTATTTTCCATTATACCAACCTCTATGCACTGTACGCCCCAGTAGATTGATAACCTGCGGCGAATATCCGGGGAAGCAGTAAAGGCGATGACTGGTGTTGTTGGTCTGAAAGCAGACATTAGAGCTGCGGTACTCCCCGACCGTGTGAATACCGCAATAGCTTTTGCTCTTAATGTTGCAGCGGTCCTGCAAGACGACTCTGCAACTGCCTGGGCAATGGTCGCTACTGGATAACTTGATGCTGCACCGAAAAGAAAATCATTATTTTCGACATCCTTGGCAATACGAGCCATTGTTTCAACTGATTCAACAGGAAAATCACCTGAAGCTGTTTCTCCCGAAAGCATAATTGCGTCAGTGCCATCAATAATTGCATTGGCAACGTCGGATGTTTCTGCCCTTGTCGGTCTGGGATTACGGATCATGGAGTCCAGCATCTGGGTCGCGGTGATGACCGGTTTACCGGCCCTGTTGCAGGCCTGAATGATTTTTTTCTGATAGATCGGAACCTTTTCCGCCTCGATCTCGACTCCCAGGTCACCACGCGCCACCATAACAGCATCTGTAGCTTCGAGGATTTTTTTGAAGTTACGTAACGCCTCCGGTTTTTCAATTTTTGCAACGACCGGGGTATCCTTACCTTTAGCGGAAATTATCCTTTTGATTTCATAGATATCCTCGGCAGTACGAACAAAGGAGAGCGCGATAAAATCGATGCCGGATTCAAGAGCGAAATCAAGGTCACTCAAATCTTTTTTGGTAAGACAGGGAGCCGAGACATTTACCCCCGGCAGATTTATCCCCTTATTGCTTTTGAGAAGGCCTCCCGTTACAACCATACAGCGCACCCGCCGACCTTCAGACGCAACAACCTTTAACTCAAGCAGTCCATCATCAAGTAAAATTCGGGATCCAGGAATTACGTCATGTGGTAATGATTTATATATTGTTGGAATTACACCGTCACTGCCAAGAACGTCGTCAGTGGTGATCACAACTTCCTGACCTTTGGTCAGCAGCATACCTTCCCCTGCCATCTTTCCGGTTCTTATTTTTGGGCCCTGAAGGTCGCCTAAAATGCCGACCTGACGTCCTAGTTTGTCGGAAACAGCCCGTATTATATTAATCAATTCCAGCTTTTGTGAATTTTCGCCATGAGAAAAATTAAGCCTGAATATGTCGACACCGGCTCTCATCAAATGCTGTATCATCTCAGAAGAAGAGCTCACGGGGCCGATAGTCGCAACTATTTTTGTTTTACGTATTGTTTTTTGCATGGATTCGCTCCAAATGTATTTGAAGTTGTGTGTTTATATTTTTAATGAAATCATCCGTGAACCGCCTCTTTATGCACGTCCAGTGCCGCTTCGCGGAGCGCTTCAGGGAGAGTCGGATGGGCGTGACAGATAAGAGCAATATCCCGTGCAGTACCGTTGAAAGCCATTACCGTAGCCGCCTCGGATATCAGGTCAGACGCCCTTGGCCCAACGATATGAACACCCAAAATCCTGTCGTTTTCCTTGTGAGCAAGAATTTTAACAAAACCTTCCGTCTCGTCCATACATCGTGCTCTACCAAGAGCAGCAAAATTGAAGCGCCCAGCAAGATACGGTATCTCGGCAGCTTTTAACTGTTCCTCGGTCATTCCGACACCTGCAGCCTCCGGCCATGTATAAACAACGCCTGGAATAAATTCATATTCAACGGCGGACGACATACCGACCATTTTTTCGACACAGACGAGCCCTTCCTCTGAAGCTTTGTGAGCCAACATCGGACCACGTATAAGGTCACCAATCGCGTAAACCCCTGGGAATGTAGACTGGTAGGCATCATCAACAATCACCCTCCCCGCTTCATCCAGAGAGACGCCAAGTTCTTCAAGCCCAAGCTCCGCCCTCAATGGCCGTCGCCCAACAGCTATCAACAGGTTGTCGCAATCAACCTCTTCACTGCCGGCTCCTGAATTGAACTGGACGATAGCCTTGGCGCCGATGCGCCGTACACCGGAAATGCGGGTATCCAGCTTAAACTGAATACCCTGCTTACGCAACGAGCGGTAAAGAAGGTCAGCTACTTGCCGATCCATATTGGGGAGAATCTGTGGAAGCATTTCCATCACCGTCACCTGAGCGCCAAGCCGCCGCCAGACGGAACCAAGCTCCAGCCCGATAAAACCACCTCCGGCGACAATTAAATGTTCCGGCACACGCTCAAAGGAGAGCGCTTCGCGGGCAGAAACAACTACCTGACCGTCAAAAGTGATGCCAGGCAAACTGGTCGCCTCGCTGCCGGTTGCAAGAATGACTTTCGGGGCAAAAAGAGTAACCAATGGCAGACTTACTGGCTCCAGAAGACTTTGCTGACCAGCAGTAGTGGGCAAAGGCGCGGCCAATGCAACCACTACCTGATGTTGACCTGCAGAAGAAACCCCTTTAAGAGTAGCAGTGCCGTGGAGGAATTCAATTTTGTTTTTCTTGAACAGATAGGCGATGCCATCGGTCAACTTTTTCAGGACATCACTCTTGCGCAGCATCATGGCCTCGAGATCAAGGCGTGGTGAATCAATCATTACGCCGTGCAGAGCAAACTTGTCCCGCGCCATGGCAAAATGTTCACTTGAGTCCAACAGTGCCTTACTTGGTATACATCCTTCGTTCAGACAAACACCACCAAGCGTTGATCGTTTATCGACTACGGCAACCTTCATTCCCAACTGAGATGCGCGGATGGCCGCAACATAGCCGCCAGGACCGGCACCAATGATTATTAGATCGAATATCTGTTCAGACATTTTTGCAACCTCCTTATCAGGACAAACCGTGATTAAAACATCCAGTTTTAAAATATGGTTAACTCTCCAGCAGCAACTGCTCCGGTTCTTCTACGTACTCCTTCACCTTTTTCAGGAAATTCACCGCTTCCCGACCGTCGATAATCCGGTGATCGTATGATAACGCCAGGTACATCATCGGTCGTATGACAATCTGCCCGTCACGAACTACCGGTCGGTCCTGAATAGCATGCATCCCCAGCACGGCACTCTGGGGAGGATTAAGAATCGGGGTTGAAAGCATCGAGCCATAGACGCCGCCGTTACTGATAGTGAAAGTCCCCCCCTCCAGATCGGATATGGCCAGATGATTTGATTTGATCTTCTCAGAGAATGCTATAATAGCCTGGTCAATTTCAAACATTTTAAGTTTATCGGCGTTGCGCAGCACCGGCACCACCAATCCTTTTTCGCCACCGATGGCAACGCCGATATCGTAGTAGTGATGATGGACAATATCTTCGCCATCAATCGAAGCGTTTACAAGCGGAAACTCCTTCAACGCTTCGATACAGGCCCTGACAAAGAATGGCATGAGGCCAAGAGGCGTGCCGTGACGCTTTACAAAATGTTCGCGATATTTACTACGCAGAGACTTCACGTGAGACAAATCCGCCTCGTTGAAGGTAGTCAGCATGGCAGTCTGCTGACGAGCCGCAACCAATCTGGCAGCAACACGTTTGCGCAGTGGCGACATCGGTCGGCGATCCTCACGTCCGGATGAGTACAGCGGTGCGTCCTCCGTCCTCACAGACATTGGTTTTAACGGTTCTACTGAAACCGGTTGAGGTTGCACAGAGGCTGCTCGGAGGCTCTCCGACATTGCCAAAGGTGAAGGAGCAATCACAGATGAGCCGGGTGCAGGCTGCAATCGTGATTTTATCTTATTATGTGCCTGCAGATCGTCCGGCGTAATACGGCCACCCTTGCCGCTCCCCAAGACATCGGCAGGAGAGATATTATGCTCACTCATTTCACGTCTTAATGACGGCGATGATGGCGGAACCGCAGATTTTAATGACGGCGGAGGAGTCACACTTTCATTAGTCGGTTTTTTTTGTGTTGACACCTGCTCCACAATAGTTCCGATAGTCGTCCCGACCGGCACTGTGGTACCTTCAGACACCGATATGGAAAGCTCTCCGTCAGCATCAGCATTAAGATCAAGTGTGATCTTATCGGTTTCAATTTCGCAAATTGGCTCATCCCGCTTGACAACATCGCCGCTTTTTTTAAACCACCTGGCAAGCAGCGCCTCACGCACAGATTCACCGACCTCAGGTATTTTTATTTCCATGATGCCACTCCTTGTTCTTGTTTTTATACGTATTAAGACGGCTGGTATGGTATTTTTTGATTTGCGTACTATATACTAACAGGTGTATAAGGAGAAACAAAATATGTGAGGTTGTGTAAAGTTGTTGACTGTTCATGTCAGTTCTGAACACTATGCTCACAAAATCATGGGAGGTTTATATGAAAAGAACATTTTTATTCGGAGTTGTTATGGCGGCACTTACTTTTACAGTGTCTCCGGCAGTTGCAGCAGACATCAATTTTAATCGCATTTTTTCACAGAATGGTCTTGAAAAGCTGACTAAAGATTTTGGCGCCGCCATTGGTTACAAAAATCTGGCTCCAGCCGAATCTCTTGGAATTACCGGTTTTGATGTGGGACTGGAGATGTCAGCAATAAGCATTGATAAAAACAGCACCCATTGGCAGTCAGCTTTTGGTAATGACGCCCCTGGATATCTCGTTGTACCAAAACTTCGTGTACGAAAGGGATTGCCTATGGGTATCGATGTTGGCGCTATCTATTCCTACGTACCAGACAGCAATATTAAACTGTACGGAGTTGAGTTAAGCAAATCAATTATTGAAGGCGGCATTGCGACACCGGCGGTAGGAGTTCGAGCCACCTACACAACGTTGTCTGGAGTAGGTGACCTTGGATTGCAAACCTACGGCGTTGATGCTTCCGTCAGCAAAGGGTTTCTGATGCTCACTCCATATGCCGGAATCGGTATGCTGTGGATTAAGAGTGACGCAAAGGGGTATCTGAATACGATAAAGCTGACTGATGTATCCACATCTACGACACGCTTGTTTGGCGGAGTTAAAGTAACTCCGTTTCCTCTTTTTTCTGTAACCGCTGAGGCAGAATATTCTGACACTGCAGTCTATTCCTTGAAAGCTGCCGTAAATTTCTAATTTTATCGATTCAACCTAAATGATCTGGGGGCACACTTAACGGTGTGCCCTCCGAGTTTTAGCCGTGCAAGATCGACGTGATGATGCGAACCAGCTTTTACAAAGTCAATCGTCATCCAGCATACGGTGTTTCGGCTTTTCCACATCTTCAAATTCACCCTTTTTGACCGCCCAGATGAATACCAGCCAGCAGCCAGCTCCGAGACAGAGTGACAGAAAGATCAGAATAATCAGGCTTTCATCCATGGTGTTTGAACCTCATAATGATAGTTTTCCGGCGGAAGCTGATACCGCAACGACTGCAACTCCGCGCAGGCAGCAGGCTCAAGGTAACACTGAAACCGATCCTGCCGGACTGCCGTCACGCAGCAGTTGAAGAACTATTTTTTCAGGAGAGCGAGATTTATCTGTTATATGGATCATAAAAATGACCTCGTTGTGCTGATTAGCTCCTACCCTTATATCGCGTGTTTGACCAAGTAATTCAATACCATTTGGCTGCTCTCCCGAAACCCTTATCGAGTAAACCTGATCCGTTTCCGATCTGTTACCGATTATCGCCCGCCAGGCGAGCGCCTGAGAACCGTCGGGAAGGATACGTGGTTCTGCTGTTGCAACGCGCTGCACGGCAAAAGCATTCTGGTTTCTACCGACAACACCCCAGATAAGAATGGCGGCAAGAAGCAGCGTCACGAACAGCAACGCGGCTGTCGTCTTCCCCAGCCTGAAACCTGTTCCTTTAACAGTGCCAAAACGATAGTCAATCAGCCCTCCCCCCGTATTTTTTTTCTCCATGACCTCGCGACAGGCGTCAATACAGCGCCCGCAGCCGATACATTCGATCTGAAATCCTTCACGGATATCAATTGCCATCGGGCAGACCCGGACACAGGCGTTGCAGCGGAGACAGCGGTCTCGGGTTTCCTCTAAAAAGGATAGATTAAGGGTGCCCGCATCCATTAAAGCGGTCTGAAAGCGGCCATATGGGCAGTAGCTGCGACAAAAGCTCCGCTTGACCAGAGTCAGGTTGAGATAACCAAACAGCGTCAGGAACAGAAAGGTGATAGAGATTACCGGGTGATCATGAAAGCTGAGCAGGTGACTTGCGACCTTAGAAGGCGGCATAAACCAGCAGAACAGGTTGAATGAAATCAGCAATGAAATAGTCATAGCGACAAGATGTTCAAAAGACCGCGCGAGGGTCGGTACTTTCTGCATCAAGAATTTACCAGAAAGCAGCTCAGCAACATCGTTAAACACTGTTTGCGGACAGAGCCAGCCGCACCAGACCCGCCCTAGCAGAGCCGTTACCAGAAGAAATGAAACAACGCTCAACAGAACTACCAGCAACACGAGATAAAACTGGTCAATCCTGAGCGGAATACCGGCCAGAAAAAGTGTCATCTTTGCGATGTCCATGCGCAGAAACGGATTGCCGGACACCGAAACAAAGGGGAGCAACAGCGCGGCAGCGATCAAGAGACCCTGAACTAATTGGCGTTTCGTGGTGATGCGGGGTAGATGCATATAATTGGGGGATATTCCTTTCTAATTGATTGCACGGTTTAGGGGGACGCGCGGTTTAGCGTTTAAAGATTGGCATAGCTCAGGTGCGTATATCAGGTTGAATTATTTCGCTTGTCATGGCCCGGTTTTTCCCGGTTATCCCGGCATAAAAAGCCTGTATTTCAGTAAGGTCAGCATCATAGTCGCCGGTTGGAATGAATGTGCCGCCGAAACCGGCAACTTTACGTTTAAAATCGATGAATCCCAGCGAAATTGGCACCTGAGCGCCACGGGCAATATGGTAGAAGCCGCTTTTCCAGCAACGAACCTGCTTCCTGGTCCCCTCAGGCGGCACTGCCAACACAAGATCTTCATATACCGAGAAGAGCTCAATCGCCTGCTCAACTAAATTATTTGTCTTGCTTCTGTCAACCGGAATGCCTCCCAGCCAGCGCACAAATATTCCGAACGGTGGGGTGAACAGTGTCTGTTTTGCGAGAAAATATACCTTGAGACGGAAGGCAAAAACTATTGCCAACGACATGGGAAGATCCCAGTTACTGGTATGGGGGGCGGCAATCACAACAGACTGGCGAGCCACAGGCGCCTCCATCACAAGTTTCCAGCCGGTAACGTTCAAATAAAACCTGGAAACAATACTCAAAAGCGTATTCAATACCGGGGTGTCGAAAACGGTAAAAGCGGTCAGGCGGATGTTAGCCATAAACACCCCTTTGTTTTATTTTAATGTGCTTTCAGTGCCTTGTGATCTGAAGTTTAGACTATGTTACGAAGGAGTGCAATTTGCTTATGTTGTCATCAGCATTTTTTTGCGTGAAGATAGCAACAACTTGAAAAATCTTGACAAAAGAAGGGCGTAAACTTATAAATCAGTAATTGACACAGGGGTAAAGTATGAGGCTGAGTAATGAAGACCATATGCAGATCAGTGACCTGGCAGAAATGCTCGGAATCACGACGAGAACGATTCGACTCTATGAAAAACTCGGCCTGGTGGAACCTCCCAAGCGAACCGACGGGCGCGTCAGATATTATGAAAAAACTGATGTAACACGGTTCAAGTTTGTCCTGAAAGTTAAGGAGTTGGGACTTTCATTGGAGGAGATGAAGGAGCTTGCAATGCTCTTTGACAAGGAACAAAAAGTACCGGATAAAATCATGCCGCGCTTAACGGAACTGCTCGACACCCACCTTAACAGCATCAGACAGAAAGTTTCAACGCTGCAATCACTTGAAAAAGATATTACCGCCTATCGCAAGCGGATAGTTGATCAGTACAATCTGAATAAATAGCCGCAGCCGCGGGATAGAAAAATTTTTGCTCCCCTCGTTCCGCTTTATCCACCCGTTTCAGCCAAGACTTTTTCGGATTGAGCAGCAGCATGTGTCACTCCTTGATAATCGGTATGATCTTTCCTGACGGTTTACGGTTGAAGAAACTGCGCAGACTCTTCTTTATACCGCTGATGACAAACGGAGCAAGGCGACGCTTCTCCCTGAGAATCCGAACATACAGATCCTTGCGCTTCAACGGTGGCAGTGCTCTCTCGGCAGCGGGAACCATCGTGAGCGCCCCCTGTTTGCAGACGCTTATACAGGCACCACAGCCTAGACAGAGTTTGTCCGAAACCAGTGCGTAGCGACCACTCCCCTTCGTCAATGTCACCCCTTCCGGCAGTGCGATGGCTTTGACATTACAGGCACGGAAACAGATCCCACAGGCGTTACATTGATTCTGGTCGATTACGGCGCGAAAGCCGGTTTTAGCGACGCCATCGTGATACCCCATCTGTACACCCAACAGCAGTTCACAGCAGCAGCTGCAGCAGTTGCAGATAAAGGATGGTTTGTGACGTATATTGTCCGTTATATGCGTCAGGTTGAGTTTTCTCGCGCTGTCCAGTACCGCTAATAATTCATCGGTACTCTTCTCTTCGGCGAAGCCACGACGCGACATAAAACGTGCTGCGCTACCGAGTGAGATGCAGATGCCGTCCACCGGCGCCCCTTTGTCACACGTTTCATCAAGATGCTCTTTTTTATGACGGCAGTAACACATCCCGACCGCACCGAACCCGGCTTCGCGGATGATGTCACGTGCCCGCTCATAGCTGGTTACTTCCGAGGTGACCGGAATATGTTCCTCGTACAGCAGCGAACGGGTCAGCGGCGTCTTACTGCCGAAGAATTCTCCCGCCTGACTCTCTGCAAGATACTCGCGCATCAACTGGGCTAGCCGTTCCAAAGGCAGATCCGCCCGGTTCTTCATAAAGAAAAAAAAAAAAAAACCGATCAGGCCAGGCAGCAGCAGGTAATACACCTCCTCCCCGTAGGGCATATCCATAACCAGCCCTTTATCAGCCATCCTCTCCAGCAGTGGCAACAGCTCCACCTCCGAAATTTTTGTCAGCCGCACCAGTTCAGGGAGAGTTGCCTCCTCCAGCGGAAAACGGGAGGCAACAAAGGCTTCCCGCTCATCAAATAGGAGTGAAAGGATTTCGCGCAGCTTGTCACTGTCAACAAGGCCGATCGGGTATTTGTTGAGCCGGTCGATGAGTGGCACGATGCTGCTTTTAGAGCCGAGGTGATGTCCCAAGTGAATCTCCTTCAGGTAAACCGTGAAAAATCTGGTTTTCTCCGCTCCATGAACGCCTGAAGTGCTTCGGCCGCCTCCGGTGATTTGAGCCGTGCCATGAATTCTGCTCCCTCTTCAGCGATCGTTTCCCGTAACGGGATCGCATAATCGCGCTTAAGCAGACTCTTGGTCAGACGCAGTGCCGATGCCGGTTGCTTCACCAGTTGTGCTGCGCGTTTCTCCGCAGTTACGAGGACGGAATCATCCGAACACACTTCAGTGACGATGCCGAGGTGGTACGCCTTTTCAGCGCTGAACGTTTCCCCGAGAAGCAGCAACTCAGCAGCACGCTGGTGCCCCATGATATGCGGCAGCAGAAGGCTTGAACCGGCTTCCGGGCAGAGGCCGAGATTGACAAACGGCATCTGGAAAGTGGCGCTGCTCCCGGCATACACCAGGTCACAATGCAGCAGCATGGTGACCCCCACCCCAACCGCCAGCCCGTTCACTGCGGCGACAAGCGGCTTGCGGGTCTCGCTGATGGCGAACAGAAACTGCATAACCGGGCTTTCCGGACCGGTGGGGGGAGCGGTGAGAAAATCGGCAAGGTCATTACCGCTGGTGAAACAGTCCGCCCCGCCCCTGATCAGAATCACCCGTACCGAATCATCACCATCGGCCTCTTTGAGGCCATCAGCCAGAGACTGATACATAGCCAGATTAAGGGCGTTTTTCTTGTCGGGACGGTTGATGCGCAGTGTCAAAATGCCGCCGCTAAGTATTCTTTGGATATGTGCTGATTCGCTCATCGTTTGTGAACTCCTTACTATTCAAGCCATCGCCTTGATAATTTCCGGAATAGCTACGGTTTTGTTCTTTATGCTGTCAAAGCAGACCATTGTGGTGTGAGCGGTAGCGTAGGTTTTATCCCCGCCGTCATTGATCCGGTATTCGAGAGTGAAGCTTGAACGCCCCGTTTTTGCTATCCAGAGTGTAACAATAACCGGGTCATACAGCAGTATCGGGATTTTGTAGTCGCATTCCGCCCGTGCTACCAGGGTAAAAATGCCCTGTTTCGATACTTCCCGGAAAAAATCATGAAACAGCTTGACCCTCGCAGTTTCGAGATAGCTGAAGTAGATGGCACTGTTTACATGGCCATAAGCGTCAAGATCACAAAAGCGTAATTCGATTGGGGTGGAGAACATTTGTGCCATGAGGTTAAAACTCCTCGAATATTAATCAAAAAACTTTTTGATTTTGCTGTTATCCGTCGTTATCCTTTTTATCCCTGTTAAATGAAGGTTTGCTTTTAAATTCAAAGGCTTATTTACAGGGATAAAGAAAATGGCGGATAAAACCTTTAAGATCAAAGACCACTATCTGAATGGTGACTGTTTTTTTGCCTTAGCCTGATTTCTTCTTTTTTATGACTCAGTTGCTCTGTTGCTCTGTGTTTCAATTGTTTTTCTGAGTTAATTACCGAGCATCCCTTTTTTAAGTGAGTCATCAGCCGGTTTGTCGCCGAGATAGATTGCAAGAACTGCTTTTGCAAGTTTGGTGGAGGAGACTGTTCCCAAGGACTTGCCGTTGTGGCTGGCCGTAACACTGCCATCGGCGGAAAGGGTCAGATCAACTACGTCACCTTTCATAAAATCGGCGGTAAACAGCGCGAGAACCTTTTTCAGCTCGGGTGCGCCGACCATGTCGGGAGAATTGTTGGCAAAACCCTCGCTGAAGGCTTCGATAATTTTTTCTTTTTCAACTTTTGAATGCAGGAAGATCATTCTGATCAGCTTGTCTCCGCCGTCGCTCAGTGCTGCAGCAGCAGTGGCAAGCTTCTTGCCGGAATAGAGCGAACCGATGTAGACCTTGACAAAGAATTTCTTCCTGATTCCGGAACCGTTCAATTTCAACTGCTGGCTGTTGACCGTCACGGTCTGGTCAAGCTGCACTCCCGCAACTTCAACTGCATGAGACCGGGAGACAAAAAACAGTGTAAGAATAAGTGCCGCACATAGATTTTTCATACCAACTCCTCCGAAAAAATGGATTCATACAGCTCGCTGACTGTGTCAAACAGCCCAACCTGCTCCAGTGAAGATTTAAGCAGCGCCGGGTTCTCCAGAAAATCCAGCATAAATACAATTTCTGATACTTTCAGATATACGAAAAACGGGTCGGTCAATCTCCCCTTAAAGAGCTGATGGATGATTCTGTCTACCGGCTGCCCTCTGAAGGGGAGCAGTTGTACGGCCCGTTCCAGTAACGTTCTGATATAAAAGATAAGTGCGTCATCGACACTTTTGACAGAGGTGCGGTGACCCGGCATGATCCGGTGTCCGCGCAGTTTAATCAGGTTAAAGAGCGAGTTGCAGTAAACATCGTAATTTCTGAAACGGCCGCTGAACGTTTCCAGATTAATGTCAAGAAGAGGCGCCTGGAAAATATTTCTCAGCAGGATATCACCGGTTATCGCAGCATCTCCAAGCAGATAGACCATGTCACTCTGGGAGTGCCCCGGACAGGGGAGATACGTAATTCCCAGAGAGTTCAGTTCATCGGCTTCCTCAACGATGCGGAAGCGCGCAGGGTTTTGCGGGAATACTTTGTTTCGATCAAACGATTCCCGTAACTGCGAGGCAAAATTTTCGTCAAAGCCGTACCCGGCCAATATTTCACCCATCTGTTTCATGCGATCCGGGTGCCGTTGAAACTTGATGGCGTCACGGCGCGGGATGAGTACCTCGGCGTCACTCTGCTGGAGAATAAAATTAGCCAGACCGTAGTGATCCACATGGCAATGAGTGATACAGACGTACTTCAAGCGTTTGAGATCAACCTCATCAATAAGGCACGCCTCACCCTCCGGTGTCGGAGGGCCGGTATCGAACAACACCAGGCCACCGTCGATTTCGGCGCTATAGAAATGAACCTCTCCAACTATGTATGGTGTTTGTACAGTGTGCTGGTGCATGGTGCTCCGGTATGCTTAATAAAAATACTTGTCTGCTTCGATCGAAGCCGCCGCCAGTTGGCGTTTCGCCTTGAGCAGGCCGGTCGCATCGTACTTGGTAAATCTGCGGATACCGGCGAGCAGCATGGTCAGGGTATCCCCCTCTTCGATGTAGTAGGCGGCACGGCGCGCAGCGGATGCCGCTTTTTCAGTGCCATTGAAGGTGAATATCTTCACTGCAGAGCAGACGGAAGCCTTTTTACCCTCGCTCAGTTTCGACAGTATCTTCTCGGCGCGCAGTACAGTGCTTTCAATCGCAAATATGTTGATTACCAGATCGGCTACGGCCAGCAGAATCTCCTGTTCATCCTTGATTTTATCCATGAATTTCTGCACACCGCTGCCGGCAAGAACCAGGAACGCCTGTTTCAGACTGGCGACCAGCGCTTTTTCTGCTGCAAACGGGACAGAATCGTCAAGCTCATCAAATGATGGCGACATCAGGGATTCAAAGGCTTTCATCGCCTCTTTCTGGAGCGGGATTTCCCCTTTCATGGCGCGGCGGAGAATGATGCCGGGGATCAGCAGACGGTTAATCTCGTTAGCCCCCTCCCAGATCCTGTTAATGCGCTCATCACGATAATACCCTTCTGCGGCATATTCCTGAATAAAACCGTAGCCGCCATGAATCTGGACCACAGCATCGACAACATCCGCCAGCACCTCACTGCAGAAAACCTTGGTGATAGCACATTCAACAGAATATTCCTCGATTCCCTGCTGATAGGCCTCGTAATAGTTGGCGGTTTCTTTTGGTACAGTGGCAAGACGATCATCAATAAGGCCGGCCAGGCGATAGACAACCGATTCCGAGGCGAAGGCGGCAGCGCTCATGTCGGCGATCTTCTCCTGGATGGCACCGAATGTGCCTATCGTAACGCCGAACGCCTTGCGCTCATTGGCATATCTAATGCCGGTGGTAAGCGAGGTTTTAGCGGCACCGGTGGTCCCTGCTCCCAGCTTGAAACGGCCGACGTTGAGGACATTGAAGGCAATTTTGTGCCCCTTACCGATCTCGCCCAGCAGGTTTTCAACCGGTACTTTGGCATCCTCCAGAATAATCTGGGTGGTGGATGAGCCCCTGACGCCCATTTTGTTCTCTTCCGGGCCGACGCTCAGCCCCTCGGTCGTCCGTTCTACCAGGAACCCGGTGAAGTGCTGCTTCTCGATCTTGGCAAAAACCGTATAAAAATCGGCGATGCCGCCATTGGTGATGAACTGTTTGGTGCCGTTGAGGATGTAGTGTTTGCCGTCAGTGGAGAGAATGGCGGTTGCCGATGCGCCAAGTGCATCGCTCCCGGAGCCCGGTTCGGTCAGGCAGTAGGCTGCTATCCACTCACCGGAAATGATCTTGTGCAGATACCGCTCTTTCTGTTCTTTGGTGCCGTAATAGACAAGCGGTAGCGTGCCAATACCGGTATGGGCCGAATAGGTTACAGAAAAGGAACCGGCTTGAGCCAGCTTCTCGGCCGCCAGCATGCTGGTGGCTTTATCAAGTTCCAGCCCTCCGTACTCCTCGGGAGCATCGATCATAAGCAAACCAAGTTCGCCGCATTTCTTCATCAATTCAACGGTCAGCGGAAGATCGTGATGCTCAATCGCTTCACGGTGCGGGATAACTTCATTCAGGACAAACTGCTCGGTAGTATCGCCGATCTGTCGCTGCTCGTCAGTAAAGTCTTCAGGCGTGAAGATGTCATTTTTATCAGCCTCGGTAATCAGATATTCGGCACCTTTAAATAGTTTTGCGGACATTGTGTCACCTCGTTATTTTATTTTTAAACCTTCTCAAAAATCCCCGCCGCACCCATGCCGCCGCCTATGCACATCGATACCATGCCGTAACGGGTATCAGTGCGCTGCATCTCCTGGAGGATACTGGCGGTCAGTTTGGCGCCGGTGCAGCCGAGCGGGTGACCGAGTGCAATTGCTCCGCCGTTCACATTGACCCGCGCAGGATCGATGCCGAGCTCTTTGACGCAGGCAAGCGACTGAGCCGCAAAAGCCTCGTTCAGTTCAATCAGGCCGATGTCGTCGAGCGTTAAGCCGGCCATTTTCAGGGCCGCCGGAATAGCTGCAACAGGACCGATACCCATCAGTTCCGGAGACACCCCTTTGACGGCAAAGGCGACGAAACGGGCCAAAGCTTTTTTACCGATTTTTTTAAGATAATCCTCCGAGACGACCAATACCGCCGCAGCGCCATCGGTCATCTGTGAGGTATTCCCAGCGGTAACTGTTCCGGTCGCCTTGAAAGCCGGTTTCAGTTTGGCGAGCCCCGCAACTGTGGTGTCACCACGTATGCCGTCATCGGTGTCGGCTAGATCCTTGCTCCGTTTCATCTTGCCATTGACCAATACACAGTTCTCAATTTCCACCGGGATAATTTCATCCTTGAATTTGCCAGCAGCAATGGCGGCTAAGGCCTTGGCATGACTGGCGGCAGCAAAAGTGTCCTGCTGTTCACGGGTTATGCCATATTTGTCTGCGACAAGCTCAGCCGTAATTCCCATGGAAGCAAACGCTTCGGGCCAGTTGGCCATCAGTGAGGGGTTGGCGCTGTATTTACCGCCACCCATCGGAATCATGGTCATGCTCTCTGCGCCGCCTGCAATGATGCAGTCGGCAAACCCAGCCATAATCCGCTCCGCAGCGGTAGCAATCGTCTGCAGACCGGATGAGCAGAAACGGTTGACCGTCTGTGCTGGAACTTCGATCGGCACGCCGGCCTTCATGGCCGCCACACGGGCAAAGTTCATCCCCTGCTCCGCTTCGGGGAAGGCACAGCCGATAATGATATCTTCAACATCATGCGGGTCAATGCCGGTTCTCTCCAGCAATCCTTTGATAGCGACCGCAGCAAGATCGTCCGGGCGAACGTCTTTCAATTTTCCTTTTTTGGCACGGCAGCCGGGGGTGCGGTAGGCTGCCAGAATATATGCGTTTCTCATGTTTTCCTCCGTTGGTAGTGTGTTATTACAGCATACATCTTTCACCCCACCCCCACCCTAACCCTCCCCCTGAAGGGGAGGGGATTAAAGTCCCTCCCCTTTCAAGGGGGAGGTTAGGAGGGGGATGGGGTTTCGTCTGTTAATTTCTGAGCGGTTTCCCTTTTTTAAGCATGTGCTGGATACGCTCCAGCGTCTTCTTCTGTCCGCAGAGGCGTACAAATGCCTCCCGTTCCAGATCCAGCAGGTACTCTTCAGTGATCAGTGTGCCGGCCGGGACATCGCCGCCGGTAATGACGTCGGCAACCATGCCGGCCAGATACTGGTCGTATTCGGAGATGAAGCCGCCTTGCTGCATATTCCAGAGTTGCGATTTGATAGAAGCGGCAACGCCGCGGCCGGGAGCCTTCAGCCCGGTCAACGGTTGACCGGGGCGGTAGTTTGCCGCCAGCGAGATCGCCTTCAGCTTGGCGTCGTGGATGCGCTTGTCGATATCTATCGTAATGGCATCACCCTGGCGCATGAAGCCCATCGGCCCAAGCTCTGCGGCAGACATGCTGACTTTTGCCATGGCGATATTCATATAATTTTTAAAGATGAACGGGGTGGCGTCCATATCGTACTCTTCGGCCAGTTTGATGGCACGAACCGCCATCTCCTTGGTGCCGCCGCCGGCCGGAAGCAGACCGACGCCCAGTTCCACGAGTCCCATATAGGTTTCGGCGTGAGGAATAATCGCATCCGAATGCAGACAGGTTTCACAGCCTCCACCCATAACCAGGTTGTGTGGTGCGGCAACGACCGGAATTTTTGAGTATTTGATCGCCATCATCGCCTTCTGGAAGCCTTTGACCGTAATGGCAATTTCGTCATACGCCCCTTCTGCAATTGCCATAACCAGCAGCATCAGGTTGGCTCCGGCGGAGAACATTGCGCCTTCATTGGCGATGACCAGTCCGACACCCTCTTCTTCCGTTCGCTTGACCGCCTTGTGTACCATTGAGAGGATTTCACCGCCGATGGCGTTCATTTTTGTATGGAACTCAAGACAGAAGACGCCGTCACCAAGATCGATCACGGAAGCGCCGCTGTTCTTTTCCACTATCTTGTTGTTGCGCTTGAGGATCGAGAGGCTGATATGCTCCGCCTTCTGTGGCACTTCGAACTGCTTTCCGTCGAGTACGCCGTAGTAGTAATTACGACCGTTCTCGAATCTGTAGAACTGCTCGACTGTTTTCAGTCCTTCCGGAACCGTGATACCATCCTTTTCCGTCCGCTCGACAAAATAGCCAACACCGATCGCATCGAGCATCTCAAACGGGCCAAGTTCCCAGTTGAACCCCCACTTCATGGCGTTGTCGATGTTGACGATATCGGTGGCTATTTCAGGAATCCGGTTGAATGTGTAGATCAGGGTGTCGCGCAGGTTGACCCAGGCAAACTCTGCCGCCTTGTCACGCCCCGTGACTAGCGCCTGCAGACGCCTTGCCGGATCGTCAATTGCTTTCGCCGCTTCTATGGAGGCGAATTTGGGGCGCTGCGATGGCGCATATTCTCCGGTTTTATAATCATAGTAGAAAAATTCCTGCCCCTTCTCCCCTTTGACCTTCTTGAAAAAGCCCTGTCTACTCTTGTTGCCGAGCAGCCCTTTTGCCACCATTTTGCCGACAAAGGCAGGGAACTTGAAAATATCGCGCTGCTCGTCATTGACCAGCAGTTCGTAGGAGTTGTTGGCAACGTGCTGGAGTGTGTCGATACCGACCAGGTCAGCGGTACGGAAGGCCGCGCTCTTGGGGCGGGCGGTTGCAGGACCGGCAATGGCGTCAACCTCTTCAACGGTCATTTCCATAGCCATCATTGTACGTACACAGCTACAGATCGCGTATACCCCGATGCGATTGGCGATGAAGTTGGGTGTATCCTTGGCGTAGACAATGCCTTTGCCAAGGCGTTTGGCGATAAAATCGGCCATAAAGGCGGTAACAGCCGGATCGGTGCAGGAGCAGGAAACGATCTCCAGCAGACGCATATAGCGGGGCGGATTGAAAAAATGCGTCACCAGAAAATTCTTTCGGACATGTTCCGGCAGGCATTCAGCCATCTCGTTGACTGAGAGGCCGCTGGTGTTGGTGGAGAGGATTGCCCCCTCTTTAAGGTTCGGCACCACCTTCTCGGTAAAGAGCTTCTTCTTGATCGCCATGTTTTCAATAACGACCTCAACAACCCAGTCGCACTGCTTCAGCTTTGCCATGTCATCGTCAAAATTTCCGACTTCAATGTTTGCTGCATACCCCGGCAGATAGAAAGCGGCCGGCTTCATCTTCATCAATCCTTCACGCCCGGCTGCAGCGATACGGTTCCGCACCCTGGCGTCTTTGATGGTAAGTCCTGCTGCTGCCTCCGCATCATTCGGCTCCGTCGGCGCGATGTCGAGCAGAAGCACCTGAATCCCTGCGTTAGCGAGGTGTGCGGCGATTGTCGCCCCCATCACGCCTGCTCCGAGCACTGCTACCTTGTTAATCTGTGTCATCTCTTACCCCCTTTGGTGTTAATTGCTATGATCGATGTACATATCTTCTATGCGGTGCATGTATTTTTCATAAATAATCTTACGCCTCAGTTTAAGTGTCGGCGTCAGTTCGCCCCCTTCGACGGAGAAGTCACGGGGGAGAAGTACAAACTTCTTGATTGTTTCATACGGCGCAAGGCGGCTGTTGATTTCAACGAGTCTCTGCTCGAACAACTTAAGAACCTTCTCATTCGTTACGAGATCGTCTATTTCGAAATAATGGAGATGCAGCTCTTTGGCGAATTGCAGAACTCTCTCCATGTTCGGCACGATCAGGGCGGTAATATACGCTTTGCGATCACCGTAGACAAAAGCCGAAGAGACGTACTTATCCATCTTCAATTCATTCTCTATCGGTTGCGGGGCAATGTTTTTACCCCCTGCGGTGATGATGAGTTCCTTCTTGCGGTCGGTGATAAACACGAAGCCATCTTCTATTTGTCCTATATCACCGGTTTTGAACCAGCCATCCTGAATCGCCTCGGCTGTCGCTTCCGGGTTGTTATAGTATCCGAGCATGATCTGCGGACCCTTTACCAGGATTTCACCATCAGCAGCAATTTTGAACTCCGTCTCCGCCAGAGGAAATCCAACCGAACCAAAGCGGATATGTTCAAAATTATTGAACGATAAGGCAGGGCTTGTTTCAGTCAGACCGTACCCCTCAAAGATCGGGATGCCGATAACCCAGAAAAACTCATTGATACTTTTGTCCAGTGGAGCGCCGCCCGAGCAGAATAATTTCATCCTGCCGCCGAACTTTGCGCGAACTTTGCTGAAAATAAGTTTGTCTGCCAGAGCATGCTTCATGTTGAGCAGTGAGGAGGGCTGCTTGTTAATGTACGTTGCGGTTACATACTGCTTGCCGACATCGACCGCCCAATGGAAGAGAGCTTTTTTTGCGGAAGGCATCTGATGGGCGTTCTCGAAAATGCGGTGATAAATTTTTTCAAACAGGCGAGGCACACTGACCATAACGGTAGGCTGGATTTCGTACATATTTTCGGGAACTTTTTCAATGCTGTCGGCAAACGCCATCAGAGCGCCGTTGCGGATCGTCATGTAGTAGCCGGCAGTTCGCTCAAGTATGTGACTCAAGGGGAGAAAGCTCAGCAGCACATCATTCTCATCGATCGCACCGCTCTGCTCTGTCAGATATTGTGTGTTGGTCAGAATGTTGTTGTGAGAAAGCATGACCCCTTTCGGCACGCCTGTAGTTCCGGATGTGTAGATAAGCGTCAGCATATCTTCCGGCTTAACCAGATCGATTTTCCCTTCGATCTCCTTCTTCTCTTCAGGCGTTATGGGAGAATCGATCTCTGAGAGCTGGTAGAATGTTGTGACCGGCAGGAGTGGATCCCCGATAAACCGTTCGAATGAAACAACCAACTCCAGCCCCGGAATAGCATCTCTGACTTTAAGCAGCTTGCTGTATTGGAGCTTTCCGGAGACAAAAACAATTTTGGCGCCCGAATGATTAACCATATATTCTATCTGCTCGGGGGTGTTGGTTGGGTAGATCGGCACGGTAACACTGCCGGTACAGAGAATCCCCATGTCAGCGATGACCCAGCCAACCCGGTTTTCCGAGAGGATGGCAATCCGGTCCCCCGGCATGACACCCATCTTGCCGAGTCCCCTCGCCACCATCAGCGCTCGTTCATAATACGCAGCGTAAGTCAGGGTGACAAATGTCCCTTGCTTGCGGTACTTGAGAGCCAGCCGGGAGCTGAATTCCGTGGCATTGCTCCTGAACATGTCAGGTATAGAACGATACGTAGGTTTGCCCATGTTTTCACCTCCGGGTAATATTCTGTGCCATCAGGCTATATATACTTAACACGCATGTCAAGTATAATTTTATTCTATTTTCATTTTGGCAGAACATTTTTATTATTGACATGCGTGTTAAGGTGGAATAGTTTGTCGGGAAAATGCTGTTCTAAAATAATAATAAAGAGAGTCTACAGCGGAGAATGGGGGGTGAGATCGGATTGCGCATATAAGAGAGGCGCACGCGTTTCAGCGGTCATGAGGGATGCATTGAGAATGTACGTGCAGTGAAGTGTTGATCACACATACGGAAAGGAGCGTTTAAATGAAAAACAAACTGGTAGCAACGTGTATGCTGGCGACTCTGGCAGGGACAGCTTCTCTGGCTCTGGCGGCAGGACTGAAAGTGAATGAGCAGGGAGCAAAAGCGATGGCGATGGGGAATGCCTTCACCGCACAGGCTGATGACCCTACAGCACTCTTCTACAACCCGGCCGGAATCTCATTCCTCAAGGGAACCCAGGTCAATCTCGGTTCTACAACAATTTATGTGCCCTCTACCGAGTTTACCGGTACAAGCCCGCTTAGCGGCGCTACGCCAGTATTCGAAAAGGCAAAAGAAGACATTTTCATCGCACCCGCTTTCTATGCAACTCACTCTTTTGAGGGAAAGCCGGTTTCTATCGGTCTGGCGGTAAACGCTATTTATCCGCTGGCAAAAAGCTGGGATGACAGCAGTGTTTTTCGCGCCGAAGTTATGAACATCGCAGTCAAGCCGATCAACGTTCAACCGACAGTCGCGTACCGTTTTGACAACTTGAACCTCTCGGTTGCTGCCGGTCTTGACGTTACCTATGCGATCGTTACCATGCAAAAAGCTGCCTATGCCACTCCCTCCGCAGAGCTAGGCAACATGGGGCTTGACGGAACAGCCACCGATGTCGGCTGGAACGCCGGGCTTAAATGGAAACCTCTGCCAAACCTTTCTTTTGGCGCAGCCTACCGTAGTGAAATTGAACTCAAAATTGAAGGTAATGCCAACTTCCTGGCGACAACACCCCTCGGCTATACCTCAATCGGGATGACAACCGGATTCAGCTCGCCATATGATCGGGCTCGTGTAACGTCCACTGTCTCATCCACAATTACGCTTCCTGCCAGCTTTGGCATGGGTGCTGCCTGGCAACCGACCGACAAGTTGACTGTTGAAGTTGATGCTGAATGGACCGGCTGGAGTTCAATGCAAAAGTTAGAATTTAAATTTGACGGTCCTCAGTTTGCAAACTTTAATAACAAACCAAAGGCTCTTAATTGGGAGGATGTCTGGTGCTACAAGATTGGCGGCCAATATGCGCTGACTAAAAATATTGATCTCCGCGCTGGTTATATGTACGACAAGAACCCCATCCCTGATTCAACTCTTGGGCCGGTTCTCCCGGACTCCGACCGACACAGTTTCAGTATCGGCCAGGGTTTCCACAACGACATGTTCTCGCTTGATCTGGCGTACATGTGGACCCACTTTGTTGACAGGACGGTTCAGAGTCAGAACATGGCAGAAGTCACGGGAGCCAACGGCACTTACAAGAGCGATGTTCATCTCTTCGGCGGCTCAATCACTGTCAAGTTTTAACGACCAATAAACCAACTTATCTATATAAACCAGAGAGGTAATACCATGAATACACGTATGATGAGACTTCTGTTATATCTCGGCTTCATTCTGGTGACAGGCTGCTCCAGCTCGGATCCGTCAGGCACCAACAGCCCCATAACACCGCTCAGCTATAGTAGCAATGCGGTGATATTCAACCCCTTGACCGGGGAGATACCGCTGCCAAACGTCCTGGCCACAGCGACAGCCGCAGATCCACTTACCGGAAGGGCAGCCAACAAGCCGATGACGCCACCTGAGGCACTGGCGTATATCAACAAATATGAGGTTGCCTCAACCAACGCCGTCGCTGGCGTAAATGCCCCCATTTACATCCGATTCTCAGCTCCGGTGGATGCAGCAACGGTTACAGCCGCCAACATCAAAGTATTTGAGTTGACCCCGGATACACTGGGTAACGAACAATATCCGCTTGGATTCAAAGATGTTTCCGGTCTGTTCGATTATACAAAATACACCGCCGGAAGCACGGATCTGCTGCTATTTCCGCAATTCCCTCTCACACCGGGAACCCGCTATCTCTATGTAGTAACAAACCGGGTGCTGGACGCCGCCAGCGGTAAACCGGTCATAAGTGCGACCTATTTCGACGTGCTTAAATCAAAATTCGAACTTGTTGGTTCGACCGCCGCGCTAGAGCCGGTTCGAGCAAACGTCATGAGTGGAAGCACTATCAAATTTTCCGGATATGCCAAGGTTATGGATGACCTTATTGCGGCTAAAGCTACCACAACAGTTACAAGCCGTGACGAAATAGCCCTCATGGGAAGATTTATCACTACCGGTGCTGGCTTTGTATCAAAGGATGCGATCGGCACCATGATGCCGGTTGAAAGTGCCTTGCGTGCTTTTGCTGCCGGATCAACAATGGGTGGCCTGACAGGGAAAACCTGGACAAACGCAGTAACTGTTACTACTCCGGCCGGACTCACTCCTGCTGCGTATTGGGCAGGCGCCGGTCTCCCCGGCACACCTCCCGCATCGCTTGCAAGCGTTGTTACCGGCACTATAAACAGCGCACAGCTTTCTATGGATCCGGTTGTGGCAATGGCGAATCCAGCTGCCGTCGGCGGAGATCTTTCTGCCACCACAGGAGCCTATAACCCCGCAGCCGGTGTATTACAGCCGTTCCGTGACGGCACCGGAGCCCTCACCAGTTTTTATCATACTGCCCTACCAGTTCCTTTTGTGCTGTTGACGCCGACAACCCCATCCGGGAAGGTGGTTATCTTCCAGCACGGGATCACAGGTCAGAAAGAGCAGGTCTTGGCAGTTGCGGGATCACTTACTGCTGCTGGCTACACGGTAGTAGCCATTGATCTCCCGCTCCATGGTGCCTTAGCGGTTCCAACTCATACCACCGGGGCTGTCTGGGGGCAGGACTTTATGGCAGTAGGCGCACCACTGGCCACACGTACCAATATCCAGCAGGGCGCATTCAACCTGAACAGGCTTGAACTCACCATGAGAGCCGGCGGTTTTCTAGCTCAAGGCATAATACCGGTCGCACCTCCGGCCAGTATTGATATAAAATATGCCAGCATCAGCCTTGGTTCTATTGTTGGAGCCTACTACCTGGCAGGGAATGCAACTCTTTCAACAACCGGCTCCCCATACACTCAGGCGACCTTGAACAACGATATGAAAGGCTTCCTCAGTGTTCCCGGTGCTCGAACCGCCTATTTGCTGCAGAACAGTCCCGCTTTCAGTTCCAGCATTAACGCAGGATTGGCAGCAGTGGGTATTACTGCAGGAACGCCGACCTACAACAATTTTTTCCAGGTAACACAGAGTATAGTAGATCCGGTTGATCCGGCAACAATGACCAGTCCTCTCGCATCTGGTCTTCCTTCTCGTCTTTCCGGCCGTGTAGCTGTTCAGGAAGCAATCGGCGACCAGGTTATTCCTAATGACAACACACGCTACTTCGGTAGTGCTCTTGGTGGACGAGGAGTGTTAGGTGCCGCTGGAGCTGCAGTTGCTCCAGGGTTCAAACAGCTTGGTTATAACGGCAGCACTTCAGCCCCATCCCCGTTCATGGCACCATTTGCCGTTGCGGCAACAACAGCCGCTGACCTGGGTCCAAAGGAAGGTTATTTCCAGTTCAACCAGACCGGGGTTAGCCACGGATTCCTTTTAGATCCGACAGGATCGGCAACAGCTACAGGTTTGGCGCAGAGGCAGATGGTTTACTTCCTGAAGTTGGGCATCGTGGTTGATCCCACTGTTTCAGGGACTGCTCTTCCGAAGCCGGTAGCAAGATTGGTCTCCGGATTGGCCGGTGAAATATTGTTGCCGCCGGTGTTGAATATTTTAGGGTACTAAATCAAATTTATAGCCAGGCCGCACTACAGAAGGCGGAGCTTCGGCTCCGCCTTCTGTAATTCAATTAGAGGAGAAATCAGATGCAGGAAGAGATTTTCAGTGCAATGCAGGAACAGTATCAAAAAGGTGTCTTTACGCTGCCAACTACATTCTACTTCTCAATCGACGACATCAAGAAAACGGTGACGCTGGATGCGGAATGCTGTACCGTAGAAAGCGGAAAGTGTGTAGAAGAGGCTGATTGCGTCTGCAAAACAAGCGGAGAGATGTTCAGCAGAATCTGGAATGACGGGTATCGACCCGGGATCATGGACTTCATGGGGGGTGCCATCAAATCAAATGCCCCGCAACTCCTGCAGCAACTGCTGGTCGCATTTGGGAAGTAACGCTTCACGTTATTCAATTCCTTGACATCTTATGTAAGCTCTGATAATCATTACTGTATATTGGGCGCTTAGCTCAGCGGGAGAGCACTGCCTTCACACGGCAGGGGTCGCAGGTTCGAAACCCGCAGCGCCCACCAATAAAAACAAGGGGTTAGGTATATAGCCAACCCCTTTTTTAATGCTTTCAGCCGGAACTGACAAGTAAGGGTGATTAGGTCAGACCTCGAAAACCCTACATCAAAAGCCGCTATTTTTTTGACATTGCCATACAGGGGCTTCCCCAACTTCAACTAAAAAGGGCTTTCCGCTCGTGGTTCGTGTCATTAAGTCTGTTGATTTGCGCCACAGATGTCCTGTGTGTGAGGTAGAGCAATGTAGTGTCCAGCTTGTGGAAAATTAGAAACAGTTAGCAGAGTGTTACACCGTGCGAAGGAAAAACCGTGAGCCTATTTAAAAACATCTTCTCAAGAACTCCTCCCGCTATCCCAACCATCGGCAACAAGGGGACAGGCGCACTTGGTGAAGAGGTGGCTGCCAATTTCCTGATTACCGGTGGCTACCGGATTCTTGAGCGCAATTTTCGCTGCAAGGGGGGCGAAGTTGATGTTATCGCCAGTGATCCGGTAGATAAAAGCCTTGTCTTTATCGAAGTTAAAGCCCGCCGGGGGCTTTCCTACGGTGTACCGCAACTGGCGGTGACTCCATTCAAGCAACGCCAAATTTCCAAGGCGGCATTGACCTGGCTTTTAAAAAACCGGCTGCACGACACGAACGCAAGATTTGACGTTATTGCTATTCTGCTGCATACTGACGGCCAGCATACCATCGATCACATCATAAACGCTTTTGATCTGGCTTATTGACACGTTATAAAGGGGTCACCATGGATTTTACCGCTGTTCTGGCGCAAATAAAACCGAAGCTCGGCTGTGTTACCGATAACCTGATGCTCATCGAAAAGCAGATAACAAAAGCCAGGGAAGCTGGTGCCGACCTGATCGTTTTCCCTGAACTGGCAATTTCCGGATATTTTCTGAAAGATCTCGTACCGGAAGTGGCGCTCAGATTGGACTCTTCCGAAATCCTGAAGCTGATTGAGCTTTCCAGTGGAATATCAATTGCCGTTGGCGTTGTCGAAGAGAGTGATGACTACCATTTTTACAACTCGGCTCTATACCTTGAAGATGGAGCAATCCGTCATCTGCACCGTAAAGTGTATCTTCCGACCTACGGACTTTTTGACGAGCAGCGCTACCTTGCCCGAGGTGAATCGTTTCGTGCCTTCGATACAAAATTCGGGCGATTCGGCATGCTGATTTGTGAAGATATGTGGCACCTGTCAGCTTCATATATTCTCGCGATGGATGGGGCCAAGACGCTGATCTGCCTCTCAAGCAGTCCTGCGCGCGGCATTGAAGGTGATTCGCCCGGTTCAGCCACCGCCTGGCAAAAGCTGGTGTCAACCACCGCGATGTTTCTTAACTGCCGGGTACTATACAGCAACCGTGTCGGCTATGAGGATGGCGTCAACTTCTGGGGTGGCTCGGAATATGTTGCAGCATCGGGGGAATCAATTGTTCGCGCTCCCCTTCTGGAAGAGGATGTCATCACAGCACGAGTTACAGAAGGGGCGCTGCGCCGTGAACGCACCATTTCACCGCTGATGCGTGATGAGAATCTTTTTGTGACGTTACAGGAATTGCGACGAATCGCAGATAAGAGGTGCGGCTGATGTCAGCATTACACGCAAACATGGAGCTACTGAAAAAGCTTCTGGTCGGTTTCGTTCGGGATGAAGTTGGTAAAGTCGGCATCAGCAAGGTAGTGCTCGGCCTTTCTGGCGGGATTGATTCGGCACTGGTGGCGTTTATCGCTGCGGAAGCGTTGGGGGCTGAAAACGTTCATGCACTCTGCATGCCCTACAAGACGAGCAACCCGGAAAGTGAGGCACATGCCCGGTTGGTAGCAGCGGCATGCGGCATAAATTTTTCGGTGGTACCGATAACCGCAATGGTTGATGCCTATTTCGACACCTTCCCGGATGCCGACAATATGCGGCGCGGTAATAAAATGGCCCGCGAACGTATGACCATACTTTTCGACCATTCTGCACTGCTGCGGGCGCTGGTACTTGGCACCAGCAACAAAACCGAACTGCTGCTCGGCTACGGCACACTCTACGGCGATATGGCTTCTGCACTAAATCCGATTGGTGACATCTACAAAAGCCATGTCTGGCAACTCTCAGCTCTCATGGGGATACCGGCTGAAGTCATCGAAAAACAGCCATCGGCAGATCTCTGGGCTGGACAGACGGATGAAGAAGAACTCGGGTTCTCATACCGCCAGGTAGATGAACTTCTCTACCGCATGGTAGATCAGCGCCTGACTAAACAGGAACTGGTTGCGGACGGTTTTGAGAGTGATTTTATCGACACCATTTACGCAAAGATTCAGAATTCTCATTTCAAACGCCGCCTGCCGGTTATTGCCAAGGTTTCCAACCGTACAATTGACAGGGATTTCAGGTATGCACGGGACTGGGGCAAATGACAAACTGGGCTGACAGTATCCCGGTCTACTCAACAGAAACCGGGCGCATAAAGCAGAACAACCCCGCAAAAAACCTGACGACTCAAAAAAGTGACGGCATTGTACGCTTGCGACGAGAAGTGAAGGGGCGAGGTGGCGGTACCGTTATAGTCATCAGCGGTATCCCGCTTTCTGCACCGGAGATCAAGGAACTGGCTGGAGTGCTTAAGAAAAAATGCGGCTGCGGCGGAACCGTAAAAGGGGATGTCATTGAAATCCAAGGTGATCATCGTGATTCATTATTTGCCGAGCTAGAGGCTCGCGGCTTCAAGGTAAAGCTTGCCGGCGGATAGCAATAACGAAGCAAATGCCACGTAATTTGGTTGTATTATAGTTTCGGTCTCTGCAATCTGCCGTTTGCATTAAATTAG
>CAYQMO010000019.1:0-28586 GCA_964418315.1 uncultured Geobacter sp. | reverse complement strand
ATCGAGCCGCTCTGGAAATTGCCGATTCGCTGCTGCTCCGCGAAGTGCGCTGGCGTGCTCTGCTTGGGCTGGCACGGCTGCAGAACAACGACGGAGATTCGGCCAGAGCGCTTGTCTCCTATCAGCAGGCGCTTGCTACAGTTGAAGGGTTGCGCGCCGAAATCAAGCTTGACCAGTTGAAAGACGGCTTCCTCGCCGACAAGATGGATATATATTACGGACTGGTCAGCCTGCTGGTTAATTTGGGACAAAATGACGAGGCGTTTGCCGTGGCGGAACGCTCCCGTTCACGCAACCTGATTGATATTCTCGGTCGCCAGCGGTTGTCGTTGAAAGGATCAGTCGAACAGGAGCTGTATGATCGTCAGATCCGCTTGAAAGAGCAGATGGAGGAGCAGGAAAACCTGTCGTTGCAGGCGGCAACTCCGAAAGAGCGGGCTCGCTATACTGCGGCGCTGGAAAAACTGCGGGGAGATTATCAGGATCTGCTGATCGACATCGAGCGTAAACGCCCGGAACTGCTCGCCCTGGTGAAGGTAAACCCGACTACAATCAACGATATTCAAAAACTTCTTGAACCTGGTGTGCTGCTCCTTTCCTACTATCAACTACCGGAGCGCCTGCTCATCTGGAAGATAGAGCGCAACCGGACATCGCTGATTGTCAGAAATATTCCTGCAAGGGAATTATCAGCAAAGATCGCTTCCTACCGCCGGATGCTGCAGAATCTGGAACCGTTGGAAAAACAGTCACGCGAACTGTATGATCTGCTCGTGGCAGAATCGCTGGCGGGGAGTGATCCATACCGGTCGATCGGCATCATACCGCACGGCAGCCTTCATTATCTCTCCTTTGCGACGTTGAATGATGGCCGTGATTATCTGGTCGACAGACAGAAACTGTTTTATCTTCCGGCGGCATCGGTGCTTAAATATACGCTGTCGCGGCGCAATCAGGAGAAAAGAGGTCATATTCTTGCGGTCGGTAACCCGGACCTAGGCAATGCAGCGCTTGATCTGCCGTTCGCAGAAAGGGAAGCGGGAACGCTCCGCTGGAATTATCCGGATGTGACAACCCTGACCCGTGAGCGGGCGACCGAGAGCTGGATCAGAGAGCATATCAGTGAATTCGGTGTCATTCACATTGCCTCACATGGCGAGTTCGACCCGCTTAATCCGCTATTTTCCGCTATCAGGCTGACTAAAGACGGTAAAGCCGATGGTCGGCTTCAGGCGGAGGAAATTTTTGGTCTCGATATCAGGGCAGATCTGGTGGTGCTGAGTGCCTGTCAGACCGGGTTGGGAGATATTCGGAGCGGTGATGATGTCGTCGGCATGAACCGGGCGTTTATCTTTGCCGGAACTCACTCGCTGATATCCAGCCTCTGGCGGGTCAGCGATGTCTCGTCAGCAATCATGATGAAGCAGTTTTATCGAAATTATCTGACCTACGGAAAAGTGGAAAGTTTGACTCGCGCGATGCAGCATGTAAAAAACCGCTATCCGCATCCAGGGTATTGGGGGGCGTTTCTGCTTACCGGGGATTATCAGTAGTTCCGTCATTCCACCTTAGCCTGTAAGCTGCCGCCGTATCAAAAACCCCTTGCCTCTGAAGCGAATAACGGTGATAATCGCTTCAAAATATGAATCAATTATCAGGATAAAATGAATCATTACATCTGGCAACATGAAAACTGGACGAATTTCCGCTGGGACACGGATCAGCTCCTGACCCCGCTGGGTGAATGCCGCCTGCAGCAGGGGAAACTTTTGAGCACGGTAGCTTCTCTCGGTTTTCCCCTTGAAAGTCAGGCGGAAATCCTTGCCGAAGAAACGGTGAAAACAGCCGCCATCGAAGGAGAACAGCTCGACGCCCGCGCTGTCCGCTCCTCAGTCGCCCGGCGTCTTGGCCTGCCTGATGCTGGAATACCGGCAGGCCGGTCAGTTGAGGGCCTGATCACAGTGCTACTTGACGCATCCCGCAATCATTCATCTCCCTTGACACTCGAACGGCTCTACGGCTGGCAGGCGGCACTGTTTCCCACCGGCTATTCGGGATTGCACCGAATCCGCACAGGAGAATGGCGGGGCGATACCCCCATGCAGGTTGTCTCCGGCCCGGTTGGACGCGAGACCGTTCATTTTGAAGCGCCCCCCTTTGATCGCGTACCCGCCGAGATGACCACCTTCCTCCAGTGGTGGAGCGACAGCAGCGGCACCGTCGAAGGAGTGTTGCGAGCGGCTCTGGCTCATTTCCATTTTGTCACAATTCATCCGTTCGAGGATGGTAACGGTCGCCTGGCCCGTGCGCTTACCGATATGGCTCTGGCTCAGGATGACGGTCAGGCAATGCGCTACTATAGCCTGTCAGCCCAGATCATGGCTGAACGGGATGAGTATTACGATATCCTTGAACGATGCCAGAAAGCGGATGGCGAACTGACAGAATGGTTGCTCTGGTTTCTAGGCTGCTTTTGCCGTGCCATATCCCACTCTGAAACAGTGCTATCTACCGTACTCGACAAGGCTGCTTTCTGGCGGTTCCACAGCCAGATCAACCTTTCCGAACGGCAGAAAAAAGTCATCAATCGCCTGCTTTATGCCGGTAAGGTGGGATTCGAGGGTGGTCTCACCAATCGCAAATACGCTTCCATGACCGACGTCAGCCGCGCCACCGCTTTTCGCGAGCTGGAAGCTTTACGTGATATGGGGGTTATCAGGCAGACCGGTGGCGGTCGCAGCGCCCGCTATGATCTGGTGTGGGGTGAATGATTTTTTTTGTCATTCCCGAGGTAGTCATCGGGGACAAATAAGGGGACAGGCTGATTATTGAGGTGCAACTAAGCCAAGGCGGGCCTCCAGGTCTCGATATCAGGGCAGATCTGGTGGTACTGAGTGCCTGTCAGACCGGGTTGGGAGATATTCGGAGCGGTGATAAAAAATCTTGAGGGACGTAGCTGCCTTATTGTTTTATGAATATTTTCCAGCGGCAGTTAAAGCAATAAAGCAGCTACGTCCCCCATAGGATGCTCTCGCTTCCGGGAGTAGTTTTAAACCTGTGGGACGTTTTCGAGCAGGACCTGGCGGAGCTTAATATTGTGAGAAAAGGGTCGAAAGGATATCGGGTATAAAAGGAGGGTTAAACGATGCTGAAAAGATTGATGATGGTGTTTGGTGTGCTGCTGATTGCCGTGCCTGCGATGGCCGAGGTGATGACCTTTGAAAAAGAGGTCGAGGAGATCGTTGCCAACGACCAGAGCAGAGAACAGGTCGAAGCTTTTGCTCTGCAGAAGGCGAAACGTCTCGCTGTGGAAGAGGCTGGAACCTATATCTCCTCTCTTACGGTTGTTGTCAATGCCATGATGCAGAAAGATGAGATCACCGCCTTGGCGTCGGGAGTGGTTCAGGCCAAGATCGTTGGTGTACCGGATGTGCGACTGGTAAATGGTGTGGTGCATGTCAACGTTAAAGCCCGAATCCAGGTTGATACTGGGGTTTTGGACAAACAGGTTGCAGAACTGTTGAAGGAAAAAGGAACATTGAAGAAGCTGGCGGATGAGCAGAAGAAAGTGCGAGAGTTGGAAGACCGGTTGGCGAACTTGAAGAGCAGTGAACTGAAACGGTTGGAAGAGTTGAACGTTCAGGCCGTTGCGATGGAACAGGAGCGTGACCGTCGCCGTCTTGCCAATGCCGAGATGGCGCTGAAGGCTCAGGGTGAACTGAAAAAGGCAGATATCGAGCGGATACAAAAAGACCGCGCCCTGAATGAGCGTACTGCCAAGATGATGGCTGACCAGGAACGGCAGCGCAAGAACGAGGTCACTGTTTTGGCTAAGGAGCAGGATCTTATCCGCCGTGCCCAGTTGAAGTCGGAACAGAGTTGGAATGACCTGGCGCGCAAATCCCAGCTTGCCCAGCAGCAGTGGGTCGCCATAGATGATAGCCTGTCGCTCAAACAGGCTCTTGCGGAGTCGGCAGCCATCAAGGGAGAGATCGCAATCTTGAAGCAGCGCAGCGAATTTCAGTATGAAGAGAGCATTAGAACCTTGAAAACCGCCTACCAGCAGCAGATCGCCGTCACCAGCCCCAAAATGCCGCCGCCTTTGGCTGAGAAAGACCCTTTTGAGTCAACTGCTGCCTACAATTCCCGCCGTGAAGCATATCAAGCCAAAGTTCAGCGGGCAAACACGCAAACAGCCGAGCAGATTGAAAAACTGAAAGGGGAAGAAAACTTGAAGCTGGCTCAGGCCAAGCTGGAATATTTGGAGCAGCAGATCAAGGTAGTTCGTCCGTTCATCGACCGTTTGAAAGCGTTGCAGGCTCGGATGTTTGTCCTGCCAGGTGAACCGGTGACGGTAGAACTTGGACAGCCCGATGCCGACCGAAGTTGTTTTCCTACCACCATTACCCACAAAAAGGATCGATGGACGGTCGATTGGAAATACAGCGATACGAACAAAGCACGTGACATTTACATGACCAGAACCTTCCTGAAGGCCGAGGCGATGGTGCAACTGGACGATACCGTGCCGGCAGGGTATGTGATGACTGAAGCCCGCATTACCCATCCTGGCACTGGCGAGCAGACGCGGCTTGAAGTGGCGCAGCCGGCGGAGTTAACCGAAATTAGCGCCTTTGATAAAGCAAGCAGAGATGAACTGGCTGTAGCAAAAAGTGAGGCCTATAAGCGACAAAAGCTGGCGAAATATGGGAAAAAGTTTAAGGATGCAACCACTGGCATGGAGTTTGTGATTGTTGAAGGTGGATCCGTTCCCTATTATATGGGTAAATATGAAGTAACTCAGGGGGAGTGGCAAAAAGTCATGGGCAATTACCCATCCGAGTTCAAAAACTGTGGTGCAGAATGCCCTGTGGAACAGGTTTCGTGGAACGACGCCCAGCAGTTTATCCAGCACTTAAATCTGCGGAGCGGAAAACAGTACCGTCTCCCGACCGATGCGGAGTGGCGGTTTGCCTGCACCAGCGGTGGAAAAAGCGAAAAGTACTGCGGCGGCAACTATGTAGATGACGTGGCGTGGTATAATAGCAACAGTGGAGACACAACTCACAGGGTGGGCACCAAGCAGCCGAATGGTCTTGGGATATACGATATGAGCGGCAACGTGTGGGAATGGGTACAGGATGCTGAAGACTCAAGTCGCGTGAATATCGGTGGCAGTTGGGGCAGCATTGCCAGTGGCGCCGAGTCGTCGTACCGTGGTACGTCCTACCTCGACAACCGGAGCAACAATCTTGGCTTCCGCCTGCTTTTTCCCCTTTTTCAGTGAATACGTCTGATCATGCGCCCAAGCCAACGCTTCACCAAAAACGTTCGATCAAAAGTTGATGTTGGGACGTCTGAACACTAGCGAATACGAGTAAGAGGAGGAATCATTTATGAGAATGAATATTAATCAGGCAATTCGCACGTTACCGCCAGATATACAGAGTGAGGTCTTTGATTTCGTGACTTTCCTTCAAGAAAAATATGCTGTAAAGAGACCAACAGACGTACGAGAAGATGCTGTTTACTGGACTGCATTAAGTGAGACGTCTTTTCGCAATGTCTGGGATAACGAGGAGGATGACGTATATAATGAACTACTCAAAAGGTGATATTGTTCTATTGTCATATCCGTTTACCGATCTTAAATCCAGTAAAGTTCGCCCGGCTGTGGTTGTTGCCACAGAGAACAGACGTTACTCCGATGTTTTTGTTGTGCCTTTGACGAGTCGTACAGAAAATTTGATTATCGGTGAGTTTGTTCTGCAAGATTGGAGTAAGGCTGGGTTGAATGTCGTAACTGCTGCAAAAAGAGGGTGTGTTCTGATAGAGACAGGGCTTATTAAGCTTAAAGTTGGTGGGCTTTCCAAGCGTGATGTGTCGTCACTGAACAAATCGCTCAAATTGTGGCTGGAGTTATAAGGGACAGCCCAAACGGTAACAGAAATCCAAGGAGTAAGAAGAATCTTCGAGGGTCAGACCTACGCAATTGACAAATCCAGGCAAACATAAGAGACCTGGAACGTGAAACCCCGTATTTTTCTCTCTGGTTCATTGGGGCATGTGACAGTGGACGTGGCCGAAGGAGGCATATATTGTTACTTTCGATGCTGCTGCGAGAATTTCACCTGCTGACATGCGGAATGGTCATAAGCAGGCATAACCGGTAAAGGATGTTGATCAGATCCGATCAAATTCATCCGGTTCTATCGCAGGAACCTTGGCTAATGCGGCGCGAAATTTGTCCACAGAGCCACATGCAAGGTATGTTTCTGTCGTAAGGGCGGAGAGCTTTTCGGCCACCGCAGAGGCAATAAACTGGTTGAGGGAGATATGATCTTCACCGGCAACTTCTCGAGCCATTTTATGGATTGAATCGGGAAGACGGACGCTGATTGCGCTCATGATTGTACCTCCAGGGATGCAAGAAAATCACGTGGGGTCATAACTGCTATGCCAAACCGTGCGGCGTGTTTAAAAGCGGCAACGTTCCAGGTGACAATAGCCGCATTTGCTTTGACAGCAAGTTCCAGAACAAAATCATTATCCGGATCTTTCAACACAGGCCTCCAAAGGTAGAAAATTTTATTCAGCACTGCTCTTGAACAGAGAAAATCTATGACATCATCAATCTCTTCAGCCGATAGTGAAGTGATACCACGGGTATGTCAAGGTAAGAAAGGAGCGTTTATCCGTTTACCATGCGTTACCAAACAAAGGAGGCTGTGATATGGCTTTAGCCAGGGAAAAATCACCGGAGCTGTTTTCGTGGCACGAATATAAAGATTGGCCGGAGGACGAACGGTGGCAGATCATTGATGGTCATGCCTACTGCATGGCTGCCGCCCCAAATATCAAGCATCAGAAGGTTGCCGGAAATTTTTATGCGACAATCAGGGAAAAGCTTAAGGGAAAGCCATGTTCAACCTTTATCGCTCCCACTGATGTCGTTTTTGACGACTACAACATCGTCCAGCCGGATGTCCTGGTGGTCTGCAACAAAAGCATAATAACGGATGCAAACATTCAGGGCGCACCGGATCTGGTTATTGAAGTCATATCACCCTCCAATTCCTTCATGGATAAAAAGCAGAAACTGGAGCTGTACGAACGCTTTGCAGTTCCCGAGTATTTGCTGGTTGACCCGGCAGGTGATCTGGTTGAACGCTTTCGCCTGGTTGATGGCAGATACGGTCGTTCGGAAATATTCGCGTGGCATGAGGAATTATCACTGATTTCGCTTCCGGAGGTAGTTATAAACCTGTGGGACGTTTTCGAGCGGGATCTGGCGGAGCTTAATATTGTGAGAGAAGGACCTAAAGGATATCGGGTATAGCAAACGTAAATCCACGGAGAGAATAAAATCAACGATGCGCCCAAGCCAACTTTTCAACAAAAAACGTTCGATCAAAAGCGGTCTTCCCCCCGGCACGCTGGTGCATATCGGGGATGCCTCCAATAAAGCTGCGTGCATTTCTGTCATCGGGTATGGGGCGGATGCTGTTGTGAAACAGCAGTTTGAACAGATTGATCAGTATCTGCAGAATCCTTGCGAAGGCAGCGTAGTTTGGGTTGATGTCGAAAATGTGGAGGATATCGAGTTGATACGTGCCCTGGGTGAAAAACATTCTTTTCACCCGCTGGTGCTGGAAGATATCGTCAACACAGCGCAACGGCCGAAGATTGAAGATTATGGCGATTATCTCTTCATCGTGCTCAGGATGCTTCGTCCGACTGACGGAAGCGGATTTTGTTCGGAACAACTCAGTATCATACTCGGGCCTGACTACCTGTTCACCTTTCAGGAGGGGATTCAGGGCGACCCCTTTGATTCGGTGCGCAAACGCATCCTGAGCGGCAAGGGGAAAATCCGCAGTATGGGGGCTGATTACCTGGCCTACGCTCTTATTGATGCCGTTGTTGATGCCTATTTCACAGTTCTGGAAGAGTTTGGCGAAAGGATCGTGGACATTGAGGAACAACTTGCTCGCACTCCTGATCAGAGATCACTCCATCAGATCAATGATATAAAAAAAGAGATCATCTATCTGCGCAAGAGTGTCTGGCCACTGCGTGAAGCGGTCTCATTTCTGGAACGGGGTGACAGCCACCTGTTGAATAATGCGACACGACTCTATTTCCGCGATGTGTATGATCACACTGTTCAGGTGATCGATACCGTTGAAACCTACCGCGATCTCCTCTCCGGCATGCTCGATCTCTATCTGTCGAGCATCAGTAACCGTACGAACGAAGTGATGAAATTTCTGACCGTGATAGGTACTATTTTCATGCCGTTGACCTTTCTTGTCGGGGTCTATGGTATGAATTTCAAGTACTTTCCCGAGCTGGAGTGGCATAATGGCTATTTCGTTCTCTGGGGTGTCATGATCTCTCTCTCCCTGCTGATGATTGCCTACTTCAAAAAGAAGCACTGGCTGTAGGACTTCCATGAATCCGAACGACTCCGTACTCATTTCCCGCGTTGAAAAAACCATTCGCAAGCAGTGTCTCATTCGTCCGGGAGACACTCTGGTCGTTGCGCTTTCCGGTGGCGCGGATTCGACCGCTCTGCTTGATATCCTGACCCGGCTTCAAGGGTACCATCTTCGCTTGATCGCCACACATCTGAACCACGCACTGCGTGGTGTCGAATCTGACGCAGACGAAGAGTTCTGCCGCCTGTTGGCCGTACGTTACGCAATTCCGTTTGAAGTCAGGCGTGTCGATATCAGGAAAATTGCGGGAGATAACCGCTTGAACCTTGAGGATGCCGGGAGGCGTGCCCGGATAGCTTTTTTTGACGAAGTTTATGCAAAGTACGTTGCAGCAGCGGTGGTACTTGCCCATCATGCCGATGATCAGGCTGAGACAGTGCTGATGCGTCTGCTGCGCGGCTCAGGAATGACCGGATTATCAGGGATGGCGTACCGCAATGAGAGAGGCTACGTCCGCCCTCTGCTGGATATAACCCGCTTTGAAATCGAACAGTACCTCTCCGAGCGCACCCTGAAGTGGCGTGACGATGTCAGCAACAGCGACACGATTTATCTGCGCAACCGCATACGCCATCATCTGCTGCCGCTACTTGAAGAGTACAACCCAGATATCCGCTCTACACTTGCCGCAACGGCGTCAATTATCGGCGGAGATGAAGTGCTGCTGGAGGAGTTGACGGAACAGGCTTTTGCCGGGTCGTGTCAGGTAGGGGAGCAAAGGGTCGTCTGTGCTATCACTCAACTCCGCAGGCTCGACCCGGCTCTGCTGCGACGAGTGCTGCGCCTCGCCTTCAAAAAGCTGACCGGCACTCTGGAAGGTGCCTCCCTACGCCATATCGATGCCATTAATGCCCTGATTGATGCTGCCCGTCCCAACTCACGCCTGGCTCTTCCGCAAGGGGTCACCGTTGCAAGGGAGTATGATAACCTGTTGTTCGTTCGGGATGACGACGCTGCTTTTGATGCGAATGTTGAACTGCCGATAACTGAACCTGGGATCTACACTCTTCCCAACGGCGGTTCTCTTGCTGTTGACCTGATCAGCTCTGCTGACGTCATAAAAGATCCATACTGCGCCTGTTTTGACCTGAGCAAGCTCCCGTTCCCCTGGCTGCTGCGCACCTTTCGCCCTGGCGACCGGATGACGCCGTTCGGCATGACCGGGAGAAAAAAGGTCAAGGATATCTTTATCGACCGGAAAATTCCGCTCTCTGAACGGAAGCTGATTCCGCTGCTGTTTTGTGGGGCAGATCTGGTCTGGATCGCCGGAGTCTCTGCGTCCGAGTCAAGCAGGATCGATACCCCGTCAGCCGCTATGGTTCAAGTGGTATGGCGACCTAAAACAAGATCAGCTCAAAACACAATTTCCAGCAAGCTGTTTCAGTTGGAACGCTTGGATCAGGGGGATAGATGAAATCAACCGTTTTTTGCATTTTTCTGCTGCTCTGCTTCTTTTCTCTTTCAGAAGCGGCGCGGTTTGACACCAGATTCAGTTTTTCAACGGTCGAGACCCAACACTTTTCTATCCATTTTCATCAGGGACTGGAGGAGGCCGCACGAAAGAGTGCATTATTTGCCGAGGAGGCGCATCGTACACTAACGCGGGAGCTTGCCTGGCAGCCGAGAGAAAAAACCGAGATCGTGCTGATCGACGACAGCGACTTTGCCAACGGTTTTGCTACGGCTCTACCGTATAACACTATTTTCCTCAAGGTGGTACCGCCTACTCTCTCCTCAACGATCGGTGAATATGACGACTGGCTGAGGGTCGTAATCATGCATGAATACGCCCACATCGTCACGCTTGATCCTTCACGAGGCTACTGGAATGTGACGCGGGCGATCTTCGGCAAGCCGATTCCCCCTATTGATCCAATCTCCGGGTTTCTTTTTCTGGTGACGGCTCCGCCGAACAGTTTTCTGCCGCGCTGGTGGCATGAAGGGATTGCCACCTGGGCGGAAACCGAATACAGCGGGAAGGGGCGTGGCAGAAGCAGCTTTTACAATATGTTCTTCCGCATGGCGGTCGCAGAGGACAATCTCCCGCCTATCGCGCAGATAAACGGCGATATCCCTGATTGGCCATCCGGCAATCTCCCGTATCTGTACGGTTATCGACTGCAACGCTATATCGCAGATACCTACGGAAAGGATGCGCCAGGGAAGCTGAACCTGGCCCACGCCGGGCGTTTTCCCTATCTTATCAGCTCGCCGCCGCAGGAACTGACCGGCGGAAAAAGCTACCGCGACCTTTATGACGACATGTTAACCGCGGTTAAACGTGAGGAGTCAGAGCGCATTGCGACCCTTTCCAAGGTGCCATTCACTCAGTTAATTACGATCTCCACACTTGGGGAATCTCTTGGCAATCCGAGGTACTCCCCAGACGGCAGCCGTATCGCTTTCACCAAACGTGATCCGCACGACCATAGCACTACCGTTATTACCGACAGCAGCGGGATTCGTGTATTGGCAGAATTCCGGCGTAGTTACTCGGATGGCAATGTCTGCTGGGCTCCCGACGGCGGAACTCTCTACTTCACCCAGCCGAAGATCACCAGGGGTAATGTTTATCAGGATCTTTACTCGTACGACTTTGCGAACAGGTCGGCTACCCGCCTGACCAACGGCCAACGTCTGGGTGATCCGGATCTCTCCCGTGATGGCAAACTGTTTGCCGCCGTTATTACTGCGCGAGGGAGCCAGAATCTCGCGCTGTTGGAGATGAACGGAGCCGGAAAGTTGTCGGCTACCCGAAAGCTTACAGACTACTCTATGCAGCGCCTCTCCTCTCCACGCTGGTCACCGGACGCCGCAAATATCTCATATATACTCTCTGATAATTCAGGCCGAAGTGCAATCCATCTCTATAACATTGCTACCGGCAAGGACAGCCCCCTGCTGACGGTTGATCATACCGCCGCCTACCCTGTATGGTCGCGAGACGGCTCTTTTCTTATCTACGTCTCCGATGAAACGGGGGTATTCAACCTCTTCGCATATAACCTGAAAGAAGGGAAAAGCTACCAGGTGAGCCACCTGCTCGGGGGCGCGATGCAGCCGGATATCTCGCCTGACGGGAGCGAGATCATCTTCTCCAGCTATAATTCACGCGGCTTCAGCATCGTCAAGATGCCGCTCGACCGGGAAAAGTGGTCTACAGAGCGGGGACCTTCGCTACTGACGTCCCGCCAGTCTCCGTCGTCAGTGTTGCCAGTAAACGGCGAAAAAGTGGAGGCATCTACACAGGTGACGTCCACCAGCTATAGCCCCGTATCCACTCTCTTTCCGACGTTCTGGCTCCCGAGACTCACCGGTGACGGTTCAGGAAGTCCTGTCTACGGACTGTTTACCGCTGGCTCGGACGTACTCGGCTACAACTCTTATGTGTTGTCAGCCGACTACTCTACAGGAAGGAGCCGCAGTTACTTTGACCTTAGCTACCAGAATGACAATTTTTTCCCGACCCTTTTTATGAAAGCGCATGTGAAGCCTCTTCTCTACTCAAACCTGCAGCAGAGGGGGGATTACTACGAATCAAGCCGGAGCTTTACCCTTGGTACATCATTTCCGATCATTTCTCTTGAATCCAGATATCTCATAACTGCCGGATATCAGATACAGGATCAGGAAGCTCTCAGTTCTCTGGATAGTAGTGGTCGCTTCAGCGGTATTCCGATCTTTCAGGGGAGGCGGGACAATCTTTTTACAGCTATAAGTTTCGACAATGTTACCAGATACCCGTATTCCATCAGTTCAGAGGAGGGGCGACGGATTTCTCTAAAGTATCGGCGATATGGCAGGGAACTCGGCAACGATCAGGAACTTTCGGAATACAGTGCAGAGTACCAGGAATTTATCCGCCTGCCGACAGTAGCCATGAAGCATCAGGTACTCTATCTTCGCCTTGCCGGCGCACTGGCCGACAGCAGCCGTAAGTATGGCCAGCAGTCATTTCAGACAGGTGGGATTCCTTCGGAATTGAATCCCTACCCGCTGCGTGGCTATCCGGAGCGCCTTGTGGCCGGCAAGTACGTCGCCTCAGGGACTCTGGAGTATCGGGCGCCGCTTTTCTATCCGTTTAAAGGCCCCGGAACTCTCCCCTTCTTCGCTGAAAAGGTACATGGCGCGCTCTTTGTCGATGCAGGAGAGGCCTGGGACGACAGTGTCGCGTTTCGCGGCAGCAATCTCAAGGTCGGTGCCGGGGCAGAACTCCGCATGGACGTGACGCTCGGATACTGGCTCAAGGTGACACCCTCTCTGGGTTTTGCACAAGGATTAAGCTCCGGAGGAGATAAACAGATTTACCTGACTCTCTACATAAATCTATGAACCAGGGGGGATAAAACCGTTATTTCAGGAAGCTCTTCAGTAACGCGAGCAGCAACACGTGACGAGAAGTTGTTTATGTGCGAGAGTGCGATCAGGAGATAGTGGCTGGATCGCTTAAAGCACTACCCACACGTTATACCATCCTATTCATTCCCCCAGAAATTCGCTGAGCCTTGCCGAACCCAAGCGCCCCCCTTTTTGTCGATCGTCAACCGTTTCACTCCCCCACACTCACAATTTTCTCCACAAAATTCATATTTTGTATTGACAAGGCTATTGACGGGCGTTATAAATTCCCTTCACTGTGGAAAAAAGTGGAATATTGTGGGAAAAAGTGCCAAAAGGGTACCATGTTCAGGGGAATTATCGAGACAACCATAGATGCCAAGGGGCGTACCAGTCTGCCTGCTAAATTCAGAGAAGTGCTGATCGGCCAGCATGGCGACGAGCGCTTTTTCTTGACTAATTCCGCGCCTGTCCGTCTGGCGGATGACCAGAGCAGTTCCGGTCTGCTGATTTTCCCCTACAAGGAATGGTTTGTCTTTGAAAAGAATTTTATGGCCATAAAAGGTCTTACATCCGAACAGCGGAAAAATATCCTGCACACTATTATCGCGCCGGCTCAGGAATGCTGTGCTGACAAACTCGGGCGCTTCCTGATACCACCGGCGTTCCGCAGAGACGCTGTTCTCGATCGGGAGATCCAGTTCGTTGGTACATTGGATCGAATTGAAATCTGGAGCATGAGTGAATGGAATAAAGTGCATGCCCATCATTTGCACAACTTCCCGAGCGGCACTGAAGCTGCCGCTGAGCTTGGGCTTTAGTGTCAGAATTTCACCATCTGCCGGTTCTGCCACTTGAGGTAATCCGTTTTCTGGAGCCAGTGGACGGCAAGACGTATCTGGACGGTACAGTGGGTGGCGGTGGTCACTCCTCATTGATCCTTGAAAAAGCGCCGGGGGCATTTCTGGTCGGAACGGATCGGGATCAGACGGCATTGACAGCAGCGGGAGTACAACTGGCGATGCATGGAGATCGTGTACGCCTGCTGCATGGCAACTTTGCCGATGTCGCAGAACATCTCAACGGTATCAACATAACGGCACTGGATGGCTTTATTCTCGATCTTGGTGTTTCGTCGCACCAGTTGGACGCACGGGAACGCGGTTTCAGCTTTCAGCAGGATGCGCCGCTGGATATGCGGATGGATACAAGTTCCGGCGAAACGGCCACTGAACTGGTCAATACACTTCCGGAAGCGGAGTTAAGCCGGATATTCAGTGATTTTGGTGAAGAGCGTTGGGCAAAACGGATCGCCTCTTTCATCATCAAGGAACGTGCAGATTCACCGATAGTCACAACCCTGCGGCTGGTGGATATTATTAAAGGGGCAGTTCCCAAAGCCAAATGGGATGAAAGAATTCACCCGGCCACTCGCACCTTCCAGGCACTCCGCATTGCGGTGAACAACGAACTGGAAAGCCTGGAACTGGGTATGCGGGCGGTACTTGATCTGCTAAAGCCGGGCGGAAGGGGCGTGATTATTTCGTTCCACTCTCTGGAAGACCGGATCGTCAAACATATTTTCAAGGAATATGCAGAAGGGTGCACCTGCCCACGACAATTGCCGATCTGTGTCTGCGGCAACTTGCCGAGGGTAAAGATTTTAACCGGTAAACCGGTCATTGCGACTACAGCAGAAACGGAAAAAAACCCACGGGCGCGCAGCGCCAAGTTGCGAGCGGTAGAGAAATTATAACAATTGATCACGTCGGACGAGTCTGACAAGTCCGACCGGTCAGACAGGAGAATCATCATGGCACAAGCACGAACCGATTTTACCAAAGTTGCCGCACCCCGCGCACTTACCGGGATAGATGTAACCCCGCACCGTATTGACCTGTTCAAATATCTCATGATCTGCATGATCGTGTTTACGATTGTTTCGGTCTTTCACGTCTGGTCACGCTTCAAACTGGTTGACCTCAATCTGCAGATTTCCGAGATGAGTCGTCAGTTGAGCGAAGCGGTACAAGAACAGAAACGTCTGAAACTTGAAGCTGCCTCGCTTAGATCTCCTACCCGCATTGAAGCAATAGCCAAAAATGAGCTTGGCATGGCGTTGCCAACCGAGCAGCAGATCATTCAAGTCAAATGAAGGATGAGCGGGAAAAATGGGCACGTATCCGGATCATCATGATCGGGACGGTGTTCGGCCTCCTGTTCATGAATGTAGTCGGGCGTGCGTTCTACCTCCAGATTCTTCAGCACGAAATCCTCGAAAAAAAAGCGGATAAGCAGCACAGGCATAGAATTGACCTTACTCCGGCAAGGGGAAGCATTCTCGATCGCAACGGCACAACCCTGGCTGAATCGATTTATATGGATTCATGCTATGCCGAACCACGGCGGATCAAAGATGTCAATGGTACTGCCGAGGTACTTGCACCGATGCTGGGGATTCCTAAAAGTGAACTGGTCGCCAAACTTTCAGTAAAAAAATCTTTCACTTGGGTCGCGCGTTGGCTGGCGCCAGGGGTCGCGGTCCGGGTCAAAAACATGAAACTTCCCGGCATCGGCTTTGCGCCGGAATCAAAGCGTTTTTATCCCAATATGGAGACTGCCGCACACGTAATCGGCTTCACCGGTCGTGATCCAAACGGGCTGGAGGGTGTCGAGCTTAAATACGATAGCATTATCCTCGGCAATACCGGTTATATGATTACCGAGCGGGATGCTCTTGGCAGAAATATCGGAGGAATGAATACCGTCATAAAGGACTCATCACCTGGAAAAAGTGTCACCCTGACGCTTGATAAGACGATTCAGTTTATCGTCGAAAAAGAGCTGGAAAAAGCCGTGACGGACAGCAGAGCCAAAGCGGGCATGGCACTGGTCATGGAATCAGACACCGGTAAAATTCTGGCATTGGCCAATCATCCGACGTTCAACCCGAACGCATATACGCGCTATTCACTTGCCGAGTTGCGCAATCATGTCGTTACAGACAGCTATGAGCCCGGATCTACTTTCAAGGTGTTTACCATCGCAGCAGCGATTGATTCCGGAACGGTCAAAGCAACTGACGTATATAACTGTGAAAATGGTGCCTATCGTATTGCCGGTCGCACAATCCATGATGATCATCCTCATTCACGACTGACAGTATCTGAAATAATCAAATATTCCAGTAACATCGGATCGGCCAAGATCGGCTTCAAGATGGGTGACGAGAAACTTACCTCCTATCTTCGCAATTTCGGTTTTGGCCTGCGTACCGGCATAGACCTCCCGGGAGAAGCGGTCGGAATACTGAAAAAACATCTGTATTCTATTGATCTTGCGACGACTGCATTCGGGCAGGGAGTTTCCCTGTCGACTATCCAACTGACTACGGCGCTCTCAGCCATTGCAAATGGCGGCAACCTGATGAAACCATTTATCGTGGAGCAGATTCTCGATGACAAAGGAACGGTCGTCCAGAAATTCGAGCCACAGGTCGTGAGGCGCGTTTTATCTCCTGAGTCCGCGCTGACAGTAACTAAAATGATGGAAACGGTTACCGGTGAGGGTGGAACCGGGACAAAAGCAGCCCTGGACGGATTCCGGGTTGCTGGAAAAACCGGAACCGCCCAGAAGGTCGATCCGGTTACTCGTAGCTACTCGTCCAAGCGCATCGGCTCATTTGTCGGCTTCATCCCCGCAGATAAACCAAAATTGACAATCGCAGTAATTATTGATGAGCCGCAAGGCGTTAAATACGGTGGCGTTGTTGCCGCACCGGCATTCCGGAGCATTGCACAGAATTCACTGGCTTACCTCAAAATACAGCCAAATCAGCCATTAACCGCCAAGGCTAAACCTGGCGAGACAAAAGTGGCCGCTGCGTCGACAGTTATTTCTCCATCGGATGAGGCGTTAGACGATGATGGGGAGGAGATTCCTGCCGGGGGGGAGATCATGCCGAACTTCAGTGGCATGAGTATGCGCCGGGTTCTACAGGTCATGGAGAAACACGGTATCAACATCAGATTGATCGGTAGCGGTCGGGCGGTCGAGCAAAGTCCACCACCCGGAGGAAAAATCAGGGGTGTCGGCGAAGTTTGGATAAAGTTCACCCCTTCAGCGTGAAGCTGATAAATAAGGAGAACAGATGACACTGCGCGAGCTGCTTGAAAAACTGCCAGAGTCTGAGATTCACGGTGATGCCTCGGTCAGCATCACCGGCTTGACCTGCGACTCGCGCACTGTTCACCCCGGTGCGCTCTTTTTTGCGCTGCGCGGCTCGCTGGCTGATGGCCATCGCTTCATCAAACAGGCTGTGGCTGCAGGGGCAGCAGCGGTGATACTCGAGGACGCTTCGTCAGCTCCGGAGAGTCTCCCCTGGGTCAAGGTTCCAGACGGGCGCGCCTTTATGGGGCTGATGGCGGCACTCTTTAACGGTGACCCGACCGCAGTGAAACCGCTGATCGGCATAACCGGCACCAACGGGAAGACCACCACAACCTACCTGATTGAAGCGATTCTGGCCGCTGCAGGGCTTCAGGCCGCAGTACTCGGCACCATCAGTTACCGCTTCGGCTCCAGAACTATTGCCGCATCTCACACTACTCCTGAAGCAACCGAGCTTCAGCGGGCATTCAAACTGTTGGGTGATGCCGGAGCCCAGGCCTTTGTCATGGAGGTTTCCTCGCACGCACTCGATCAGAAACGGGTTGACGGCTGTCACTTTGACGTCGGCATTTTCAGCAATCTCACCCGTGACCACCTCGATTACCACGGCACAATGGATAATTATCTGGAGGCCAAATGTCGGCTCTTCACCGAACTGCTGCGACCATCAGAGGAAAAGCCGCGCCGGAGAGCCGTGATCAACATGGATGACCCATGCGGCGGGAAAATTGCCGAGCGCGCTACCTGTCCGGTAATATCTTTCGGGAACGAGGGGAACTGTGATGTACGGCCAACTGCCATAGAGTTGTCAGTTAATGGCATACGAGCGACATTGATGACGCCGGTCGGGACATTTGAATTCACCTCAAAACTATTGGGACGCTTCAATTTTTCCAACATTCTCGCCGCCGTCGCTGCCGGAGTTGCCCTTGAACTGCCTCTCTCCGCAATCAAACAGGGTATCGAGCAGCACTCCACCGTTCCAGGTCGCATGGAGCGGGTCGAGAACGGAGCCGGTGTCACCTGCCTGGTCGATTATGCCCATACGGGAGATGCACTGGAGAATGTTCTTGCCACGCTGAAGGAGATCGCCACCGGACGCATCATTACCGTTTTCGGTTGCGGCGGAGACCGTGACAACGGCAAACGCCCGATCATGGGAAAAATTGCCGCCACCATGAGCAACCTTGCCATCGTCACATCCGACAATCCCCGCACCGAGAACCCGCTGACTATTCTGGAGCAGGTTAAGGCGGGGATCAAAGCTATACCCCCTCTACCTCAGGGAGAGGGCTGGGGTGAGGGTGGGGTTATCCGTGAGTATCAGCCCAGGGAACTGACCGACGGCTTTACGGTCAACGGGTTTGTCGTCATTGAAAACCGGCGTGAAGCAATCCGGTCTGCTGTCCGGTTTGCAAAACCGGGAGACATCATCCTGCTGGCAGGCAAGGGGCACGAGGATTATCAGATTATCGGCACAACAAAGTACCATTTCGACGATCGGGAAGAGGCTGCTGCTGCCTTTACGGAGATTACCCTGTAATGTTCACCATTCATGACATAGCGCTCGCCACCGCTGGCCGGATTATCGGTTCTGCTGCCGAAGAGGTAACCGGCGTATCAACCGATTCCCGGAGTGTCACACCAGGCCAGTTGTTCATACCGCTGCGTGGCGAACGCTTTGACGGTCACTCCTATATCCATGAGGTCGCGGAAAAGGGTGTCAGCGCGATTCTGGCCGAGGAACAGTGGCTGAAAGATCACACCTTCAGCGATTCGCTTACCTGCATAGCGGTCAAAAACAGTTTGGTCGCATTGGGTGATCTTGCCGCTGAATGGCGTCGTCGCTTTGATATCCCGGTCATCGGCGTCACCGGCAGCAACGGTAAAACTACTGTTAAAGAGATGCTGGCAACGATCATGGAATTAACCGGGTCGGGGCTCAAGACCTCCGGCAACCTCAATAATCTGATCGGTCTGCCGCAGATGCTGTTTCAGCTCCGGTCTGAGCATCGCTGGGCGGTGCTGGAGATGGGCATGAGCGAACCGGGTGAAATCGACCGTCTGGCTGCAATCGCCGCCCCGCGCGTCGGGATAGTACTTAATGCCATGCCGGCTCATCTTCAGACCATGGGAACGGTCGAAGCGATTGCTGCCGCCAAGGGTGAATTGCTGCACAGAATCTCCGATGGCGGACTGGCAGTTGTCAACGCCGATGATTCGCGAGTGGCTTCACTCTCTCAAAATGCATCCGCCCGGCGCATCAGCTTCGGCATCGATCGAGGTGAAGTGCGTGCCCGGGAAATTAAGCCGCTGGGTATAGATGGACAAAAAATGCTCCTCTACACCACTCATGGCGAGGCGGTAGTTCACCTGAAAGCCTGCGGTCGGCATAATGTTTATAACGCGCTGGCTGCCACTGCGGCACTTCTTGAGAAAGCCGGATTTGAGACGATTGTCCGTGGCCTGGAAGCTTTTACTCCTTACAAGGGGCGTTTCCGGATCGAGAGAATGGATAACATCACGTTCATAGACGACAGCTACAACGCCAATCCGGCATCTACAAAGGCGGCGCTCGAAACTCTTGCACAGATTGCGAAAAAGGGACACCGCATCGCCGTTCTTGGCGATATGCTGGAATTAGGTGAGCACGAGGCTGAGGCTCATTCCGGTGTCGGCGCTGTTGCCGGTCGAAATGTCGATCGCCTCTACCTGTTGGGGAAGTTGATGACGCAATATGCTGCCGATAGTGCCATTCGGGTCGATATGCCCGCAGATTCTGTCATCTGCTGTGGGAGCCACAGGGAAATTGCCGAACATCTGTACCATTCTCTGGCAGATGGTGATGTAATTTTATTCAAAGGCTCCCGTGGCATGGGCATGGAAAACGCAGCAACTGAACTGAAGCGCCTTATCAAAGGGGAGTAACGAATGCTCTACCATATTTTTTATCCGCTTGCGACCGACATAAGGCTGTTCAACATATTCAAGTACCTCACTTTTCGCACCATTTACGCAATGATTACCGCACTGATAGTCTGCTTCGTCCTTGGACCCTGGATCATACGCCGACTTGAGTCGCTGCAGGCACGGCAGGTTATACGTACTGACGGTCCGGAATCTCATCTGCAGAAGCAGGGGACGCCGACCATGGGGGGCGTGATAATACTGGCCGCTATCGTCATTCCTACCCTGCTCTGGGCCGATCTCACCAACCGGTACGTCTGGATCACACTGTTTATAACCGTAAGCTACGGCGCGATCGGCTTCGTAGATGACTATAGAAAGATCGTCAAGAAAGATACCAAAGGCTTGTCCGCCCGCCAGAAAATGTTCTGGCAGATTTTACTTGCAGGAGCGGTGGCGCTGTACCTGTTTCTCAGTCCCGGTTTCAGTGAGGAGCTTTTCTTCCCGTTATTCAAAAAGTTCCATCCGGATCTCTGGATATGGTTCATACCATTTGCCACCCTGGTTATCGTCGGCGCAAGCAATGCGGTCAATCTGACTGACGGGCTTGACGGCCTTGCCATCGGTCCGGTTACTATCAACGCCGCAACCTACATGCTCTTCTCCTACATAGCGGGGCACGCCACCCTGGCGGCATATCTGCAGATTCCTCGCGTGGTAGGGGCTGGCGAGTTGGCGGTTGTGTGCGGTGCCATGGTCGGCGCGGGACTCGGCTTTCTCTGGTACAACTCCTATCCGGCCGAAGTTTTCATGGGGGACGTCGGTTCGCTCTCGCTTGGCGGGGCTCTCGGAACCATTGCGGTGTTGACCAAACAGGAGATCCTTCTGGTGATCGTCGGGGGGATCTTTGTCATTGAGGCGTTGTCAGTTATTTTTCAGGTCGGCTCGTACAAATATCGCGGCAAACGGATCTTTCGCATGGCACCGATTCATCATCATTTTGAACTGAAGGGGGTAGCGGAACCGAAGATAATTGTCCGTTTCTGGATTATCAGCATCATTTTGGCGCTGGTGGCAATTTCGACTTTGAAGATGAGGTGATGTTTAAGGTCGCAAATTGCGACCTTAAAGCCCGGACGTGGAGGACACCGCAAGTATTTTCCCTACGCCTTCACCGAACAAGGCGTTGCCATGCTCTCAAGTGTTCTCAATAGCGATCGGGCGATAGAAGTAAACATCCTCATCATCCGTTCATTCGTCAAACTCCGCGAAATGATCTCAACCCACAAGGATCTGGCAAAGAAGCTGGAGGATTTGGAGCAGAAGTATGATTCCCAGTTCAAAATAGTTTTTGATGCGATTCGGCAGTTGATGGCGCCGTCAGATCCAAAGAAAAAACGGGCAATCGGGTTTGGAAGAGATTGAAGCTTGTGTCAACAGAATGGAAAATTTAGATCAAACTTAGTCAACGGTGCAGTATCAATGAATTTTTACCATTCACATCCATTCCAAGTATGCCTGAAATGTGTCACCTGGATATCTGTTTTTGCTACGGCATTTTCAGTCTTCCTTGGATATGCTGCAGATTCCCAACAACCAACCATCGATCTCTCACCACAAGAAAAAGCATACATTGAGAACGTCGGCAGCATTAAAATGTGCGTGGATCCTGACTGGACTCCGTTTGAACAAATCAACACACAGGGGCAACACGAAGGCATTGCTGCAGATCTTATTCAACTGGTAGCAGAGCGTGTCGGTTTGAAAATTGAACTTTATAAGGTTCAAAACTGGGATGAGAGCCTGGCTGCTTCAAAGGCCGGACTTTGCCAAATCATGAGTTTTCTCAATCAGACCCCAGCGCGTGATGCGTGGTTGATTTTTACCGACCCGATATTTTTCGACCCTAATGTCATAATTACCAGAGAAGAACACCCTTTTGTTGCAGAGCCCAAGGGACTTAAAGGTGAAAGCATTGCCTTGCCACGCGGCACAATGGTTGAGGAGCGGATAAGTCGCGATTTTCCGAATTTAAAAATAATTCATACTTCTGACGAACCTGAATCAATGAGATTGGTCTCCGAGCGCAAGGCTGATCTGACAATTCGCTCCCTGATTGTTGCTGCCAACGCCATTAAGAAAGAAGGGCTGTTCAACCTGAAGATAGCTGGTCAAATTCCTGAATATACTAACAAGTTACGCATTGGTGTTCTAAAGGACGAAAAGATACTGCGCAATATTTTAGACAAGGGGGTAAAAACAGTAACAGCGCAAGAGAGGGAGGCCATTTCTAACAAGCACGTTGCGATAAATGTTCAGAATGCAGTTGATTACAGTCTTGCCTGGAAGATTCTGGCAGGTGCATGTATCGCAATATTCATTCAAATAAGACGACACCGCACACTCTCCTCTCTCAATAAAGAGTTGGAGAGGCTGTCAGTTACCGACAGGCTTACTGGCCTCTTTAATCGATTAAAAATTGATGAGACGCTGGATGCAGCAATTAAGATGGCAAATCGTTATAATCAACCTTTGAGTATCGTTATGGTGGATTTAGACCATTTCAAAGAGGTAAATGACACTCACGGTCATCAAGTGGGAGATAAGGTTCTGGTTGAAGTTGCAAGAATCCTAAAGGCAAATAGCCGCGAGACAGATGTCGTAGGACGTTGGGGCGGTGAGGAATTTATGTTTGTTTGTATACAAACCGATGAAACCGGAGTTCTAAACTTTGCAGAAAAGCTGCGTCAAGCATTTCAAAACAACTATTTTCCTGTAGTGCAACATAGAACAGCCAGTTTTGGCGTCACGACATGGCTAAAAGATGATACGGTCGAAGAGTTGGTTGCTCGTGCCGATGAAGCACTTTATGAGGCTAAAAAAAATGGTCGTAACAGAGTTGAGGTAAAATAAGGGAATAAATAGGGGTCGCGTCTAACCGCCGGTGCTCTCCCGAAAATAAGGAGTTGAAATGAACATCAATAGGCTTGACCACTTGGTGCTGACAGTGAAGGACATCGAAATCACAGTCCAATTCTATGTTTCGGTTTTAGGAATGGAAAAAGAAGAATTTGGTGCCGGAAGATTGGCACTTAAATTCGGCAATCAGAAAATCAATCTTCATCAGGCAGGCAAAGAGTTTGAACCCAAAGCAGACAAACCAACCTCTGGTTCCGCTGATTTATGCTTCATTACTGAAGTCACACTGGATGAGGCCATGAATCATGTACAGAGCAAAGGTGTTCAAATTATTGAAGGGCCTGTTGCAAGAACTGGCGCTACGGGATCAATTAATTCATTTTACTTCAGAGATCCGGATATGAATTTGATCGAAGTTTCAAACTATTGATGCAGCATAATAAGGCCGTCAGGCCTGACCAATAAGGCTGTCAGGTCAGCTCCTACGGCGTTGAAGATGAGGTGATAGGAAATTATGGCTCCTATTGAAAGCAGTAATACATCGTCAGGCAAGGACAAAATCGAGATAGATCCTAATGCCAAATTGGCAATTGAGCAGTTAGTAGAGCGAGAATATCGCAACAAGAAGCGACGTAAAATTATCAGCTTATTGATGGCACTGCTATTCGTGCTGGTATTACTCCCTTGGTCCTTTGGCTTCTATTGTAGCAATATTATTGGGACCAGAATTGAGACCGTCATAATTATGAAATATCCGGGTTTTACAGAAAAAATGATTCGTGCGGCTGTAATTACGGATAGATTGTATTTGAATGTTTTTGGCCCGTTCCTGAAAGTAATCAACACCAAGGAAGAAATTGAGTTACGCAGGGCAGTAATAGAACTGGGACTGGAGACTACCAGTGGTGACGAAAGGGATTCGGAAAAAGTGCAGAATCTGAGGGCTGTAGTGGCCGCCGGTCTGCTTAAGTCACCCAGTGGGGTAGCTTTTGCCGTCTACGAACATCCCCCTAGAAAAGCTAAATAGAAGGCATTAGGTATGGATCTGAAAAACAAAAACGTCCTCGTCGTCGGCCTTGCCAAAACCGGCGTGGCCTGCGCCCGTTTTCTGGCTTCGAAGGGTGCGCGGGTAACAGTCACCGACATGCGGAGCGAATCCGCTCTTGCAGGCCAGTTGGCAGAACTGTCGGGATTCGGGGTCAAGCGCGAGTTGGAGCGACACAACGAAGCGACCTTCCTTGCCAGCGACCTGATCGTGGTATCCCCCGGTGTACCTATGGATTTGCCGCAACTGGTCGCAGCACGGCCCGCTGGGCGGGAAATTATCAGCGAAATCGAACTGGCGGCACGTTTTATTGATGCTCCTCTGGCTGCTATAACCGGCACCAACGGTAAAACTACGACTACCACCATTCTTGGAGCAATTTTCAAACATAACGGCTACCGCACTTTTGTCGGCGGCAACATCGGCGATCCATTGATTGAAGTGGCAGAATCGCACCATGTTATCGATCAGGTGGTTGCCGAGATCAGCTCATTCCAACTGGAGTGGATATCCTCGTTTAGACCTGCCGTCGCGGCGCTGTTGAACCTGAGCGAGGATCATCTCGACCGTTATCTCGATTATCAGGCATATATTGACGCTAAACTCCGTATTTTTGAGAATCAAACCGAAGCTGACTTTGCCGTGGTAAATCGTGATGATCCACTGGTCTGGCAGAAAGTGCAAGGTATCAAGGCGTCCCTGTTCCCGTTCAGCCGGAAAGTTGAGCTGGAAGAAGGGATTTTCTACCGCAACGGCGTCATCACCTATCGCCACAATGGTCGCGAAGAGTCTTTTCCTACCGCCGCCATCAGATTGCAAGGAGTGCATAACCTGGAAAACATCATGGCTGCGATGGCTTGCGCGCTCTTGCTCGGCTGCCGCCCGGATGAAACGTATGAAACAATTCTCTGCTTCGAGGCGCTGCATCATCGTATGGAGTTTGTCCGGGAAGTAAACGGAGTTAGCTACTACGAGGACAGCAAAGCCACCAACGTCGGCAGTGTCGAGAAGGCGCTTGAAAGCTTTATCGACATCACTCTTATCGCCGGGGGGAAAGACAAGGGTGGCTCATACTCCCCGCTTGCTCCTCTGGTGAAGGAGCGGGTACGGCATCTGATCCTGATCGGCGAAGCGGCCGGGCGGATGGAGCAGGAGTTGGGAGCGCTGACCGATACCCGGCGGGCGGGCTCGCTGGAAGATGCAGTTCGGCTTGCGGCAGATCTCACTGCCACCGGCGGAACCGTCCTGATGTCGCCGGCCTGTTCAAGCTTCGATATGTTCAGAGATTATGAAGAACGCGCAGAGCGATTTATTGCAGCGGTAAAGGCACTGTAATATGTACAAAAAACTGGAAGAATATGATCTGGTGATCATGCTGATGGCAATTGCCCTCACCTGCTTCGGGGTGGTAATGGTGTATTCGGCCTCTTCCATAATGGCCGCCAAACGCTTTCATGACGGCTTTTTCTTCCTTAAACGCCAGGGATTATTTGCACTCATCGGTTTAGCACTTATGCTCGTCACCATGCAGATTAACTATCAGTTCTGGCGCAAACTGGCCACACCGATCCTGCTTGGCTGCCTTGTGTTGCTGATACTGGTTCTGATACCCGGTATTGGCGGCAGCGCAGGAGGGGCTTCACGCTGGATACGGTTGCCCGGATTCAATCTTCAACCGTCAGAGATTGCCAAGATCGCCCTGATCATATACATGGCCTATTCGCTGGACAGAAAGCAGGACAAGATCAAGCAGTTAGGGGCCGGCTTTGTTTCATATATGCTGATCCTTCTTGTGATGCTGGGACTCCTGCTCAAGCAGCCGGATATGGGATCGGCTCTGACCCTGGCTGCCGTTGCCATGATCATGCTCTTTGCCGCCGGTACACGGCTGGTCTACATCATCTCCATAGTGCTTATGTCGATGCCGTTCGTCTATTTTCTGATAATGAATGTCGCCTATCGCAAACGGCGTATTCTGGCGTTTCTTGACCCATGGCAGGATCCGCAGAACAGCGGATTTCAGATAATCCAATCTTGGCTGGCTCTCGGGACAGGCGGTTTGTTCGGCGTGGGATTAGGTGAAGGCAAACAGAAGCTTTTCTATCTGCCGGAAGCGCATACCGATTTTATCCTCGCCGTTGTCGGCGAAGAGCTCGGTTTTCTTGGTGTGATCGTTATTGTCGGCATGTTTTTCCTGTTGGTACAGCGTGCCATGCGTATTGCAGTGGCTGCTCCTGACACCTTCGGGCGTTTTCTGGCGCTCGGAATTGCCGTATTGTTCGGCATTGAAGCATCCGTAAATATGTGTGTTGTAACCGGTATGGTTCCAACCAAGGGTTTGGCGCTACCCTTCATCAGCTACGGCGGCAGCTCTCTCTTGATCAGTCTGTTTGCCGTCGGAATTCTGCTCAATATATCGTCGGGACTGAAAATATCCTCTATCAGCCTCAAGGAGGAAAAATGAAACTCATCATTGCCGGCGGAGGCACAGGCGGACATCTTTTTCCAGGTATCGCCGTCGCGGAAGAATTTTTGGCGCGTGACCCGGCAAATGAGGTACTGTTTGTCGGAACCGCACATGGTATTGAAGCCCGGGCGGTTCCGGCAGCCGGTTACAGGCTGGAGTTGATCTCGGCTGCGGGGATTCGCGGCAAGGGGACTCTCAGCCAGATCAAGGGCGCGGCCATGATGATATATGGTTATGCCCAATCGAGAAAAATACTGAAAAGCTTCCGGCCGGACATGGTTCTCGGCGTAGGGGGCTACGCCTCGCTGCCAATGGTACTCGCTGCTGGAGGAATGACTATCCCTCGCTTCATTCACGAACAGAACGCCATTCCGGGTCAGACAAATCGCCTGCTGTCACGGTTTGCCAGTAAAGTTTTTATTACACTTGAAGAGTCAGCCCGCTATTTCCCCTCTGCAACGACCCAAATGACCGGGAATCCGTTGCGGCGACAGATACTCGATATGGTTGAAAAGGCAAAGCCCCCCCAGCCCCCCTTTATCAAGGGGGGGAGTTGTCCCCCTCCCCTTCAAGGGGAGGGTCGGGGTGGGGATGGGGTTGCCTTTCATCTCTTCATTTTCGGTGGCAGTCAGGGGGCTCACGCTATAAATTCAGCCATTACCGAGGCGCTGCCATTATTGAAAGAGAGCCCGATCAGACTGCTGATTACCCACCAGACCGGCGAAAAAGACTATGCCGAAGTGGCTGCTGCCTATCGTGATGCGGGTGTAGAAGCAAACGTAACTCCCTTTATCAGTGACATGGCTGCGGAATATGCGAGTGCAGACCTCATCATCTGCCGCGCAGGCGCCACGACGATCGCTGAAGTTACCGCCTGCGGCAAGGCGTGCCTGTTTATCCCGTTTCCTCACGCCGTCGATGATCATCAACGGCGCAATGCCGAGGCACTGCTTAAGAAGGATGCCTGCTTCATGATGCTGGAGCGGGAATTGAGCGGAAAAACAGTGGCGGAATCCATTTTGACACTGGCAAACGACCCGGCTCTGGTTAGCCTTACCGGAGATTTGGCCTACAGTCTGGCGCGGCTGGATGCGGCACGGATTATTGTTGATGAGATGGTGGATGCTGTTGGTACATAGCAGTAGAAGTTTTTTTGTAGCCCTAATGTGAGGGGAATGTTAACAATATGGCGGCGTAAATACAAATTTGAGGCGCAAAATGGAATTAACATCTCGATATTTAATGCCACCCGCTGATCACTTCTTTCTGCTTGGTCCACGCGGTACGGGCAAAACATGCTTGACTCAGAGGTGTTTCCCGAATGCGCTCCGTATAGATCTGTTGGAGCCGGAGACTTTACGCTCCCTTGCTGCACGGCCCGAACGCCTTCGGGAATTATTGGCGGCCAAACCCGAGGTACTGCAGGTAGTTATTGACGAAGTACAAAAACTGCCCGAATTGCTTGAAGTTGCCCATATATTGATTGAGGAGAAGCGGGGTGTACAGTTTATTTTCACTGGTTCGAGTGCCCGCAAGCTTCGCCGAGCCGGTGTGAATCTATTGGGAGGGCGCGCCGCACAAAAGTCACTACACCCTTTTATGGCTGCCGAGCTTGGCTCACAATTCAACATGGAGGAAGCATTGCGTCTTGGTATGCTGCCTGTCGTGCGCGGCGGTATGGTTCCTGAAGATATTTTGCGGGCCTATAACGGCCTATATCTGAGAGAAGAAGTGCAGATGGAAGGACTGGTACGCAATATCGGCGGATTTTCACGTTTTTTAGAGGCCATCAGCTTTTCGCAGGCGGCGGTGCTCAACCTGGCAAACGTTGCGCGTGAATGCCATATTAATCGCAAGACGGTGGAGGGCTATCTGGAAATATTGGAAGATCTGTTGTTGTCTTTCCGGGTTCCTGTTTTCACCAGGCGAGCGCAACGCGAACTGGCTGCACACCCAAAATTTTTCTTTTTTGATGCCGGAGTGTTTCGCGCTAACCGGCCAACCGGTCCGCTGGATTCCCCTGCCGAGATCGATGGCGCGGCGTTGGAAGGTCTAGTTGCCCAGCATCTTCGGGCATGGTGCGACTATTCTGGTGGTAACCATCACTTGCATTACTGGCAGACACGCTCCAAAGTTGAGGTGGATTTTGTTGTTTATGGAGAACAGCAATTTCATGCGTTGGAACACTACTGTCCGGTTAATAATTGAATAAATTCAGCTGCTTATATTTGGGTTGCTC
>CAYQMO010000018.1:7905-29081 GCA_964418315.1 uncultured Geobacter sp. | reverse complement strand
TCGGACTGAATCCGGGGACTGCGGCTACTTTCTCCGCCTTCAGTTGAAACAGATCTGGAATGTCTGAAACTAATCCGGCATCAATCAGTTTTAACAGGCGCTTTTTACTCAAACCTGAAACGTTAAGACCCGACTTTGAAACAAAATAGGTTGCCCTTGCCAGGAATTGATTCCGACACACAGGTGAATCATGCAGACATGCATCCAAGGGCGACTCTGACGTTCCTGTCGAAACAACTTCTGCATCACGATCACGAGGCACTCGCTGCACCACCTCAACTATCTGCGGTATAACATCTCCTACCAGCGCTACTACCACCTGATCTCCAGTCGCAATGTCCAGTCGGGCAATTTCAGCACGATTATGCAGCGAAACCCGTGAAATCTGCACACCGCCAAGACGCACCGGAACTATTTCAGCAACCGGAGTACGGCGACCAGTACGACCAACTGTCCAGTTTATTTTCATTACCCGGGTACTGGCAGATTCAGCCGGAAATTTCCATGCCGCCGCCCAGAGTGGCGCACGCTCGCCCTCCCCCAACTGCCTCCGCAGTGCCAGATCATTCACCTTCACAACAATGCCGTCCATGGCAAACGGCTGCTGATCCCGATACGCCAGATTAATTCTATAAGCGTCCTGAACTTCTATCAGGTTCCGTACCAATCGACTCTGGTTGAGATCTACCGGAAAGCCCCACGTTTGCAGTAACTGCAAGGTATCCAGGTCGCTGCGTTCTCCTCCGCCTCCTGACACCAGCTCAAACGGGAACAGGCGAAGAACTGTCACGACGGCCGGATTCGGTTGTTGCGCCTTTAATACTCCTGCCGCCAGATGTCGAGGAGTGGCGTACGTTGCCGCTGGATTCCCGGAACGATAATTTTGCAGCATTGCCAAATCCGCATATACTTCGCCACGAACCACCACCCGTGCTGGAAATGTACCGGTCAAGAAGTGAGGGACGCCACGAATTTCGCGAACCCGCCCAGTCACATCAGCCCCGGAGCGGCCATTTCCGCGAGTCGATGCAGAGACCAGGCTACCGGCTTCATAAACCAGTTCAACCGGGAGACCGTCTACTTTCGGCTGAACCAGCAAAGACAACTCCCCGATTGCTCCCAATCTTTTCAACAAAGCCTCTATCGTATCTGATCCGGTAGAGGACGACAAACTGAGCATCGGACGCTCATGCGTGACCGCCCGCGCACCATTATCTTCGCCATACCCCACCTTCCGTGTCGGCGAATCTGCGACAACCAGCGCAGGGAAACATTCTTCAAGCCGGAGGAGTCCCTCAAACAGCCGGTCATACTCAGCGTCACTGATTTCAGGCGCTGCTTTTTCATAATAGAGCCGGTTGTGGTAACGGATATCGTTTACCAAGGTGATCATCTGCTGACTTGCTTCAGGGAGGGACGTTTTTGGGCAGGAGTTAGAAAAGGCGGCAACTGGGAGGAATGACATCGTAATTATAGCCATTAAGATAAGACGGATATTTTTCAGGGTATTCATGCTTGAACCTCCGAGGTTTTGAATACCTCGGCCGGAGGTTTTCTAGCGCAACCATCACTTTCTTACCCTACCCCGCCTACTGCACAATTTCAGGTAAACAGATAAAAAACTATTACATGCACTCTTAATTAATCCAAAAAAACATCCTTCAAATCAATTATCAGTTCACCCAACAGCGGCACAGAAACCTTGTCGTCACTAGCATACATATCAGCACGACCATATTCACCCAGTTCGTTACGACGAAACACCATTACAGTTTTATCAAAAGGATGTACCAGCCAATATTCCTTTACACCCATTCTCTGATAGAGAAAAAATTTATTCTGCATATCCATTTTTAACGTACTGGGGGAAAGAATTTCGATAACCAGATCTGGAGCACCCTTGCACCCTTTATCATCGAGCTTGCTACGATCACAGACCACCACAATATCAGGCTGAACTACTGTTTCAATATAATTATCACTCGTGTTTGTATTTTCGGGAAGTCGCACATCATACGGAGCGCCATAGACTTTACACGGCTTCCCTTTCAGATATTGTGCAAAGATCACAAGAAGTTCCCGAGACACATCCTGATGCTTGCCCCCTGGCGCGGGACTCATACAATACGCCTCACCATCAATCAACTCCCAACGCTCTCCAACCGGCCACGTCAGATAATCAGCGTATGTGAATAGTTCATTTTCTGAGAGTTTTGCCATTGCAGCCATTAAATACTCCTAAAAGAGAAACCCTTACGCCTGACAAACAAGAGTCCAACTAATATAAAAAGAAGGGCAGCAACTGGGTATTTCACAGCAAAGATCAATGGCGTCAAAACAAGCCGCATAATCATCCTCAACATATTATGCTCTGCAATAAAGTCAGCGATCGGAGGGCTATGCTTGTAATAGAATTTCACAAAAGCTGTGCCGAGTTCGGATTTAAACAGGACATCATCCCGGAAATTCCTCAGGATCATAACGTGCGGATCGAGATAACTTCCGTAGGCTGCGGTTGCGATGAAGCAGCCGCCACCACCTCCTCCCCCGCCGCCGGATGCAGGTGGAGGTGTGTTGACGATGTTGGCGACACCAGTTGTTGTCGTGCTATCTGTCCCGATCGCGATAGGATCTTTTATGACGCCGTCGGCCTTACCGTCATCATCGTATATTCCTCCGTCAGTGACTTTAAGCTTGATGGTTTTTGCATTCATGTCAACGGTATAGTCTTTTGCGTCAACTTTCAGCCATTTGCCCTTTACAATCTTATACAGGACAAAGCCTTCCGGGATGGATTTGAAGGTGAATGTCAAGGTCACGGTCGCGCCATTTCCAACACCCTCAACCGTAACATTTGCGGATGCGGTCATGCTGAAATCACTAGGAATATCAGGCGCAGTTGCCTTCAACTCATTGACTGTTGGCGATGATGTTTTTGTAATTTTGCCAGTTTCGCCTTCTCCCAGCGTTACATTTTTCAGTTTATCGGTAGACGAAACAGCAAGCGTTATTATGGCGACCGCAGTCTGCTTCTGGGAATCGGTGACCTGTACGCTTAAGTCGTAATTACCGGCCTGCACATTTGTCGTGCCGGAGATGACACCAGTAGTAGAATTAATGGACAGTCCCTCAGGCAGGCCGTTTGTGACCGCCCAGGTATACGGTGCGGTACCTCCGCTGGCAACAACAGGCTGGCTGTAGAGTATACCGCTACCAAGTATCGGAAGCGTGCTGGTTTGAACCATGAGATGTTCATTTACCGAAATTGCGGTTGAATGAGTGAGGGTCTGGCCGGTTGAATCGGTAACCTTTACAATGAAGCTGCTGCTGCCTGTGGCCGCAGGTATCCCGGTAATCAAACCGGTAAGGCTGTTAATCGTCAAGCCGGCCGGGAGGGCGCCGGTGCTGATTGTCCAGGAGAAGGGACCTGTTCCACCTGTCAGCGCGAACTGTTTGTTGTACATTGTTCCAACTGTAGCAGATGGGAGCGGCGTCGAAGTGCTGATTGTCATAATGGCTGTAGCCGGATCTACAACATTTATCGAGAGAGTCTTGGTAGTGGATTTAAGGTCTGAGTCAGTAACCTGGAAGATCAGGTCATAATTTCCAGCGGCTGTCGGTGTGCCGGAAATAATGCCAGTTGCTGAGGCCAGGGTAAGCCCAGGAGGTAATAACCCACCCACCAGTGTCCATGAGCGAGGTATTGTCCCACCGGTAGCAGCCAGGGTTGTAGTGGTATACGCTTTATTCATTTCACCTGCGGGCAGGGATGTTGTGGTTATTGATAAAACTGCAGCGGGAGTTATAGATGTTGTGGATGATGTAGAAATTGAAAGCGTCTGCGTCGCAGTTTTACCATCGGCATCACTTAGATTAACCACAAAAGTATAATTTCCAGGCGCAGTAGGAATACCGGTAATCATGCCGGTCGCAGCACTGAGAGTTAAACCGGTTGGCAAAGCGCCCTGCAATAAACTCCAAGTATAAGGCTCTCTACCACCCGAAGCGATTAACGTCTGACTGAACAATGCATTGATTGGAGCCTGCGGCAATGTCGTTGTAGATAAGATAAGTGGTGATACAACAACTATGGTAAACTGCTTGGTAGTTTTTTCCTGAACAGATCCGCTGTCAGCCAGTTGTACCGTGAATATAGAAGTACCGGATACAGTTGGTGTTCCACTTACAATTCCTGTCGCAGAATTAAGAGACAAGCCAGTTGGCAACGTGCCGTTAACAATTGACCATGTATAAGTACCCCGACCACCCGTCCCTGTCAGCGTCTCCGCATAACCGACCTGATTAAGCGCCCATGATTTCATGAATGGGTTATTAATAGAGAGCGAGTCCCGCACGGAAACAGAGTACAGCCGCGACGCTGTAAACCCACCATTATCTGTAACGGTTATTTCAAAAGAATAATCACCGGCAACAGTTGGAGTACCAGCTATAGTGCCACCATTAGGATCAGCCAGAGTAATGCCTTGCGGTAATGCCCCCTTGGTTATCGCCCATTTGTAAGGCAATGAACCACCGGAAGCCTGGAGGGTAACGCTAACAGGTGTATTGGGTTTCATATCGCTGATAGTGGCTGTATTCAAAACTACCGATGGTGTTACTGTAATTGAGGTTACAGCCGTTTTAGTTGAACCAGACGCATCAGTTGCTGTTATAGTGAAATTGTTGACGGCAACTGTTGTTGGGATTCCGCTAATAAGGCCAGTAAATCCATCTAAACTTAAACCCGATGGTAGGCTGCCAGTTATGCTCCAAGAAATGGGCGCGGTTCCGCCAGTTACTCCCAAAGTAGTATTGTACAGCACTCCGGGCGCAGCTGATGGGAGCGATGTTGATGCAATTGCAAGTGGAGGGTTTACTACAAAATTGTTAATGTATCCATAGGCTACAGCACCGTTTGAATCGGTTAGCTTTATTGAGATAGAATAGCCTTGGTGAGTATTAGTTGGAGTACCTGTAATCACACCCGTTGCAGAATTGAGAGTCAATCCTTCCAATTCTGAAACATACCAATAATTACTCCATTCCCACTTATAAGGTGCCAATCCACCAATAGCAGTCAAAGTGTCGCTGTACCCGGCAACACCCTGTGTCCAGGATTTAAGACTGCTTGTAGTAATTTGCAGTGCCTGCCTGACATCTATAGTCACTGTTTTGCTAGTATTTGCCCCGGTAAAATCAGTAACAGTAAACATAACTGTCGCCAAACCCGCATCATATGGAGTCCCTTCAACAACGCCGGTCTGTGCATTCAAACTTAAACCACCTGGGAGTTGAGTGCTTTTCCATGTTTTAGGATTAGTACCTCCAGAGGTTTGTAAAGTGAATGTGTAAGGCGCATTCTTGGTAGCAATCGGCGGTGCCGCTAGAGTAACACCAGTAGAAGAGATGATATTGATGGTCATTGCGGTAGAAATAACTATGTCAAACTGTTTTGACACCGCCTCTACAGGAGTACCTGAATCTGTAACCTGTACTGTTATCGGATAAGTGCCAGCAATGGTAGGTGTTCCACTGATTATACCAGTAGATGCACTTAGAGTAAGACCCGTGGGCAATGAACCTGCCAAGAGATTCCAGACATACGTTCCTCTGCCACCAGTCGCCGTCAGTGTATCAGCATAACCAGTCTGATTTAGAGCCCATGATTTCAAGGAAGAGTTTGTGATGTTTAGCGAATCCCTAACCGCAAAAGAGTAAGTTTTTACAGCGCTCTTCCCGTTTGCATCAGTTACTTTAATAACAACACTATAATTACCAGCCTTGGTTGGCGTACCACCAATAGTACCACCACCAGTAAAGGAAAGATCGCTGTTCAAACTACCTGAAGCACCAATCCCTGGAGGAAAACTGCCACCAATTTGCGACCAAGTATACGGCGGAGTACCTGGGCTTAAAGGATCAACCAGCATGGTAATACTAACAGGAACGCCATTTTTCATATCACTGATGGTTGTAGTGCTAATGCTTATTGGTGATGGAACGGCGTCTATTGTTATTGTGATATTTGCAGTTGATGATGTAGCTCCACTTGCGTCAGTTGCGGTGAATGTGATCGGAGATGTTGCTGCAGCAGTCGGTATGCCACTGATGATTCCTGTCAGGTTGTCAAGAGTGAGACCGGCTGGAAGCGCTGCGTTCGCTGTCCAGAGAACCGGGGTTGTGCCACCGCTACTCAGCAGTTGTTGGCTGTAAAGTGTGTTGACTACGCCGTTGCCAAGGGCTGTGGTTGTTACTGTTAATGGTGCGTTGATTACTAGCGTCAACTGTTTGCTGCCGGTCAGCGCCGGTGTGCTGCCATCGGTGGCCGTAACTGTAAAGCTGTATGTGCCTGAGGTGGTTGGTGTGTTGTTTAGTACTCCAGCCGCTGATAAAGCCATACCAGGAGGAAGCGAACCGGCTGTTACTACCCAGGTATACGCGCCACTGCCACCTGTCGCGGCGAGCGTCTGGCTGTAACCGGCTCGGCTTACTGTCCAGGGGTTGAGGATTGTTGTGCTAACAGAAACAGGGGTATTTACCGTAACTGTAAAAACTCGTGACACAGTTGTGCCGTTGGCATCAGTCAATGTTGCAGTGAACGAAAAAGTTCCGGTGATGTTGGGTGTCGCCGTCAACACTCCGGTAAATGCACTAAGAGCAAATCCGGCTGGCAATCCGACCGCAGACCATGAATAAGGAAGCGTTCCGCCGGTGCCTGCAAGGGTGGTTGACGTAGTTTGACCTGACAGTACACTTGGCAGAGAGGTTGCTGTAGTAATTGCCAAAACTTTATTCACTATTATTTGCAAAGTTTTGGTGGCTACTGCCATGGTTACGTCGGTTACCGTCACATCAAAAGAGTAAGTACCATCCGCTGTCGGCGTGCCGGTTATAGCGCCAGTACCAGTGTTAAATGTCAGACCTGGTGGTAATGAACCATTTAATGACCAGGTAATAGGAAGCGTGCCACCAGCCATAGTGAGCGACTGGTTATAAGACTGCGCGACAACCCCTGGTGCAAGACTTGAGGTGATAATTGAAGGAGCAGGGTTTATGGTTATAGGAATACTCTTGGAAGCCGTTGAACCGGTACCGGCATCGGCTAATGTAAATGATACTGAAAAACTGCCAGAAACGCTCGGAGTTCCTGAAACCACTCCAGTTGCAGAATTAAGAGACAGACCTGCCGGAAGAGAACCGACCCCAGTCGCCGGAACAGACCAGGTTTTAACTCCAGTTGTACCAGTAGATTGAAGTGTGTAGCTGTAAGCTGTTGGAGAATTTTGAGTCCACGTTGAAAGCTGTGTTGTGGTAATCCCGATTGAACCGACTTTGAGCGTCAGAATCCTGGTTGCTGACGAGACCGGGGTATTGCTGTCTGTTACTGTAAAAGGAATACTGTAGGTTCCTGCCGCAATTGCGGGAGCAGCCGTCTTTTGGGTAAGAACTCCTGTCGTTGTGTTGAATGAAAGCTGAGCTGCCGTCAGACCTGCCGGCAGTGCCACGCTCCAACTGTATGGCGCTACACCGCCGCTGCCTGCCAGTGTCGCAATAACGGTGTCAGTGGCTACTGTTGGCAGTATGTCAGGCAGAGAAGCTGTGGTAACGGTGAGCGGATTTATGCCGACTCCGGTGCCGCTAAAATATAGCACCGTATTTCCACCGTTTGATGTCAGCGACATTTTATAATTATTTGTGGTATTTCCGGCAAATGAACCGGCGGCAGTAGGGGAAAATCTTACCGTCATGTCATATACTGTACCAGGATTTATGGTAGTGGGTGTTGGTGTAACAAAGCTGAATGGAGCATCCGGCGGAGTCACAGGTGATAAAGTTAAGGTAGTATTACCATCATTGCGAAGTTTGATAGATATATCACTGAATGACCCTACATTTGTGTTGGGGAAAGGAAGTGCGCCGTTCAGAATAGGACTGCCGGTAGAATCCGCTATCACCAACTGCGGCAGAGTCGAATACTTGATCAACTGCCCCCAGAGATCCGCATTGGCAGGATTTTGCGCATCTTTCCAGATAATCAGGAACTGACGAAAATCAACATCACCAAATGCTATCGCAGGCGCAAGCTGATTGCCGGCATCAACGCTGATTGGAACATTGCCACCTGACAGGTTGCCTTGCGGATCAATAAATTGACCATAAATATCGATGTTTGAGATGTTGGCGCTCTGGTTACGGGCATCCTCCCACAACAGCAGATGACGCTGATTGACAGTGTCAAACGCTGCTGACGGCGAAGACTGATCGCCGGTGGCAATACTGGCCTTTATCAGATTCCCGTACAAGACAAAGTTCGTCAGGTCAAGCATCTGAGCGCTGATATCTTTGCCAGTTGCAGCAATATTACCCTGTTCTTCCCATGCCACCAGCAAGCGCTTGGCAATCGGATCGATAGAGATAGATGGAAAAAATGCCAACGTTCCCAAGGAAATATCATTGGCAAGGTTATTGATAAACCTGCGGATATAAATTTTCTGTGGAGTGGCCGCTGTAGAAGGATTCTTTACAAATGTGGCGGAATAGGTACATCTGGTGGCATCATTCGGGTCTGGAGCGTAGGCAACCGTCAACGTTTCGTCGTATTGAATTCCACTCCAGACAAGAAAAGCGTTTCCATCAAGCGGGTTAAAGGCAAGACGCGGCTTTGACTCACTTTCGCTTACTGTCCAGGTCTGGACAATGCTGGAGCCATTATCGGTCAGCGATTTATGAACCAATTGGGAATAGGCAGAATCTGTCGGAGTGGTTATAACTCCGCCAGAAGATACATTGACATACGCCACCAGATTGGTGCCGGCGTGAGCAATAGGAATATAGGGGACAGGACCGAAGGAGTTGCCACAATTCTGCCCAGTAACAGGACCAAAAAGGTTTTTGATAGGGGTATAGGCAACAGTTACTGTAGAATTTGTTCCGATTAGCGCGGCACCGACCTTCAAAGTTGCCGTGAGAGTGTTGCCGCTGATCGTAATATCAAACTGAGCGGTAACATCTCCACCGCTTGCCAGAGTTACGGCATAGGGTGTGCTGTTTGCGCCGCTGTAAACATTACTGACGACCAAAGTGGATCCAGCGCTCCAGGTTGGTTTAGACCACGTAACTGAAGTTGCCCCGAATGCCCGCCAATAAGCAGGAGTTGCTAATGTCAGAAGATTTGATGCGGCGGTAACTCCAAAACTCAAATCATTACCAAGAGTACTCTGATTAACTCCGGTAGCGGAAATGGTCATGCCTGAATCAAGAAAGAAATAGGCAAAGTCAACCTTGGCCAGCGTAGAGAGTTTTTCTGTCGCCGTTGCCACACCAGTACTATTTAAAATTTTATACCCCTGATTGGCTGCAAAGGGAGAGGGAGACGGAGGATTATTCCCATCAGACCGTTTAGTCGTGTCGAGATATGTAATTGTAATATCACTTGATGTTCCGATTGCGTTGGAGAGAGCACCGAGAGTAACGGTTGATTGCGAAGTGTTCCTGTCGGGCACAAGCGGCAGGACTGTATAGTTTGTGATCGCTGACGTGCCCTGGTAGAGGCTTACAATGCTGTTGGAATTTGCGATAACCTTTGAATCACCCGATTTCCAGGTAGGAGTGAATGACGAAGTCGCCGAATTTGCTGTGCCAGGATAATCAACAGTATCGTAATTACTGGTGCCAAGCCAGGCAACAGTAAAGGTACTTTTAAAATCATTGTAGATAACTTCCGGTTCAATCTGGGAAGGGTCGGCAACTGAAATGTGCGTAGAAATGGGGAACTTAATACCGGATAGATTACCGGTATTGGTAATTATTTGTCCGTATATCTGGCTGTAAGTTGCAGAAGTATCGGCAAACACAACCAGATATTTATCATTCGCATAGTCAAAGGCTACCTTTGGCTGCCATTGATTGCCTGCGCCTGTAGCTATGGAAAATTCAGCCCCACAAACCGGAGTAGACGCATTAAGCCCGGCATTGGCAACAGTCGTGTCGCAAAGTTTGCCGTATATATCTGCATTACCGCTGCGATAATCGGTCCAGACTGCGAGATATTTATTGGCGTTACGATCAAATGCAACAGCAGGCTGATCCTCATTGTCAGCTCCCGATGTTACCTGAAAAGCATTTCCAGATACACCTAACGCAACCTGCTTCGAGCGACGCTCGGCTTGACCTGTGGCATTATCACCACTGCCTGAACAGGCAGATAAAATCAGCAGTAATGAAATCAGAAGGATATATTTGACCGACAAAAGCTTCGAGACTTGCATACAGACCCCCAAATTACTTAATTTTACCCTGTGCCTCGATAGTCAGATTCTTTTTTGTCTCAACATGCAACAAACTACCTGATAGTACATACTGCGCTTTTTTGTCCATATAGAGCACTACTGGCTGCTTATCCATCTTTATTGAAACCTCAAATAAACCAGGCACCTCTTTAAGCGGCGCTACAGTTACGATCTCAAAATTCGGCGGCATGATTTTTTTTATCGAAGCGGAGACAACTTCCTTCGTGGGCCCCTGGGTGGAGCAGGCACATAAAGTAAGCACTGAAAGCGATAACGCAATTTTAAGTACTGAAACCATTTAAAGCTCCTTTAAAAAAGAACAGGCTAATTATCGTGGCAGAGTGTACTACTTATTTATCAACAAAATCAGCAAGACGCAGATCCATAGACGAGTCAACCGTAATACTCTTATCTGAACCAATTTCTGCAATATCAAATGAAATTTTTGTGTAGTATTTATAAATTGTACTGTTACAGGCTAGCGCTGATTGAAGGCGAATTTTCTGTTCTTGAGTTGCAACCCTCACAGGTATCGTAGCAGAACTCCCTGCATCAATAGTCATACCGATAGTTTGAAATTCTGAACTCATTGGCGGAGTAGCACTGTTGGCTGGGGTGTAAGAAATAGTGGCAGATTTAATACGAATAGACAATCCCATTGATCCGGAGATAGGATATGCCGTTGACTTAATTGTAGCATTAACAGAATCAGCAGCAGGAATGCTTCCCCCCGTACAGGCAGTAGCGTCAACCCAAGAGGCAATATCGGAATCCATCACGCGCGTGTCAATTGTTGCGGTTACAGATGAAGTCGCCAGTAAACCGTCCGAACTGCCACCACAGCCAATCATCAAAAAATTTAAAACTGCGCAGAGCATCAATAATTTTTTCATCTTCTAACTCCCTCAAAGAGTAATTAAAATCAATATTAATCTACTTATTCAGCAAAAACACCCTTCAGATCAACAACCAGATCTCCAAATAACGGTACAGAAACCGTACATTCTACAGCATAGCGTTCCGGCTTTCCATACATGCCATCTTCATCAATTTTAAAAACCATAACTGTCTGCTCTTCGGGATGTACGATCCAGTATTCTTTTACACCGTGACGCTGATACAGGTCAAATTTAAGAGTGAGATCATTTTTGCCTGTTGATGGGGAGGATATTTCAATAATGAAATCAGGTGAGCCGTTGCAGCCACGTTCATCCAACTTACTTTTATCACACACAATCAAAATATCAGGCTGAACAACGGTATCGATATAATTATCACTTGCATTTTTTTGTTCTGCAAAGCGAACATCTAAAGGAGCCAAAAAGAGTTCGCACTCCTTCCCTTCAAGATGAGCATTTATAATAAAAGCAAGCTTCCGCAGAATCCTTTGATGAGATGTCGTCGGAGCAGGAGACATGGAATACGCCATACCGTCAATGATCTCCCAGCGCTGATCATCAGGCCAGGTGAGGTAATCTGCATAAGTCCATTTTTCGTTATTATTTTTAAGTGCGAGAGGCATAACTAACTCAGCTATCTCCGAAATTTTTCTTCCAGCGTCACGACACCATCAACATCGTCATACAGATCAGACACCGCAACATCCAATCTTATGCAGCCAAGATGAAACAGATCATTAAAGGTGTTGACTCTGCGAACCCAATCACCACTGTCATTCAGGTGAAAATGTTCAACTGAATAAACATCCTGACTTATCAGCAGATAGTCCCGCAAAGTTGGAATTTTCTGATAGCAGGCAAACTTGAAGGTGCGATCATACTCGGCGGTACTTTCGGAAAGAATTTCGGCAATCAGTACCGGGTACTGCTTATACATGTCCGTGTCACGATCACGCAGGTCACAGGTAACCATAACATCCGGGTAAAAAAAAGCATCAACTTCAGATACACGCAGCTTCATATCGGCAATGTATGCGCGACATGGCTTGCCTTTAAGATGCATGCTAAGCAGTGCACCCAGATTAAGTGTCAGAGTGACATGCTTTGACGATGCGCCGGCCTGAGCAAAGGTTTCCCCGGCATAGTATTCGCTTTTGTAATCCTGAAGCTCTTCCCATTCGAGATAATCTTGAGGTGAAAAAGTATGTTGTACAAGAGCATTCATAAGGTGGCTTTCGACTAAACTGCATCCAGAATTCGCGGAGTGATAAAAATGAGCAATTCCGTTTTGATCTTGGCTTTGCTATTTGACTTGAACAGTTTTCCAAGATAAGGAATGTCCATCAGAAACGGCACACCGTCATCACCTTCGGTGTCACTGTCTACAAAAATTCCGCCAATAACCGTCGTTTCACCGTCGCGCAAAAGCATCTCGGTTGTAGCCTGCTTTGTGTTGATTGGCGGAGGACTGCCGGTGCCCGGAGCATCATTTTTCGCATCTATTTTCATCATAATTGTGCCGTTTGCATTGATATGCGGAGTTACTTCGAGTGAAAGGGTTGCGGCAACAAAAGCAGTGACAGCACCAGTTGTTGACGTTGTGTTTTGATATGGTATCTGTTGTCCCTGAGATATTTTTGCAGGTTTGTGATTTAGAGTCGCAACCTTTGGTGAGGATATGATTTTTATCATTCCCGCGCCTGCAGCGGCATTGAGGCGCGCATCCACTTTCAGATTGCTCGCCAGCTTACCGAAGGATATCCCCATAGCTCCACCTGCGGCACCGGCAATGCCGGTAACCGGAGGCGCAGAGGTCAAACCGCCAAAAGATGTATCCATTGAATTTACGTTCATGACTGATGCTGAACCGTCACGATAATGCGACCCCCAACTGACTCCCAGGCTGCGACTAAAGGAGGAGGTTGCCTCAATTATTCGAGCTTCGATCATAACCTGACGTTCCGGAAGATCTAGCTGGCTGAGCAAAGTTCTCATATCACTCAGCGCTTGAGGAGTATCTTTAACAATCACCTTACTTGTCCGAGTGTCAGAAGCAATCTGCCCTCTGTCGGGTGTTTTCAGTTTTTCAAATTGCGCCGTTATCGCTCCAAGATCCGCATAATTAACTGAAAAAGTTTCGGTTTTAAGCTCAATAGATTTGGCCGCTGTTTTTTTAATCTCCAACTCTTCCTCAGCCTGGGACTTGAACTTGCCTCTTCCTTTTATAAGCAGGATATTGCCATCTTCCCGTTTGTCGAGGTTTTTAGTATCCAGTATAATATCGAGAGCCTGATCCCACGGAACATTTACCAGCTTGATACTGATATTTCCGGTAACATCATCACCAAGTACAAAATTTTTATTGCTGACTTCGGCAAGTAACTGAAATATTTTCCTTACCTCGGCATCCGCAAATTCAAGAGTTACTTTACGCCCCTTATAACCTCCAGTCTTACTGGCACTCTTGGCAGTTACATCTGAAGTCGGCGACAAATCCGATGTAATATCTGAATCAGAGATTAAATCGGATTTTTTGGGGGCTGGCACTTTTTTCTGTTCTGTAGCTTCAATAAACAACTTGTCGCCACTTATCTCTTCCAAGTGTTTAAAGTCAATGTACAGCATGTCCACTTCCTGACGATACTCAAAAGGGGTATCTATGCGCATGGCAATGCGTATTTTGGTGTCAACACCCTTCTTTGTTTTGATGGTCAGAGGTGTAATACGCAAAACAGGAGTGATAAAATTACTTGTTTCAAGCGATCTCTGAAGATTTTTAGGCAGAGTTGTTTTTTTAATCGAAAGTGTGACAAAACCGGCAGATTTAACCGGCTGTTCCACGTTAATATCTCCATTTACCTTGATTGAAACTCTCGAAATACCCTCTATAACCTGGAAATCAATCATCTCAATTGTTGAGTTACCAGAGGAGTTGCCACTATTGCCGGTACGCGGAGGCGACTGCTTTTCAAGTACAGTTTGCTTTACTTCAGCAGACTTTACTTCAGGTTTAGTTTGTGGCGGCTGGTTTTCAATAACCGTTTGCTTTACTGCAACAGGCTTTTCTTCAGTTTTAGTTTCTAGTTTCATTAATGGCTTAGAGTCAAGAGTAACTATAACTCCTGAATCACTCTTGACAGCAAACGCTTCCGGAAAACTGCCGTTAACGGCATCAAGAACAACACGTAGCTTGTCCGGGTAAAGTCCAATTCGCGCTGAAGCGACACCTGAAGCATTCAAGGGTAAAAGTCTGGTTGATAACGCGCTTTTCGTATTCATTAAATCAACAACAAAACGCTCAGGATTATTGAGTCTGAAAGTTTTTAAATCTACTACACCATCAAGAGCAAAAACTATTGTATTATCTTTAACCGTAATCGAAGTTAGCGTCCTGGTTAATGCGGCTGTAGGGGCTGATTCTGCAGGTGCAACTGCTGGCACAGCAGCATCAACGTCCTTATTTACAGGAGTATTCGAATCAGTAGGCATGTCGCTTGCGGTCAATTGTGGAAATGCGATTTTTAACTCGCCAGGATTAGACGGATGAGTTGAAATCACTGCCTCCATATCACTGGCAAGCCCAATTTCTACGCGAGTCAAAACACCAGCCTCAGTGTCGAAACGTCTTGCCGTAACCGCCTTGAAATTACCTTTGTCTATATGTGTAGTTCCAGAAATATTTCCCAGCGAAACCAGGGAAAAGTCGATAACCAGACGCAGCGGCGATGAAGTTTTGTAACTGGTGTAGGTGGCGGTAGAGGAGAGCTTGATTATTAGTTCAGTTGCGCTACCTTCACCTGTCGTACTTATTGATTCTATTCCGACAACTTTTGCATCCTTCGGCAGTTCGGCACTAACTGCATAAGGGGAAACTGAAATAATGCAGCCTGCACATATTGAAACGGTCAAAAACAAATTCAGTATATTGATCTTCCATTTCATACGGTACTCCCTATTGCTTCCTTGGCAGAGTAAGCTTAATAGTTTCTTTACGGGTTTTACCGTTTTCATCCTTAAATTTCTCCAGAACATCTACGCCATTCGCATTAATCGAAACAACCGTGCCGTCACTTTTTCCTATCGACATGCCGACTTTCAACACATAGCCTTTACCACCAGGATCAATAACCATTGCCCTGTTCTCACGACCACCGGTGACTATGCCTATAAGCTTGAATTGGTTAACATCAAAACTGTGAATGGGTAAGGAGTCATATTGGGCTTTCTTTATCGAGTCAAATGATTTTATGGATTCAGCCTTTACGACAATAAAAGGCTTGAAAGGATCTTTTTTATTACTGAAGTCGAATTGGTTTACTGGTGTAGAGGGGGCACGCGACACAGAGGAGGCTACCTTTTGCACAGGCTTGGACACTACTTTGGCAGCATTTTGCTGATTTGCAGGTGATGGAGTTGTGACAACCGGCTGATCTTTGCCACACGCTGTAAAAAAAACGCAGAACAGAATTCCAGCAGACGTCGAAAAAAAACTATTTCTTTTTATTTTTGTCATCCTTAATCTCTTTCTTATCAAGGAACCGGAAAGTGGTCGCAAGACACGTAACTTTGGTCATCATGCGATTATTTACACTCTTAATGTCTGAGAACGCGACATTAGTAATATTAACGATACGCGGCATATTGGCAACAGCGGCAAAAAAGTTTGCTACACTAAAGTATGATCCTGCAACAACTATATCAACGGGCACATCTGCATAAAAATCTTTTGGAACCTCTGGCTTAGGCCGGAATGTCAAAAAATCGAGGCCTGATGATTTGCCTGTTGCGGTAATACTGGTCAGCAAAGTCGGTATCTCTTTTGAATTTGGCAGTTCAGTCAGTGCCTGCTCTAACTCTTGATTCAGTTTTTCATATTCAATTTTTAATTTCGGCAGATTATTTGCTATAGCTGTTTTTTCGGTAATTTCACCCTCCAACTGGGCGAGATTAGCTTTAAGCCCTTCAAGTTCTTTATGCTTTGGAATGTATAAAAACCAGACTAAAGCTGCTGCTTCAAGAACAGAAACCAGCACAAGAATCATAATTTTCTGTTTATTAGGGAGCTTAAGAACTTTTTCTATATTCGGATCCATATTAAGACCACCTGCAAGTTATACCTTATTTTTTTACTGCATCAACAGGGAGTGCTGCCGATTCTAACTTCATCGTGATATCAAATTTTTTAAATTTGGCCTCGCCAACTACCGCCTGCTCAGATACAACCAATTCTACTGTCATAAAGTCAGTGGATTTTTCAAGAGAATTCATGAATTGCGCAATCAGCTCTTCATTGGATGCCATACCCGAAATCTTCACTTCCTGACCCGATTCAATGTAACTTGTAAGCCAGAGCTGTTCCGGAGTAAGATCACTTAACGTGGTCAAACGCTGTGCCGGACCGGTTTTGTTCTTTCGCAACAGGATAAGTACATCAAGTTTTTTTCTGACTTGCTCTTTAAGAGTTTTAATCTCTTCAATTTTGCCAATTTTTGCTTTCAACTCATTAATTTTATTGTTCGCCTTAGTAATGTTCTCTGTAGCCGTAGCAACCTGAACACGCTTGAAAACATACATAGAGACAACAACAAGTGCAATCACAACAATTGCAACTACAGCAATAACTATCTGCTGCATGGCTGTTTCTTTTTTCTTGGATGCCCGTACGGGTAAAAGATTGATTTTTATCATTTATCCCCTACCCTCCTGATAGCAAGGCCAACCGGCACAGCCATAAACTGGGAGATTTCCTGCAGGTATTCGGGGTCGAAATCTTTTTCATTACACTTTATTTTTGCAAAGGGATTAAGTTTCTCAGTAGGTAATCCGATTTTTTCGGAAATTGTTTCAATGAGTCTGTACACTTTGGAGCAGCCGCCGGAAATATACAAACCGGATATTTTACCGTCGTTTGCAGTTGAATTATAAAAATCCAGGGAACGCCTGATTTCTTGAGTAATTGTTTCATTAACCTTCAGAATGATATTATTAAGCTGATTGTTAGTTGCACCAGGCGCAAGCAGCTTTGCCGATTCAGCTTCTTCACGGCTCAGCCCTATCTGTTTCTGAATTTCCTCGGTGTAAAGATTCCCACCCATCTGTACATCTCGGCTGAAAAGCGTAATACCATCCTTGATAACATTTATATTCATAATGCTGGCACCAATATTTACAAGTGCAAGTATAACTTCCGGACTAAATACATGATTCGCTTCAAAAGCGTTTTGAACAGCGAAAGAATCAACATCAACAACGGAAAGATTCATTCCTGCCTCACCAAACAAAGAGACATAATCGTTGATAATGTCCTTCTTGCTTGCCACAAGCAGAACATTCATTTTTGAGGGATCACTGCTGTCAGGCGATAAAATTTGAAAATCCATATTTACATCGTTGATATCAAAAGGGATATATTGTTCTGCTTCGAAGAGAATTTGATCTTCTAATTCTTCCTGCAGCATCGTCGGCAACACAATTTTTCTTATAATTACCGAGTTGCCGGAAATTGAGCAGACAACATCCTTGGTCTTTATTCCAAGGCTTGCAACAAGATTTTTAATCGCAACGGCAATTGCAGAGCTATCCATCAGTGTGTTGTCAACAATCGCCTCAGGTGGTAAATGGAAAATGCCGACATTCAACAACTGATAGGAACCGTTATTGTCTTTAAGCTGAACAACCTTTACGGAACTTGATCCGATGTCCATCCCTATAAAAACTTTTTTCTTTTTTAAAAAAAACATATCCTGTCCCGTTATTCCTGATCCTGAAATACTTTGAGTTTATCCTCCAGGCTGAAACCCAAGGCCAGAATAATTTTCCTCATGGTTTCCATCCTGCACTCTTCACCACGCTCAATACGACCAATGGTTAAAACAGAAACACCAGCTTTACGGGCAAGTTCGGACTTGCTCAACAGTCTGGATTCACGAATGGATTTTACATTGTTTTTGTTTTTCATAGAATTCATTCAATCCACAAACAGGCCATTTTTTTAATCACACTTACTATAATTTATGATCATGTCAAGATAATTATACATAATTATACTGAAAAGAGTAATTTATATGACATTCTTGCTACCTGACACTCAATCCACGTGGATCGCCAAAGTTCTTTTGTGGTGAACCGCTACAAAAAATCTGTAGAAACCGGCCATTATGCCGATGAATACAAAATATTAGTGTAGTTATTTCCGATCAGAGCCAAAGGAAGAACGTGGCTAAAGCTGCTGCAAAAACTGTTAGTATAAAAATTGCCGACGATATTGAATATCGCGTAATTGGCAATGCCTTTGGTCTTCTCATAGCCTCTGCCGGGCTATTAGCAGGTGAAATGCTGCACCAGCGCAGTTTTGAATACTGGCCTAATGACATCGTACCGCTCATGTTTACCAGTTGGATGGCATTCAGACTCTACAGAAACTTCTTATCGACCATGGCAGCCTACCGGGACTACGTTCCATCACCCGCTGTATTACGTGATCGCAAAATACGCGAAGCACTTAAAGCGGAGCATGCATCTGTTGCAGAGATTGCCGCCAGAACAGGCCTTTCTGAAGAAGAGGTTGCGGCGGAGGTTTCCAGACGTGTTGCAGAAAACAAATTGAATACCTGAATTCAAATACATCAATCATAACAGATAGAGAGTATGCCTGAAACGAGGAAGCTGACGTTCGAAAATCTGGCTCGTCTGATGGTACAACGGGGGCTGTTGTCGCACCATCAACTGAAAGATGTTCTGGCGCGCGGGAAAATTCAGGAAACTCGGCTCCATTCTCTCCATTATTCCGGTGCATCCCGCAGAACAAGTGCGGTTATCGGACTTGTCTCCCCTACTGAAACTCTCGCATCACTTAATCTTGAAATTCATGGCTCCACCGGAAACGTACTCACTGTTGATGCCATTACCGAAGCATTGGCGTCTGCCACCGGACTTCCATATTTAAAAATCGATCCCCTCAAGCTTGATCTGCACGTTGTCACCGACCATATTCCCCGCCCTTTTGCCCTCAAGAACCTGATCGTTGCCGTTAAAGAGTCGGATGGCGTTATCACGGTCGCCGTGGCAGATCCGTTTAACGAAACCATTGTGGATGAACTTGCGACCGCGAGGCGTCTTGAAATCAAGCGCGTACTCAGCTCAAAAAACGACATACTGAAAATTCTACAAGAATTTTACGGTTTTCGGGCATCTGTTTTGGCGGCTGAAGCGGAGACGTCAACGTCAATAGATCTGGGGAATCTGGAACAGTTCTTTAAACTGAAAGGGCAGCAGGATGTTGAAAGCTCTGACAAGCATGTCATATCGGCAGTTGATTTTATCTTGAACTACGCATTTGACCAGCATGCCAGTGACATTCACATTGAACCGAAACGGGAAACCTCACTGATCCGTTTTCGTATCGACGGTGTCATTCATAATATTCATGTTATTCCAAAACCGATGCATGCCCCCATCATTTCCCGTATCAAGATGCTCTCCCGTATGGATATGGCGGAAAAGCGACGCCCTCAGGATGGCCGCATCAAGACAAACTTCAATAATAAGGATATCGAACTGCGAGTTTCGACTGTGCCGGTTGCCTTTGGTGAAAAAGTCGTAATCAGGGTTTTTGATCCGGATATTCTTCTTCAGGATCTTGATCGAATGGGCTTTTTCCCACGCGAACTGTCGCTCTTCAACTCCTTTTTGCGGCGTCCGAACGGCATAGTACTGGTGACCGGTCCCACCGGAAGCGGCAAGACAACCACGCTCTACTCTTCGCTCCGCTCTCTCTCATCCCCGGAAGTCAATATTGTCACTGTTGAAGATCCGATAGAGATGGTTATGGAAGAATTCAACCAGATAGGCGTACAGCAGGGGATCGGCGTCAGCTTTGACAGCATCCTGCGCAACATTCTTCGCCAGGACCCGGATATTATCATGATCGGCGAAATCCGCGATCGCGAGACAGCCGAAAACGCCGTTCAGGCTGCATTAACCGGACATCTGGTGCTGTCAACACTCCACACCAACGATACCGCGTCTACCATTATTCGCCTGCTTGACCTCGGCATCCCCCCATTTATGATATCGGCAACCGTACTCGGAATAGTAGCGCAACGCCTGGTGCGTAAAATATGTCCGCACTGTAAAAAAGTCCGCACAATTTCTCCTGACGAACGCGCCTATCTGCAGTTGCCGGAGTCGTCGTACATTGTGTGGGAGGGTGCGGGGTGCAAAGAGTGTCGGGGTACCGGATACCGTGGGCGTAGCGGACTGTTTGAGGTAATGGAGATGAATGAAAGATTGAAAGCGCTTGTGTCCGACTCTGCGGGGCTTGCTTCAATTATTGAGGCTGCCCGCCAGAGCGGTGTCGTCAACTTGCGTGAAATTGCCATCAACAAGATGCTGGAAGGGGTGACAACCTACGAAGAAGTTATCGCAATGACAGGATAACTGTCACAGCGCTGCCTTTTCAGTAAATTTCAGTATGTTTACTGTATATTTCTTGACAATGTATTCATATTCTTTATACTGCCTTGCTTTAAATTGTACTACTCTCACTTATCTGCGGATGGAAGCTGTGAAACTTGTTGTAGACCACATCAAAGATACGCCTCGTCTGCTCCATATCGATGAACCGGTCGCAACGTTTCCTCTGCTTACATCAATACAGAACGATGACGGCTGCAGAATTACCGGAAATATACAGGGTGATGTAACTGTTGTCCGTGAATATAAAAACATTCGGATCACAGGGAGGATTACGGCTCCTCTCGTCCTCTGCTGTTCACGTTGTCTCGCCGATTACACCTCTTTTGTTGATACCAACTTTACTCTGTTTTTTTGTAAAGAAGCAGCTGGTAAAGCTTTAATCGAAGATGAACTTGAGTTGGGCGAAATGGATTTGATGCTGTCCACGTACACCGGAGATGATATTGATTTGACTAAAGAAATTGAGGAGCAGGTCGCTATGGAGATTCCGTCAAAACCGCTCTGCAGCGAG
>CAYQMO010000018.1:0-7805 GCA_964418315.1 uncultured Geobacter sp. | reverse complement strand
GTAAAAAAGGAGAAACACAATGGCTGTACCCAAGAAAAAAACATCCAAATCCCGCAAAAACATGAGAAGGGCACATGATTTTTTAACTACACCCACACTCTCGATCTGCCCTCATTGCAAAGCTGCAAAACTACCGCATTGTGCCTGTCTAGCCTGTGGCAAGTACAAGGGTAAAGAGGTTATTGACGTCGCTTCCGCACACGCCTAGAGACTTGACCATGTTCCAGGTATCGAACAGATGAAAATTGCCGTTGATGCAATGGGTGGCGATAATGCTCCGGCTATTGAAGTGGCTGGTGCCGTTGATGCGTGCCGGGAATTTGGTCTGTCTGTTACTCTCGTTGGCGATAAAGATCGATTGGAGGCCGAGCTTAGCAAACATTCTATCAGCGGTCTTGACATCGATATTTTTCATGCCAGTGAAGTTATCGGTATGCATGATTCGGCTTCAGATGCGGTACGGAAAAAGCGTGATTCTTCCGTGCGCCGTGCCTTTGAACTCGTCAAGGATGGTAAGGCTTGCGCTGCCGTCAGTGCCGGGAATTCCGGTGCAACAATGGCCTCCGGCATGTTTGTTCTGAAACGGATTGCTGGCATTGAACGACCCGCAATTGCTCAGTTGTTTCCTACTTTGAAAGGGCAGACACTGGTTCTGGACATAGGTGGTAATGTTGATTGCAAGCCGCTTCATCTTGTGCAATTTGCCATTATGGGTGAGGTGTATGCCCGCTATGCAATGGGAATACCGTCGCCGAAAGTCGGCCTGCTTTCAAATGGTGAGGAAGATTCAAAGGGTAATGAACTGACACGGGAAACAAACACTTCCCTGCGTAAGACATCGCTTAATTATTGTGGGTATATTGAAGGGCGTGATATTTTTGCCGGAAAAGTAGATGTCGTCGTCTGTGATGGTTTTGTCGGAAATATTGTGCTCAAACTTTCCGAGGGGTTGGCTGATGCAGCCGGTAAAATGCTGAAAAGGGAAATTGTCAAAAGCTGGGTTTCCAAAATCGGTTATCTGTTTGTGCGTGGTGCCTTCGACCGATTTAAAAAGCTTGTCGATTATGCCGAATATGGTGGGGCGCCTCTGTTGGGGATCAACGGAGTAGGTATGATATGCCATGGCGGCTCCAATACCAAGGCGATCAAAAATGCGATCCGGTTTGCTCATGAGTACGCTAAAAATGGTGTGTCTGAACATGTTTCGGAAAAGCTTTCGGAAAATTACTCTGTCTCGATGAGAAACGATAGCCAGAACAATGCTGCCGTAACGGAGTTTCAATCGTGAACATCAGAATTACCGGCACCGGCTCTGCGTTACCCGATAAAATACTGACTAATGCCGATATTGAACTGTTGGTTGATACCAGTGACGAATGGATAACTACGAGAACAGGTATCAAGGAACGCCGTATTGCCGCTGCCGGAGAATATACATCAACGTTTGCTGCTGAAGCTGCTCGTAATGCCATGAAAATGGCTGGTGCTCATCTGGAAGAGATTGATTTTATCATCGTCGGTACAGTTACTCCCGACTTCCCCTTTCCCTCAACTGCATGCCTTGTTCAGGATCTTCTCGGTGCCACAAATGCAACCGCTTTTGATCTTTCAGCCGCCTGCTCCGGTTTTCTGTATGGCTTATCAATCGCTGAAAAATTTCTCCGAACCGGTGCTGCTAAAAAAATTCTTGTAATCGGATCCGAAGTCCTGTCCCGCATTGTAGACTGGCAGGATCGCAATACCTGCGTTCTTTTTGGTGACGGAGCAGGTGCGGTCGTTCTGGAAACCTCCGAGGGTGGCCACTCCCTTCTCTCAACTCACACATTCAGTAATGGTACTTTCTGGAATCTGCTCTATCAACCGGGGTGTGGCAGCCGCAATACGGCTGACGACAGCCGAACGATTGATGAACGACTGTTCTATCTGAAGATGGAAGGGAATGAAGTATTCAAACATGCTGTCCGTGGTATGGAGGAGGCTGCCATAAAAGCACTTGATGCGAATGGGCTTACTCCTGAGGATATTTCTCTTATGATCCCTCACCAGGCTAATCTTCGTATTATTGATGCAACAGCGAAACGCCTGGGACTTGGTCCCGATCGATTTTTCACCAACCTGCATCGCTACGGTAATACTTCTTCAGCGTCAATTCCTATTGCCCTTGATGAAGCTAACCGTCAAGGAGTTATCAGGTCTGACGGCACGCTTCTGCTTGTTGCTTTCGGCGGGGGACTCACATATGCGTCTGCTCTGGTCAAGTGGTAGGCAAAATTTTATTACAACTTAAGTCGAGGATCTGGTTATGTTAAAAGCGGCGTTTATTTTTCCGGGGCAGGGGTCTCAGTATTCAGGCATGGGAAAGGAACTGGCAGAGACATTCGCCGTTGCACGGCATCTATTTGAAGAGGCTGACGATGCCCTTGGCTTCAAGTTGTCCGCACTCTGCTTTTCAGGGAGTGATGATGATCTCAAGCTGACCGCAAATACGCAGCCGGCTATTCTTACGGCCAGTATTGCAGTCTTAAAGGTTGCCCAGCAGGAAACCGGACTGAAGGCTGATTATCTGGCAGGTCATTCACTCGGTGAATATTCTGCCCTGGTCTGCTCCGGAGCAGTTTCTTTCGCAGATGCGGTAAGAACCGTACGTGCCCGTGGAACATACATGCAGGAGGCTGTTCCTGTTGGCACCGGAACTATGGCCGCCATACTTGGAGTAGAACGAGATGTGCTGGAGGATATCTGTCGCGAGGCAGCCGAAGGTGATGTTGTGTCACCAGCTAACTATAATTCTCCCGGCCAGATCGTTATTGCCGGCTCTGTTACCGCTGTTGCCCGTGCCATAGAAATTGCCAAGAGTCGCGGTTTTAGAAAAGCCATGTTACTACCTGTCAGCGCCCCTTTTCATTGTGCCTTGATGAAGCCGGCTGCAGAAAAACTTGCCACGGTGCTGGATGCCATCAATTACTCTGAGATGATCCTCCCGGTTATCAGCAATGTTGAAGCAACAGCAAACAGCGACAAAGGTCGAGTCCGTGATCTGCTGGTCTCCCAGGTGTGTGCTCCGGTATTATGGGAACAATCTGTGGTTGCCATGGCCGCTTTGGGGGTAACGAAGTTCATTGAATTAGGTCCCGGCAAGGTTTTGTCAGGATTAGTCAAGCGAATTTCCAAAGAGGTTGAAGTTGGTTCTATTGAAGACTGCGCCGGAATAAAAGCCGCCTCAATCTGAATATATTGAAATAATTAACATACATCTTCCAGAAGAGGAGTCGCCATGCCTAAAGAGAAAGTTGCAGTCATCACCGGAGCGTCGCGCGGAATCGGTAAAAGTATCGCGATGGCTCTCGCAGCCAAGGGAGCCACCATTGTGGCGGTTGATATGGATCAGGTATCTACTGAAGCGGTTGTTGCCGAGTTGCAGGCATCTGGAGCCAGAGCGCTCGCGGTTGTCGGAAATGTGACTGTTGCTGCTGATGTAGAGCATATATTTGAAGCGGCTACCGGGGCGTTCGGGCGTGTGGACATTCTGGTGAACAATGCCGGTATTACTCGTGATGGCCTTTTGATGCGTATGAAGGACGAAGATTGGGACGCCGTTCTTAACGTTAACCTCAAAGGAGCCTTCCTCTGTACACGAGCTGCCTTTAAAGTTATGAGCAAACAGCGTTACGGCCGGATTATCAATATTGCTTCTGTCGTCGGTCAGATGGGCAATGCCGGTCAGGCGAACTACTGTGCCAGCAAAGCCGGGCTGATCGGTCTTACCAAGTCAAATGCCCGTGAGATGGCGAAGCGAAGCATCACAGTTAACGCTGTCGCTCCAGGTTTTATTGCTACCGCCATGACCGATGCCCTTTCAGATAAGGTTCGTGCCGAACTGACGGCTCAAATACCTCTGGAGCGCCTTGGCAGTGCTGACGATATCGCAAACGCCGTTGTTTTCCTAGCATCCGAATCTGCCGGGTACATCACCGGTCACGTACTGTCAGTAAATGGCGGGATGTACATGTAGTACACGTAGCTTATGTAATCCTGAAACTTCCTGAAATTGAAATATCGATTGACATTTAAAGATTTCATGCTTAATTAGGCACACAGTTTTATATACAGAACCTGAAAAGGGTTAAAATCACATGGAGGTGAAAAATGTCTGATATTGCAAAGCGGGTGAAAGAGATTGTTGCAGAACAGCTTGGTGTTGAAGAAGCTCAGGTTTTAACGGAATCTTCTTTTATGGATGATCTTGGTGCCGATTCTCTTGACACGGTCGAGTTGGTAATGGCACTTGAAGAAGAGTTCGATATAGAAATTCCAGACGAGGATGCGGAAAAGATTCAGACGGTGAACGATGCCATCGAATATATTACAGAGCATATTTGAAATAACAGCACCATTGTATCTGGAGAGGGGGGTTACCCCCTCTCCTTTTGTTATTACAGAGTAGATTAAGATACTGTATGAATGGAGTTGACTATCATGAGAAGAGTTGTGGTCACTGGTGTCGGGACTGTTTCCCCGCTCGGATGCGGGAATAATAAAAACTGGGATGCAGTTACTTCTGGTAAGTCTGGAATCGGTTTGATCACCCGTTTTGATACGAGTGATATGCCGGTCAAAATTGCAGGTGAGGTTACAGATTTTAATGCAGAAGAGTTTATTGATAAAAAAGAGATAAAGAAGATGGATCTCTTCATTCAGTATGCTCTGGCCGCTGCCCATTACGCCATGGAGGACTCCGGGCTTGCAGTAAATGAAGAAAATGCCGAACGGGTTGGTGTGCTGGTCGGTGCCGGACTAGGTGGTTTGCCGACAATCGAAAAGTACCACACGATTCTCAAGGAGAGCGGCTGCAAAAAAATATCGCCGTTTTTTATCCCGATGCTGATAATTAACCTGGCCCCTGGCCACATTTCCATTAAATACGGGGCAAAGGGACCAAATATTTCGTCGGTATCGGCTTGCGCAACGAGTACTCACTCAATTGGCGATGCATATCATATTATTAAACGAGGCGACGCCGATGCCATGATCGCCGGCGGAACTGAATCGGTCATCACACCACTTGGTATTGGTGGTTTCGCTGCAATGAAGGCGCTTTCGGATCGAAATGATGATCCAACTTCTGCATCTCGTCCGTTTGATGCAAATCGTGATGGTTTTGTCATGGGTGAGGGGGCAGGCATAGTTATTCTTGAAGAGTACGAATCTGCGAAAGCCCGTGGCGCGAAGATTTACGCCGAGGTTGTTGGCTATGGCATTACCGGAGACGCTCATCACCTGACGGCACCTGCTCCGGGTGGTGAAGGTGGTGCCAGAAGTATGAAGATGGCACTCAAAAATGCCGGGATAACACCTGAAAAAGTTTCGTACATTAATGCGCATGGCACATCCACTCCTCTGGGTGATATGTATGAAACAATGGCGATCAAGAGTACCTTTGGCGAACACGCCAGAAAGATGATGGTCTCCTCGACCAAATCAATGACCGGCCATCTACTAGGAGCGGCAGGAGGTATTGAAGCTGTTTACACCCTCATGGCAATGGACAAAGGGGTTGTTCCTCCCACAATCAATTATACTGATCCTGATCCTGAATGTGATCTGGATTACGTACCTAACAGTGCACGTGATGCCCGCATTGAATATGCCATGAGTAATAACTTTGGTTTTGGCGGCACAAATGCGACCCTGCTGTTCAAGAAGCTTTAGTGAGACCTTTTAGATGATTATTATCGGAAGTGATCATGGAGGACTAACACTCAAAACCGCTCTGGTCAGCAATCTGAAACGACGCGGAGTTGAAGTGACAGACGCCGGAACTTATGACGATACTTCGGTTGATTACCCTGATTTTGCTCAGAAAGTTGCCGAAGCTGTCATTGCAGGAGATGCCGAACTGGGAGTTCTCGTCTGTGGAACAGGTATCGGCATGTCGATTGCCGCAAACAAAATTCCCGGAATTAGAGCCGCGCTGGTGACCGATCTGTTTATGGCTCAAATGGCTAAAGAGCATAATAATGCTAATGTGCTCGTACTTGGCGGTCGTGTCCTTGATGAACAGAATGCTTGCAATCTAGTCGATGCTTGGCTTGATGCCACTTTTGAAGGCGGACGCCATCAGATCCGTCTCGACAAGATAACGGCACTGGAAAAGAAAAATTCTTAGGAGAACGCATGTCCGTACTTGCACAATTTGATCAACAGGTAGCCGATGCCATTAATAATGAAGCAGAGCGACAGGAATATAATCTGGAGCTGATCGCATCCGAAAACTTTGTATCTAAAGCGGTTCTTGATGCGCAGGGCTCGATTATGACCAATAAGTACGCGGAGGGGTATCCCGGAAAACGCTATTACGGTGGTTGTGAACATGTTGATGTCGTTGAACAGCTTGCCATTGACCGAGCCAAAGAGCTATTTGGTGCTGAACATGCCAATGTCCAGCCACACGCAGGGTCACAGGCCAATATGGCGGTATATTTTGCCGCATGCAAGACGGGTGATACTGTTCTAGGGATGAATCTTGCCCATGGTGGACATCTTACTCACGGCAGCCCGGTCAATTTTTCCGGCAAACTCTTTACCGTAGTTCCCTACGGCGTCTCTCCGGAGACTGAAACCATTGACTATGAAGAGGTCGAACGGCTCGCAGTAACCCATAAGCCGACTCTTATTGTAGTAGGTGCAAGCGCATATCCGCGCATTATCGATTTCCCCGCATTCCGGACAATAGCTGATAAAGTCGGTGCGAAGGTCATGGTTGACATGGCTCATATCGCCGGTCTTGTTGCTGCAGGTGTTCACCCCAGTCCGGTACCGTTCGCCGAGTTTGTTACGACAACGACTCATAAGACGCTCCGTGGTCCCCGTGGGGGAATGATTCTCTGCCGCGAAGAGTTTGCCAAAACCATAAATTCACAGATTTTCCCAGGAATTCAGGGCGGCCCTCTAATGCATATTATCGCTGCGAAGGCTGTTGCCTTTAAAGAGGCGCTCCAACCTGAGTTCAAAATCTATCAGCAACAGATCGTCAAGAATGCCAAAACTCTCGCTGAAGCGCTGGTAAAGCGCGGATTTAAGCTGACCAGCGGCGGTACGGATAATCACCTGATGCTGATCAACTTCTCCGGAACGGAGATAACCGGCAAAGCGGCTGAAGAAGCACTGGACAAAGCCGGAATCACTGTCAACAAGAATACCGTGCCGTTTGAAACACGTTCACCGTTTGTGACGTCCGGTATCAGAGTAGGGACTCCAGCCTGTACGACCCATGGCCTGAAAGAAGCTGAAATGGAACAGGTTGCCGACTTTATTGCTGACGTAGTGGCAAGCATCGGCGATGACCAGAAACTGGCTGCTATTAAAGTGAAGGTAAACAGCATGATGAGGAAATTCCCGTTGTATACAAATTAGGGATGTAGAATTTGTAATAATACCGTTTATAAATCGTAGGGACGTTTTACTTACGCCCTGTTCGGATCATAAATTAAGCCCATTATTATCGGTTATCCCAACGGGGCGAATGTCATTCGCCCCTACAAAAAAATGGTAGTATTTCCACAATTCCAGTTTAAATCGCCCGTTCCGCCATTTTTAACTTCGACGAGTTCCGCAGTTCTTCCCATTTATTGACCTTGCCGTGCAGGCGGCTTACTCATGTCAGAGCCGAATATCCAAATATCCAGTGCATCAATTGCCGATTGATTTATTTTATGATACTGTGCGCTGCGATTATCATTAAAAGGGAGTCTAGCCATGCGGATTAACGACTCGTCATCACTGCGGGAACTTGATAAAAACAGGAA
>CAYQMO010000017.1:19522-29102 GCA_964418315.1 uncultured Geobacter sp. | reverse complement strand
CAGTTGCCACAAGAGATAACCTTGCCTTCATAATTACGCCCCCAATGTATAACTAAAAACCATCGTCTAATCCGGATGCGCCGGAACCAAGACTAGTGTAAAAAATATGGTTTTCAACAAAAACTTTTTTGCTTTTGCCGTTATCCGTATTTATCCCTTTTATCCCTGTTAAATAAAAGATTTTGTTTTTAGCTTCAAAGGCATTTTAACATGGATAAAGAAGATAAAAGCGGATGAAACCTTTAAACTCAAAGATAAATAATCCAGTTTATAAACGCTTAAACGTTCAGGATATCTACTGACAACCCTAAATCCGCAACCTGCCCCATCGCTTCCAAGTGAAGGAATTCACTCTTAAATAGTTCTTGCGCCACTCTCTGAATATCCTTGCTGCATACCGCATCATAGTTGGCAATGACATCTTCAATTGACGGCTGTTTTTTATGATATATTTCATTTTTCGCCAGGCGGGTCATCAAGCTGTCACTGCTCTCAAGTGACATGAGTGTTTTTCCTTTTAACTGTTCGCGGGCAGCGTCAAGTTCGTCCTCTGGCACCTCTTCGGAAACGAGGCGTGACATCTCCCGTTGTGCGATCTGAATTACTTCACGACAATGATCTTTTTCAGTGCCGGCGTAAACGACCAGTGCTCCGGAGTCCGCATGGGAAATGATATAAGAGCAGACCGAGTATGCCAACCCTCTTTTTTCCCGAACTTCCTGGAACAACCGTGAACTCATTCCGCCACCCAGTATTGTCGTCAAGAGAAAAAGAGGGTACCGGTCCTGGTGATCATAGTTAAGCGAACGGGTACCAAGACAGACGAGTGTCTGCTCCATGTCCCGCTCAATTAATTGCACTATTTTTCCGGCCGGAGCAAATGAATCTGTCTGCTGCGGCTGCCATGATGAAAAAATTCCGGAAAAAAGCGGCGACATAATGGCGACCAGTTCATTGTGCTTTATATTGCCTGCAGCCGCAATGATAATATCCTGTGGGCGATAACGACTGTTTTTGTGGGATAGTATCGAGTCTCTTGTGAGAGAGGCTACAGTCTGTTCACTCCCCAGAACCGGCATGCCGAGCATCTGACCTCGAAAGAAATTCTGATGAAAGCGATCGTTAATGTACTCTTCCGGAGAATCATCCCGCATTTTTATTTCCTGCAGGACAACCTTGCGCTCCCGCTCAATTTCGTCGATTGGAAAAGTGGAATTCATAAAAATATCGGCCAGCAGATCGGCGGCACCAGGAAGAAACTTTGCCAGAACCTTGGCGTAATAACAGACATACTCATGACCGGTAAACGCGTTAAGGATACCCCCCATAGAGTCTATTTCCCGGTTTATCTGGTGGACGCTACGGCGCTCAGTACCCTTGAAGAGCAGATGTTCTATAAAATGAGCCACACCGTTATCTTCGGGTGATTCATGCCGGGTGCCATTTGCGACCCAAATTCCGGTCGCTACAGTATGCATATAGCCGATATGCTGGGTAACGATGCGAACGCCATTATCAAGAGTAGTTGTTGTTACGGTTGCCATTGGCTTCATTTACCGCCTCCAGTTGTTTGGAACGATATAAACGGACGGTAAAGCAAGTGTCAAGCGCAAATAGAGCTGTTTGACCTTTTTTATTGAGCGCTATTATGAGTTGTGTTATCCTGCTAGACTGTTTTTCAAACATTTAACACTTGGAGATATTATAAATGTTCAGTTCCATTATAAAGAAGTTTATTGGCAGCAAAAACGAACGCGAACTAAAAAAAATGTGGCCGATTGTGGCAAAGATCAATGCTCTTGAAGCTTCCACCTCTTCCCTTACAGATGAACAACTGAGCGGTAAAACGGCTGAATTCAAAGAGCGTCACACGAAGGGCGAGCCGCTTGATTCACTGCTTCCGGAAGCATTTGCCGTCTGCCGTGAGGGGGGCAAACGTATTCTTGGGATGCGTCACTTTGACGTCCAGTTGATAGGCGGCATGGTGCTCCATTCCGGAAAAATTTCCGAGATGAAAACCGGTGAGGGAAAGACCCTCGTTGCTACCCTCCCAGCCTACCTCAATGCGATTTCCGGCAAAGGTGTGCATGTTGTCACGGTGAATGATTATCTTGCAAAGCGCGACTCTGAATGGATGGGGCGGCTGTACAATTTTCTCGGTCTGTCGGTAGGCATAATCGTCCATGGTCTGGATGACGACCAGCGACGCGCCAACTATGCTGCAGATATTACATATGGCACTAACAACGAGTTCGGCTTTGATTACCTGCGCGACAATATGAAGTTTTCACTGGAAGATTACGTTCAGCGCGGCTTTAACTACGCTATTGTGGACGAGGTTGACTCCATCTTGATTGACGAAGCCCGAACTCCGCTGATTATTTCCGGTCCGACAGAGGATTCAACGGACAAATACTACATCATTAACGCAATCATTCCCAGACTGGTAAAGGGTGAAGTGGTTGAAATTGAAGCGAACACACTTTCCGGCAAGCGAAAACAGTATACCGGTGACTTTACCATTGATGAAAAGGCAAAAAGTGCATCGCTAACCGAGCAGGGAGTTCTGAAGGTTGAGAAACTGCTCAAGGTAGATAATCTTTATGATCCCCGCAATATAGAGACCCTTCATCATGTCAACCAGGCGCTGCGTGCTCACGCCATGTACAAGCGTGATGTTGATTACGTCCTGAAAGATGGCGAAGTAATGATTGTTGATGAGTTTACCGGTCGTCTCATGCCGGGACGTCGCTGGTCTGACGGTCTCCATCAGGCGATCGAGGCAAAAGAGGGTGTCAAAATTGAGAACGAAAACCAGACACTGGCAACTATCACGTTCCAGAACTATTTTCGCATGTACAAAAAACTGTCAGGAATGACCGGTACTGCCGATACTGAGGCGGAGGAGTTCCACAAAATATACAAGTTGGACGTATCTGTCATCCCAACCAACAGGCCGCTTATCCGCCCGGATGCTCCGGATGTTATCTACAAGACTGAGAAGGAAAAATTCAAAGCGGTCATCGAGGACATAAAGGAGCATTATGCCGCCGGTCAACCCTGCCTTGTCGGTACCATTTCAATCGAAAAGTCGGAAGTCCTGTCAGAACTCTTGAAGCTCCAGGGTGTTCCACACAACGTCCTCAATGCCAAACAGCATGAACGTGAGGCTGAAATTGTAGCACAGGCTGGTCGCAAAGGCGCCATCATGATTGCCACCAATATGGCTGGTCGAGGCACTGACATTGTGCTGGGAGGCAATCCGGATGCCCTGGCCAAGCAGTGGCGGCGAGCCAATCCGGAATCTACCGACGAGGAGTATGAAGCGGTCGTTGCAAGATATAAGGCCGAATGCCTCGCCGAACACGAAGAGGTTATTGCTCTGGGCGGTCTTCACATCCTGGGGACGGAACGGCACGAATCGCGCCGGATCGACAATCAGCTTCGTGGTCGTTCCGGCCGTCAGGGCGATCCCGGCTCTTCAAAGTTCTACCTGTCACTGGAGGATGATCTGCTGCGAATTTTCGGTTCGGAGCGTGTCTCCAAAATTATGGATCTCCTCAAAATTGAAGAGGGTGAGGCTATTACTCACAGTATGATCTCCCGGTCGATTGAAAATGCTCAGAAGAAAGTCGAAGCACATAACTTTGATATTCGTAAGCATCTCATTGAATACGATGATGTCATGAATAAACAGCGCGAGGTTATTTACACCCAGCGGCGGGAAATCCTGGCCGGTCAGGATATTCGAGAGAGTTTTCTGGAAATGCTCGATGAGACGATTGAGGATATTACCTCAGCGTATGCCATTGAGAAGGTTTCACCTCACGAATGGGACTGGCAGGGGATAGCTGAAACCGTTTATAAATATTTCAATCTTCAGCTTGATCTGCCACAGGAGATGATAGGCCGCCTCACGCCGGTCAATTTCCAGAGTATGCTGGGCGAGCAGGCTAATGCTATCTTTACGGCACGTCTCAAGGAGATGGGTGATGAGCTAATGGATCACCTCATAAAAGTCATGATGCTGCAGGCGATCGATACTCACTGGAAAGACCACCTCCTGAATATCGACCACCTGAAGGAAGGGATCGGCCTGCGCGGCTATGGACAGAAAGACCCGAAACAGGAGTACAAAAAAGAGGCGTACAATCTTTTTATGGAATTGATGCTGCGCATTCGTGAAGAGGTTATTGAGCGAGTGTATTGGGTGCAGATTACTCACGATGGCGAAGAAATTGAAGAAATTGAAGAAGAGCTGCAGAGCAAGAAGTTGATTTTTAATATGGGTGACAGTGAGAATCAGCATCAGGAGCCGGCTAAAAGCCAGAAAGTTGCAGGACGAAATGCCGCCTGTCCTTGCGGCAGCGGCAAAAAGTACAAGAAGTGCTGCGGAAAATAAAATAGATTGTGTCAAAGAGTCTGAGATGCTTGCTGCTGGTATTTATAGAGGAAAATGAGTTATAGCGCCAATGAAAGACGATAAAGCGCCAATGTCTATGACTTTAAAATCAATTCTGCTCGGCGGAGCTGAGTTCGATGAAAAGGAAGAATATTTCCGCTTTCAATTCAGATTCCTCTACCTGCTTCTGATCTATGGAGCGGCATCGTCCGGGCTCTTTGTCATTGCTCATCACTTTGGCGCCAACATCCTCCCGGAAGCCCACGTTGCCAACCAGAAGGTTCATTCCGCTATCAGTATTATCCTGATGATTGTCATGTATAACCGGAAAAAAATCTTCACCGTTGCGGCCTGGATCGGGCTTGCCAACACCTTTTACATTCTAGTGTCGGCCTTCTTTCTTGTGCCTGGTGATCCGTTGCGGGTAGTCTGGTTCTTTACCCTCATTCCGGCGGTGTTTTTCCTGCTCGGCCGCCCGGTGGGGATTGCTACAACGGTGGCATCATGCATCTTCGTTATTGCCGGAAACAGATATCTCCCTGAGCCGTACAATGCCAACGCGCTGACAACCTCTTTTGTTGCCTTTCTTTATATGGGGATCTTCTTCGCCACCTATTCGAGTCGACCCGTCTCCTACTTTCACCGCATGCTCGAATCAAACGAAAAACTCCGCTATCTGGCCAACCATGACCCCATGACAGGGTTGCTCAACTCCAGGACATTTCATGAGGTCTGCAACCATTTGATGTGCGTGGCATATCGTGAAAACGAGCTTTTTTCCCTGCTGTTCGTCGATTTGGATCACTTCAAGAAGATAAATGATACTTATGGCCACGAGGCTGGAGACATTGTCCTCAAAACTGTTACCAAATATCTGTCATCGACCAACCGGGCCTGCGATGTCTATGGCAGAATCGGGGGAGAGGAGTTCTGCGTCTATCTTCCGGAGACTGATCTAGATGGAGCCATGGCGTTCGCGGAAAAGGTCAGGAGCGGTATAGAGCAGTTGCTGCCGACTATCAATGGCTCCCCCCTGAAAGTAACCGCAAGCATCGGGGTCGCCTCAAAGATGGCGCACCATGCCTCCATAAGCGACATCCAGCGCGATGCCGACCATGCCATGTACCATGCCAAGAAAGAGGGGCGCAACCGGGTCTCGTGTCTTGAGATGCCTTGTTATGTGGAGCAGGCGCAATCGTGATAGAGGGCTCCGGGGAATTCTATGCGTAACGGCCGTGCCATTTTGTTCTCCTTTGCCTGCCGGATTTGGTTCGCAGCATAGCAACAGAAAAACTATTTGTATAGGGTTGAGACCTGACCCCTTATGCCCGCACGTTTCTATACCCATTTCACAGCCGGTTTGCGGTGATGCTGCACACAGTCACGCAGGTAGCTGTTGATAAGGTTTTGATAAGGGATGCCAAGTTCCATAGCCAGGTTTTTGAAATAAAACAACGCATCCTCATCGATTTTAATTTTTACCTCTTTCTTCAGAAGCTTGGTGTATGGATTTGGTTTTGAATTGGAGAAATCGTATTCCGTTTTCATGGTTTAAACCTCCGGTACATGAGTGTCTCATGTCGAGTTGATTTTCTCGCCGAGATTATCCTGACAATAAGGTCGTCTTCTTTATAACAGTGGCAGACCAACAGTAAACGCGGCTTGAAGCTCATACCGAGTAGTAGAAATCGCTCCTCATTTTCTGAGTTGTCCTCATCCGCAATCAAGCGAGCATGTTCATCATAAAAGACACTCTTTGCTTCGGCAAAAGAGATGCCATGTTTTTCGAGATTAATGGTGGCTTTTTCTTCATCCCATACAAATGAAAGCATAATTTATGATGACCTTTAGTCTTGATGGTTTAACAACGGTTTGGGCCATGACCCGCCCACCCAGCTTTTCGGGCGGTCGGCGTCCATGGGCCTTGTTGGAATATTTGCTTTTTATCACTTTTTGAAATTTGGAGACGCAAACCCTCAGCCTTTTGTTATTCTGAACTAAGCATCCTCTTCAAAATGCCGGTAACTCTTCCTTGCTTGTTGTTGGCAGCGTTCAACTTTGACATGATTTCATTGGGGCTGTCATTTGGGCCCTGAATGTAAAGAGGTTTGCCGTCCCGGCCGAACTCAAATTTTTCATTGAACGGGCGTTCTGGCTCCACAATATGCTTGGAATCTTCCCAATCTCTATGTGGCTCAAAGCCCAGTCCATTGGCGAATTGAATCCCGCCTAAAATTATGCTGCGAGCATCCTCATACTCGATGCTCATCATCTCCATGGGTGTTTTGTTCAGCATGGTCTTGATAGACGAATAGAGAAGATTAGCGTTACAGAAAGTGTTCTTCAAGCCCAAGCACAGGGTATCAACCAGATAAGTCCCCAAAATATATTTCAGATTAGGCAACTGCCGAACGATGAAAATAGTGGCTAGCCCCTCATCGTGCCAGCACTCGTTGATGTGGCATTCGTACACCGGATATTGAACAGCCTTTTTGACCAGCGTGCGTGGCTGTTCCTGGCTAATGAGCAGTTCTTTCTCCCGACAGCAGAACCTGAATTTTTTGCCGCTTCCGCAGGGACAAGACTGGTATGGGTCAATTCTAGTATTAGCCATTTCGCTTAGCTCCCTTCACATGGTTTACAGTAGCAGATACCCTTAAGAATGTTTGCATAGTTCGGTTAAGGATGGGGATAGAATATATCCTATTGTAAGAGACCTTCATATTTTTCTATTTCTTAGGTATTCGATCTTCTCGTATGTTTCTCTGAACTTGCGCTTCATTCTGTAAGACCATCTCGGGTCTGACAATAGTCTCTCGAAACCCTTTTCGACGATCTTCAAAGGGAATCCCTCTAGTGCCTTTAGAATTCCGCTGATGTAGCCTCTCGTTGAGTTCGAGCTCTCCGTACTCTCCAGTTCTGCGAACAGCAGGTCGGCGACTTGATGAGTCCTGACACAGCTTAATGCCTCAACGATTTTCTCTTTCTTTGTTGTGTCATTTCCGCAGTATCTGAGTAAACCGCAAAGAAAAACGTCGGCTTCGACCCTGCCTGCATTTGACATGGACGACAGCATGCGGCAAGCATTGGCAAAATCTTCCCAGTTATCTCCAACTGCATGACAAAGTGTAGAGTCAATTGGAACCTTCTTCAGATCGATGTATCCATCCTTCGTGATCCAAGAAACGTTCATTTCTTTTAGCGCGTTTTTTAATGTATGAGACAATGCTCTTTCCTATGCCAACGTGATAAGGCACACCGGCTCGGCGGGGCTTTTTCCCGCTGTCCGGTGCTGCCGTTAGTTGGAATTTTGGTGTTTTTCCGTACATTTCCGTAAAAAATGACTCTGAGTCAGGAACTCTAACTGACGTTTACTTTTTTGGTGCGACCGCTTGATCTTGTTGTTAGGCAGGTTTCAAGGGTTTCATGGATTGCTTCGCGTACTATGTCGGTAAGTTTCAATCCTTGACTGAACTGTTTTAATGCCTCATTCATAAGAGTCTGGTAATTGCCTCCGACCATTTCCGCTCGTACTTTGAAGGTTGCCAGTACATCGTTGTCTACTCTCATGGTAATGCGTGATTTGCCTCCTGTTTCCGCTTGAAGCTTTGCAAGATGAGGAGTTTCATTTACGGATTTTGCATCTGCAAAATCAAAGTCTTTGTATTTTTCATAAATTTTGTCAGAACTGGTTTTCATAACGCCTCCTTTGCGGCTCATTTGCTTTCCATGCAGATATGAGACGTATTGTTTCATCTCTGTAAGTGTAGACAACCATTAGAATCCGCCCTTTACCACCCATTCCCAATGTGATGAATCTTTGTTCGTCTACTGAATCACTGTCCTCCCGCGTCAATGCAAATGGGTCTAGCAGGACGTGCTGAGATTCCTCGAAGGTCACGCCGTCGTGATTTTTCGGATTGGCTGTTGCTTTTTTGGAATCCCAAGTGATTTTCATTGTTTAATTGTATGTACAAAAGTATGCACTGTCAAGACCGTTCTCCGGTGTAAAGTAAGTTGCATGTCAAAAGATACCAAGAATTTCCCATTTGTTTTGCCAGCTTTCTAACTGGTTCTCATCGATTGAATGGTGATTTGAGTCATCGTTTACAGGACGATGCCCACCGTGCTTGTTTAGATATTGTTGATGTTTTTCGTGTATTTCGTTGCGGATCCACCAGTCGGGCACTATCCAGTATCTTGGTGCGCTATCAAAATCAACAAAAACCCAGAAATCCCTTACGTCCTCCTCGTTGGGTGGCGTTACGGTTAACTTGGCTTCCTCTATACGTGTGTGCCAGTTGCCCTTCCGTTTACTTTTTGCCTTAACCTTAAGCGCTACCGTTCGGCTGCGCTCTGCGTTTCCTGCGAGTAAATGAATCTTTCGCGTTCCGCGAGATATTACGGAGACCGCACCGCGTTGCAGCAATTCAGCTTCTACTTTTCCTCTCGCCACACAATTAAGTTCGTGACTGTTCATAATGCCTCCGTGGCGGATTTATCTTGTTTTTCATCCAACTCGTTATTCACCGGCCAGAAAAAGCTCCCTATACAGGCTGCCGGTTGCCTATATAAGGAAGTTGTTACCCATATAGGTAACCAGCTTAGCCCCTTATATAGGGAGCTTACTACCTACTTCAATTTCCTGATCTTTCCCAAACTCTCTTCCAACACTAATTTCTTACCGTTGACATCCGCCAGTTTCTGGCGCTCCTTGGCGACAATTTCAGCCGGAGCACGATCAACAAAGGCGGGGCTCTCCAGCTTTTTAGAGAACATTTCGATCTCCTTGTCGATCTTGCCGATCTCCTTCAGCAGGCGTTCTTCTTCGGCAGCAACGTCCACCAGTCCTTTGAGCGGAACATAAATCTGGACATCACCGGCTACCTGGATTGAGGCGTCTTCCGGTTTTTCAATTCCGTGGCCTATGGCAAGGTCGGAAATCCGTGCCAGGCTGATGATGGCGCTTTCGTTATGTTTCATCAGGAGTAGACTGGCTTCGCTGTCGCAGGAGAGAATGACCGCAATCTGCCTTGACGGCGGCACCTCCATTTCGCCACGGATATTGCGGATAGCGCCGATGACCGCCATGACACGCTCCATGTCGGCTGCGTCATGAGGGAAAGAGAGGTCGGTACGAAACAGGGGATATGGTGCCTGCATGATGGAAGCTGGTTC
>CAYQMO010000017.1:0-19512 GCA_964418315.1 uncultured Geobacter sp. | reverse complement strand
GAACCGCCTTTCGGCAGCGCCTGCCAGATCTCCTCGGTGATAAATGGCATAAAAGGGTGCAGCAGGCGGAGCAGATTCTCCAGCGTGTACCAGAGAACATACTGGACAGCACGTTTCCGTTCCGGTGTGCCGTTATAGATGTCCTGCTTGGACAGCTCCAGATACCAGTCGCAGAACTCGCTCCAGGTGAACTGGTATAGCGCCATGGCGCTTTCGTTGTAGCGGTATCCGGCCAGGGTTTCATCAACCGTCCGGGCGGTTTCATTCAGCCGGTGCAGGATCCATTTGTCCCCCTGGCTCAGTTCCATCGTGTCAAGCGTGAGCCCGTCGGGGTCGAAACCTTCAAGGTTCATAAGGGTGAAGCGGGCGGCGTTCCAGACTTTATTGCAGAAGTTGCGGTAACCGGCAATGCGCTCTTCTGCCAGCTTGATGTCGCGACCCTGCGCGGCAAAGGCGGCCAGGGTGAAACGGAAGGCGTCGGTGCCGTACTGGTCGATAACGGTCAGCGGATCAATGACGTTCCCTTTTGACTTTGACATCTTGTGCCCCTGGGCATCGCGCACCAGAGCGTGAATGTACACATCCGTGAATGGAACTTCATCCATGAAATGCAGCCCCATCATCATCATCCGGGCTACCCAGAAAAAGAGGATATCAAAACCGGTTACCAGACAACTGGTCGGGTAAAATGTCTTCAACTCTGCCGTCTGCTCCGGCCACCCCATGGTTGAAAACGGCCAGAGAGCCGATGAGAACCAGGTATCCAGTACATCGGTTTCCTGGCGGAGTTCATCACTGCCGCATTTACCGCATCTGGTCGGTGTCTCCATTGCGACGGTTATTTCACCGCAATGATCGCAGAACCAGGCTGGAATCCGGTGACCCCACCAGATCTGACGCGAGATGCACCAGTCGCGGATATTTTCCATCCAGTCAAAATAGGTGTTTTCCCACTGTTTGGGGACGATGCGGGTCTTACCGCTTTTTACGGCGTCCAGTGCCCTTTCGGCCAGCGGTGCCACTTTCACATACCACTGCAGGGAGAGGTACGGCTCGACCACGGTCTTGCAGCGGTAGCAGCCGCCGACAGACATCGGGTGGTCGTCTGTTTTGTCAAGATAACCTGCAGCTTCGAGATCGCTCACAATCTGCTTTCTGGCCTCGAAACGATCCATTCCCTCGTACTGATGCCCGGCAGCGTTGATAATGCCGGATTCGTCAAGAACATTGATCTTGTCCAGACCATGGCGCAGGCCGACTTCAAAGTCGTTGAAGTCGTGAGCCGGAGTGATTTTGACCACACCGGTGCCAAATTCCCGATCCACATAGTCATCCGCAACGACAGGAATTTCGCGCCCGACGAGCGGCAGCAGAACTGTTTTACCGATCAGGTCGCTGTAACGCTCATCTTCCGGGTGTACCGCCACGGCGGTATCGCCCAGCATCGTCTCGGGGCGGGTAGTCGCCACGGTCACAAAACGTCCAGGTTCACCGACAACCGGGTAGCGGATGTGCCACAGGTGCCCTTTGTGATCTTCATGCTCGACTTCAATATCGGAAAGGGCTGTGTGGCAGCGGGGGCACCAGTTTATCAAGCGATTATCACGGTAGATCAGGCCATCTTCGTAGAGCTTTACAAAAACGGTACGCACCGCTTTCGAGAGCCCTTCATCCATGGTAAAGCGCTCCCGCTCCCAGTCGCACGAGGCACCTAGACGCTTCAATTGGCCGATAATCTGTCCGCCCGATTCCCCCTTCCATTTCCAGACCCGCTCGATAAAGGCTTCTCGCCCCAGATCGTGGCGATCTTTTCCCTCGGCAGTCAACTGCCGTTCGACAACATTCTGGGTGGCGATACCGGCGTGGTCGGTGCCCGGCATCCAGAGGACATTGTATCCCTGCATCCGCTTCCAGCGGCAGAGGATATCCTGCAGCGTGTTGTTGAGGGCGTGCCCCATGTGCAGCGCGCCGGTCACATTGGGCGGCGGAATTACAATCGAGTACGGTTTTTTATCGGAAGTGGCAGAGGCACGAAAGTAGCCTTCCTTTTCCCATTGACTGTACCATCTCTTTTCAACATCATGCGGTTCATACCCTTTGGCAAGTTCTTTAGTCATGCAATAGTCCTTTGTCAGTATTTATGAGCGCAACCATATACTACTGTTAGTTGTTTCAGGTCAAGTGTGGTCTTGATCAAAGCTTCACAATAAGTGCTAAACGTGGTATGACAAAAAATGGCACTCTGCTGTATGACACTGTGTATGGATAAGGATCAATAACCATGAAAATACGAATACTTGTTGTTGATGATGAATTGAGTATGAGGGAGTTTCTCTCGATTCTTCTTGAGCGGGAAGGGTATAATGTGACTGTGGCAGCCTCCGCTCAGGAAGCCTTGCGCATTATGGAGTCGGCGCTGTTTGATCTGGTGCTCTCGGATGTCAATATGCCCGGACTTTCCGGAATTGAGCTGCTGGCCAGTATCAAGGAAAAAGCGCCTGAGACTGCGGTTCTGATGCTCACCGCTTTTTCAGCCGCCGACCAGGCGGTGGAGGCTATGAAGCTGGGTGCTTATGATTATGTCTGCAAGCCGTTCAAAAACGAGGAAATCAAGCAGTTGATCAGAAATGCTCTGGAAAAGCAGGGACTAAGACGTGAAAATAGCCTGCTGAAAGAAGATGCCAGTGAGCGGGACAGTTTTTGCGGCATTATCGGCAAGAGTCGTAAGATGCGGGAGCTTTTTGACATGATACAGAAAGTGGCGCCCAGTCAGAGCAGCGTGCTGATTCTTGGTGAAAGCGGCACCGGCAAGGAACTTGTCGCCCGTTCGATACACACCTGCAGTCCGCGTAAGTCAAAACCGTTTGTCGCGGTCAATTGCGGCGCCATACCGGAAAATTTGATTGAAAGTGAACTGTTCGGCCACAAAAAAGGTTCCTTCACCGGTGCGGTGGGGGATCGTCCCGGTCTGTTTGAACAGGCCGAGGGGGGGACGCTCTTACTGGACGAAATTGGTGAATTGCCACTGCTGATGCAGACCAAACTGCTGCGGGTCCTGCAGGAACGGGAATTCAAGCGCGTAGGAGATGCCCAGACACGCAAGACCGATGTCCGTATCATCTGTGCCTCTAACCGTAACCTTGAAGCACTTGTCGCGGCTGGCTCTTTCCGTGAAGATCTTTATTACCGGATTAATGTTGTGCAGCTGCTTCTACCGCCGCTGCGGGAGCGGATTGAGGATATTCCGCTTCTGGCAGAATATTTCTGCCGAAAATTTCAAACAGGTGGCCGTCCCTCTCCGGCGACAATTACCCCTAGCGCTTTAAAGGTGCTGATGAATAATCCTTTCCCGGGCAATATCCGCGAACTGGAGAATTGTATCGAGCGGAGCCTGATTATAGATCCGGTGGTAATTTCAGAAGGCAGTCTGCCAAAGCAGTTAACCGTTAAAACTGCTTGCCTTACCGATAGTTGTGATATCCCTGAATCCGGAATAGAGCTTGAACCGATGCTTGAGGAGCTGGAGAAAAAATATCTGCTCAAAGCGCTTGAGATGACCGGCGGTGCGAAAAAAAAGGCGGGCGAACTGCTCGGAATGTCGTTCCGCTCATTTCGCTACCGCCTGGCAAAGTTTGGGCTGGACAGCGGGGAAGAAAATTAGAAATTGACTATAGCCGCAAAGGATTCTGCTTTAAGACTCGCTCCGCCTACAAGTGCCCCATCAATATCAGGTTGTGTCATCAACCCTTTGACATTATCCGGCTTGACACTGCCGCCGTAGAGAATGCGCACTGCATCAGCGACCGCTTGACCGAACTGGCTGGCAACCAGTTGACGGATAAAGGCATGCACCTCCTGAGCCTGAGCATCACTGGCAGTCTTTCCAGTACCGATCGCCCATACCGGTTCATAAGCAATAACGATGTGCGAAAAAGCCTCTTCGGCGAAGCTGTCCAGGCCACCTTTAATCTGTGTTTCAATGACGTTAAATGTCTGGTTTGATTCCCGCTCGGCTAATGATTCCCCGACACAGACAATGGCAGTCAAACCAGCGTTAATAACTGCCTTGGTTTTCTTATTGACGGTCAGGTCAGTTTCTCCGAAATATTGACGGCGCTCGGAGTGCCCGATAATGGCGTGGCTGCATCCGGCGTCCTTCAACAGCTTTGGTGCAACTTCGCCTGTAAAGGCACCCTCCTCCTCCCAAAAACAGTCCTGGGATGCCAGATTAATATTTGAGCCTTTGATGGCATCGCTTACACGGCTTAAAGCAGTGAAAACGGGAGCCACAACTATTTCCACACTCTGGTTACCAGCCACAAGCGGTTTAAGCTCATCCACCATGGCAACAGCTTCTGCTATTGTTTTAAAGAGTTTCCAGTTTCCAGCAATAACCGGTTTTCGCATCGGTATTCCCCTTTATTAAGCGACCTCAAGCGCATTGACGCCTGGTAATGTTTTGCCTTCCAACAGTTCCAAAAATGCTCCCCCACCTGTTGAAATATAGCTGACCCGGTTTTCTACTCCCGCCTTGCGCACGGCAGAATCTGTATCGCCACCTCCGATGATGGTTGTGGCAAAGCAGTTGGCAACCGCCTCAGCCATTGCATAAGTCCCCCTGCAGAAGGCATCCATTTCAAAAACACCCATAGGGCCGTTCCAGATGACGGTTTTAGCGTCACGCAGCGTTTCAGCGAAAAGTGTTGCAGTGGCCGGACCGATATCGAGAGCCATCCAACCTGCCGGTATCTCCTGGGCAGTGGTGACGAAATTGGTTGCATTTGCCTCAAAAGCGTTTGCCACAATACAGTCGACCGGCAGATAGAACATGACGCCTTTTTCACGCGCCGTATCCATAATGGTGCGCGCTGTCGGAATCAGCTCATCTTCCACAAGCGATTTGCCGACATTGTAGCCCATGGCTTTCAGGAAGGTAAACGCCATTCCGCCGCCGATAACTACTTTGTCAACCTTGTTGATGAGAGTTTCAAGAACCTCCAGCTTGCCAGATACCTTGGCACCGCCGAGTATGGCAACAAGTGGTCTGACCGGGTTCTGCATCGCTTTGTCAAAGAATGTCATTTCATTTCTCATCAGGAAGCCGGCTGCGATAACCGGAATGTTTTTGGTAATAGCTTCAACCGATGCATGAGCTCGATGCGACACGGCAAAAGCATCGTTAACATAAATTTCACAGCCATTTGCCAGTTTTGCAGCAAAATCGGCGTCGTTTTTTTCCTCACCGGGATAAAAACGGACATTTTCAAGCATAACCGCCTCACCCGGCTTCATGGCATCAACAAGGAGATCAACCTCAGGCCCGAAACAGTCAGGTGCCTGAACAACCGGTTTGCCAAGAAGTTCGGAAAGACGTGCGGTGGCAGGCGCCATGCTGTATTTGGCTTTTTTCTCACCCTTGGGACGACCGAGATGGGAGGCCAGAACTACTCTGGCGCCCTGTTCCATCGCGTATTTTATCGTTGGTACCGCCCCGATAATACGGGTATCCTCGGTGATAACTCCTTTGTCGTCCTGAGGCACATTGAAATCAACCCGAATAAATACCTTCTTTCCCTTCAGCTCTTTAATTTCATCAATATAACGAATCGACATGATTTACCTCCTGATATTAGGTATATTTCCCTGGCAAAAAAAGAGGGGGGAAATCCCCCCTCCTCTAAGTACAAGTTCTTAATGCTATTGTTTTGCGGCAATCAGACGGAAGAGGTCGACTACCCGGTTTGAAAAACCACACTCATTATCGTACCAGGAGAGCACTTTAAGCATAGTGTCACCAATTACCTTTGTACAGGAGGCGTCAACGATCGATGAAAGCGGGTTGCCATTAAAGTCAATTGAAACGAGCGGCGATGCCTCAAAGCCGAGAATACCTTTTAAAGCACCTTCGGAGGCAGCTTTAAGAGCTGCGTTTACGTCTGCTGCCGTGGCCGGCTTTGACAACGTAACAACCAGGTCAACAACCGAAACATTTGGTGTCGGTACTCTAATAGCCATGCCGTCCAGCTTCCCTTTCAGTTCAGGCAACACCAGAGAAACCGCCTTGGCAGCGCCAGTTGTAGTTGGAATCATTGACATTGCGGCTGCTCTGGCACGGCGCAGATCCTTATGGGGAAGGTCAAGGATATTTTGATCATTCGTATAGGAATGTACCGTGGTCATCAAGCCTTTCTCGATGCCGAAGTTATCAAGCAAGACTTTTGCTACCGGGGCAAGGCAGTTGGTTGTACACGAAGCGTTGGAAATAATGACATGTTTTTGGGGATCATACAGATTGTCGTTAACACCCATGACGATAGTAATATCTTCATTTGTTGCCGGAGCTGAAATAACAACTTTTTTTGCGCCGGCCTGAATGTGCATTTCAGCTTTTTCTTTGGAGGTGAAAATGCCAGTTGATTCAAGTACTACATCAACTTCATCTGCTTTCCACGGAAGTTCTGCCGGGTTACGCATGGCATAAATTTTTATAGCCTTGCCGTCAATGAACAACTGGTTGTCTTTCGCCTCAACCGTTCCGGGAAAGGTGCCATGTACTGAATCGTACTTAAAAAGATGCGCCAGTGTAGCTGCGTCGGTAAGATCATTAATTGCGACGAACTCAATATTTTTCTCTTTGCTGGCTGCTCTCAACACCATTCTTCCAATCCTGCCAAATCCGTTTATTGCTACTCGTAACGCCATAACTGCCTCCACAATCGTAAGATATCCTTCGCTCGCATTCGAGCATTAGTTAGATAATAGAGCATAATCGTAAATCGTCAACCATATTTTTTATTGGTTCAAGCTGGATGGAAGTGTTATCTTAAAGACAAGCAAAGAGATAAAACGGAAAATGGAGTTGACACGATTATGATTTTACTTCCGGACGGTACTCAGGCAGAAGCGGTAATTTTTGATTTTGACGGCGTAATTGTTGATACGGAACCTCTGCATCATGCCGCATTTCAGCGTACGCTGGAACCGTTAGGGTTGCATTTTACCTGGCAGGAATATGTTGAAACATATATCGGCTTTGACGACAGGGACGCCTTCAGGCACGCCTTTTCCGCAAAAAACAGGCTACTCAACCAGGATACGCTGTTACAATTGATTGACCGCAAGGCCTCCGTCTTCAATGAGGTTATCCGCTCCGGAGTTACAGCATATCCGGGTGTTGTAGAACTGATCAGACTCCTGCACACGAAAAAAATACCGTTAGCGATTTGCAGCGGGGCGCTACGCTCTGATATTGATCCTATCCTGGCAATGCTTGATATAGCTGATTATTTCAAGGTCATAGTGACGGCTGATGATGTCGCGGCAAGCAAGCCGAACCCTGAATGTTACGAGCTTGCGTTCCAGAAACTTCTCCTGGCTCATAATAATTCCTTCTCAAAAGTGGCGACTCTCGCCATAGAAGATACCCCGGCAGGGATATCTGCGGCAAAAGCCGCCGGTTTGAAGGTCTGCGCTGTCACCAACAGCTATCCTGCCGCCACTCTTGAACAGGCTACGTTTGTCGTAGACTCCCTTGCCTCCTTTTTATGATATTTATTTCGACAATCTCTTCTCTAACTTGACCGAAGCCGCTGTTTCTGGTATTTATCACCCCCCTTTCTGCTTTCATATCCCACACTCTCTATTCGGAGGTACATACGTGACATTTCAAGATCTTATCCTCTCCCTGCAAGGCTATTGGGCAAAGCAAGGCTGCATAATTCAGCAGCCCTACGATACAGAAAAGGGAGCCGGTACGTTTAATCCCGCCACCTTTCTGCGTGTTCTTGGCCCAGAGCCGTGGAATGTGGCTTACGTTGAGCCATCCAGGCGTCCCACAGACGGGCGCTACGGCGAAAACCCCAATCGGCTGCAGCACTATTATCAATTTCAGGTAATAATGAAGCCTTCCCCTCTCAACATTCTTGACCTCTATCTCGATTCGCTCCGTTCTTTTGGCATTGACCCGGCTAAGCACGACATTCGTTTTGTCGAGGACGACTGGGAGTCACCGACTCTTGGCGCCTGGGGGCTTGGCTGGGAAGTCTGGCTGGATGGCATGGAGATCACCCAGTTCACCTATTTTCAGCAGGCGGGCGGTATCGACCTCAAGCCGATTCCGGCCGAGATAACCTACGGCTGCGAGCGGATCGCCATGTATCTTCAGGGGGTTGATAATGTCTATGATCTGGAGTGGGTCAAAGGGATCAAGTACGGGGATATCCACCACGAAAGCGAGGTTGAATTTTCTAAACATAATTTTGAGGAAGCAGATGTGGGCATGCTGCTGCAGCTCTTTGGCATGTACGAGAAAGAGTGCCTGCGACTGGTCGATAAAGAGCTGGTACTTCCCGCCTACGACTATGTCATGAAGTGCTCACACACCTTCAACCTGCTTGATGCTAGAGGTGCAATTTCGGTCACCGAGAGGGCCTCATACATTGGCCGGGTTCGCGGTGTGGCCCGTGTCTGCGCCGAAGGCTACCTTCGGATGCGCGAACGGCTCGGTTTTCCACTGTTGAAAGGAGGTGTCGCCTGATGAGTACGAAAGAACTGTTTCTTGAAATCGGCTGCGAAGAGATTCCGGCAGGATTTATACCGCGTGCCACTGCGGAAATGAAGGCGATTATCACAAAAGAGCTTGCGGTTGCCCGCCTCTCCTTTGGCGAAATAATAACCATGGCGACTCCGAGACGCCTGGTTCTGGTCGTAAAGGGGATCCCGGCACTCCAACCGGACGCCGAAATAACTGCTACAGGCCCATCGGTTAAGGCCGCCTATGACGCAGAAGGGAAACCGACCAAGGCCGCAGAGGGTTTTGCCCGCGGCCAGGGGGTCGATGTTGCAGCGCTTCAGACCATTACCACTGAAAAGGGTGAATACCTTTTTGTGAGTAAGCACTCGCCAGGAAGGCCGACATTTGAGTTGCTTACGGAGATTCTGCCGGCGCTGGTTACAAATATCCCCTTCAAAAAATCGATGAGGTGGGGGAATCAGGATGTGCGCTTTGCACGCCCTATTCACTGGATTGTTGCGCTGTACGACGGCATAATTGTGCCGTTTTCGTTTGGCGAAATCATGAGCGGGAAAGTGTCTCGTGGACACCGCTTTATGGCAAACACAACCTTTCCGGTAAATAATTTTGCCCATTATCTTGACGAATGCGAGCGGCATTTTGTTATTCCGGATCCGGAAAAGAGGAAAGAGATAATTCTCCTTGAGACACACAGGGTTGCCGTAGCAGCCGGTGGTCATCTGTTGCCGGACGAAGAGCTGCTGGAGCAGGTGTCATACCTTGTTGAATACCCGAGTGTTGTTCATGGCACATTTTCACCTGAATTTCTGAAAGTTCCAAAAGAGGTGCTGATAACATCAATGCGGAGTCATCAGCGCTACTTCTCGATTGTTGATGCTGAAGGGGGGCTGCTCCCCGGCTTTATAACCATAAACAACACCCTGACTGAAGATCCTTCGGTTGTGGTTAAGGGAAATGAGCGAGTTCTTCGCGCCAGGCTGTCGGATGCCAGATTCTTTTTCGAAGAGGATCAGAAAGTCAGGCTGGACGACCGGGTGGAGTCGCTAAAAAAAGTTGTATATCAGCAGATGCTTGGCACTTCATTCGAAAAAATGGAGCGGTTCAGGTCACTGGCGGAGGGGTTGGCCGAACGTCTGAATCCATCTGTAAAAAGCAACACTTCCCGTGCCGCCTGGCTCTCTAAAGCCGATCTTGTCAGTGGCCTTGTCGGAGAATTTCCCGAGGTTCAGGGGATTATGGGTCGGGAGTACGCCTTGCTTGAAGGGGAGTGTTCGGAGGTGGCCGTTGCAATTGCCGAGCATTATCTGCCGATACAGGCAGGGGGAGAACTTCCAGCGTCAGACTGCGGCTGTTTTGTCTCCATTGCTGACAAAATGGATACCATCTGCGGCTGCTTCGGAGTCGGCCTGATTCCAACCGGCGCCGCTGATCCTTACGCACTCAGGCGCGCGACCATAGGTATCATCTCTATCATACTTGACAAGGGCTACCGACTGTCGCTGCCGGCGCTGATCGACGAATCTCTGACCCTCCTTTCAAAAAAACTCAATCGTCCGAAAACGCAGGTTGCCGGTGAAGTAACGGAATTTTTCAAGGCCCGCTTTATCAATATGATCGGAAACTTTTTTGCGCCTGACGTGGTTGATGCTGCTACATCTGCAGGTTTTGATGATCTTGTTGATGTTCGGTCGCGGATTGCTGCAGTAGCCGAGTTCAAAACCCGCCCGGATTTTGAACCGTTGACGATCGCCTTCAAAAGGGTCGGAAACATTATCAAAGAGGGTATAGATGCTCCGATCGACCCGGCTCTGTTTCAGGATGACGCTGAAGCGTCTCTGTATCAGGCTATTCATGTAACCAAATCTTCTGCAGATGCGCTGATCGCTTCCGGCGCATGGCTGGAAGCTCTGACTGAAATTGCCACCCTGCGGGGGTCGGTTGATCACTTTTTTGACAAAGTAATGGTTATGGCTGAAGATCCGCGCATTAGAGCCAATCGGCTGGCTTTATTGACGGTTATTGCACGCATGTTCGGTAAAATCGCCGATTTCTCACGAATTGCGTAACCAATAACGGTGAACAAGAAAGGTATCAAATGATAGCAGTTATTGACTACGGAATGGGCAATCTCCGCTCCGTACAGAAAGGGTTTGAAAAAATCGGCTCTGATGCGGTTATCACCTCAGATCCGAAGGTTGTTCTTCAGGCCGAAAGAGTTGTTCTGCCAGGGGTCGGTGCGTTTCGGGACTGCATGCATAATCTAGAACAGGGCGGGTTTGTTGAACCAATTCTGAAAATAATCGCCGAAGGAAGACCATTTCTTGGCATCTGTGTCGGAATGCAGATGCTGTTCAGTGACAGTGTCGAATTCGGGCTTTATAAAGGGTTGAACGTAATACCGGGCCATGTCCTCCGTTTTCCAGAACAGATGGTAGTTGCCGGTGAAAAATTGAAAGTTCCTCAGATGGGGTGGAATCAGCTTGCCTTTAAGCGCCGACCGCCTGTTTTTGAAGGTGTTGCCGATGGCAGCAACGTGTATTTTGTACACTCCTATTATGTTCAGCCGGATGATAGCAGTGTCATAGCCACAACCACTGACTACGGTTTTGAATTTTGCTCCTCCATTTGCCAGGACAACGTCGTTGCCACTCAATTCCACCCCGAAAAATCACAGGAAATCGGCCTGCGGATACTGAAAAATTTTTCAAAACTTAAAGGCTGATTTTATCTGAATGAAAAGAGTTCAACTAATACCACATAAAATTCGTGTCATAGGATTAACTGGCGGAATTGCCACAGGAAAAAGCTCTGTAGCCCGCTTTTTTGCTGAAAAAGGTGTTCCGGTTCTGGATGCGGATCAGCTCGCCCGTGAAGTTGTACTGCCTGCTAGCCGTTCGTTGGCTCAGATTGTTGTCCACTTCGGATCTGATGTACTCACACAAGAGGGCATTCTTGATCGTAAGCGCCTGGGTACAATGGTTTTTTCAAACCCGGATAAGCGCCGGCTCCTAGAAGAAATTCTCCATCCTGAAATACGTAAACTGTCTGAAATACGAATCTCCGAGGCCGAAGCAGCAGGTCATGAACGGCTGATTTATATGGCACCTCTCCTGATTGAGGCTGGTGGAAATAGCCGGGTAGATACAATCTGGGTAGTTACAGTGCATCCCGAGATACAGCTTGAACGCCTCATGCAGCGTGATGACATAACGCGTGAACAGGCTCAGAAAATTATTGACAGCCAGATGCCGCTTTCCGAAAAAGAGCGCTACGGAAGTGTGGTTATTGATAATAGCGGCAGCGAAACTGAAACTAGGAAAATTTTGGAATCTGTCTGGTCACAAGAAACAGGGAGCAGTAATGGATAAACCGAATCACATTGTGCGCCCCCGAAAGCGTATTGAGGAGACATTCAACTGTTTTGCGGCAGTACCGCGCGGCGCAGAGGAACTCGCCGCCGCCGAACTTGCTGCGATCGGGATTCAAGATGCGAAGCCGGGTAAAGGTGGGGTTGCCTTCATTACTGACCGGGCGGGACTCTACCGCGCAAATCTATGGCTTCGTACCGCCAGTCGTGTTCTGGTGCAGCTTGCACTTTTCCCCTGCTCAACCCCAGCAGAGTTGTATGCCGGCGTTCATGCATTATCCTGGCACGAACTGATTACTCCGGAAATGACCCTGGCAGTGGATTGTTCGCTGCGTGATTCGGCTCTGACGCACTCCGGTTTTGTCGCACTCAAAACCAAGGATGCTGTCGTTGACCAAATTCGCGAATCATGCGGAAGCAGACCGAATGTCGATACTGCAGCGCCGGATGTGCGCATAAACGTTCATCTCCACAAAAACATCTGCACAATCAGTCTTGACAGCTCCGGTGATTCTCTTGATCGACGCGGCTACCGACTGGAACGTAACGAAGCACCCCTGCGTGAGACACTGGCAGCCGCAGTAGTCGCCTTGACCGGGTGGAATGGCACCATTCCTCTGGCCGACCCGATGTGCGGTTCTGGTACCATTCCGGTAGAGGCAGCACTTATGGCGGCACATATACCGCCAGGCCTGCAACGCCAATTCGGGTTTCAGCGTTGGCTGGATTACGATGACAGAATTTGGGCAGATATATGTAAAGAGGCTGAAGCAGGCATCCGCAGATTACCGCTCGGACTGGTAACCGGATATGATCTGGACAGTAAAGCTCTCCTGCTTGCCGGTAAGAACTGTTCGAAAGCCGGATTGAAAGGGCAGATCCATTTTTTTCACGCAGCACTTCAGCAATTCAGCCCGGAGGGGGACAAGGGAGTAGTTATTATTAATCCACCTTATGGCAAACGCCTTGGTGAAGAGAATGATCTGCGCGAGCTGTACTGTCAGATTGGCGATGTGATGAAAAAACAGTGTTGTGGCTGGACCGGGTACGTCCTTACCGGCAATATGGAACTGGCAAAATATATCGGACTTAAAGCTTCCAGGCGTTATATCCTCTTTAATGGAGCGATCGAGTGCAGGCTGCTAAAATATGAGCTGTACTGATTTATGGCAGTTATTATCTCCCACTTTATCCACAAAATGATTACTCAAAAACCGGTAAACCGGTTTTTAGTATCCAGCTCTTGATGTTCTCCTGGTAGACCCACTCCTGACGATAGGAAAGCGTTTTGACCCTGTTTGACGGCATAATGTAATAGTCAAACTCGGCAATTGCATCACCTGATTTATTTTCCGGGAGACATTTCGAGGAGAGAATACGAAAATCTGCTACAGTAAGCCCCTGTTTTTTAAGCGACTCGGCCTGTTTCAAATAATTATCCCGCAACTTCGGATCAATGTAGGTCGTACCGGCATTTTCAATTTCGTGCCATCGGAGCATCCGGTTATAGGCTTTCACGCTCCGGTCAAATCCTACACACAAATCGGCATGAGTTATTGAAGCACAGCCGGTCAACATAACGCATGAAAACAACACCATTCCATTTGTTAGCCATCGGGTCATTTTTTCTCCTTTTTACTCTGTACGAATATGGTATAAGGATCGCCTTGCATTTAGATGGAGGAAATTTGGTCCACTCTATCATTACAGTGGCTGTTAAGTACGATCGGAGTAATGGGCTACCCCGGCATACTACTACTGATGGCGGCAGCACCGAAACAGCAGTAAAGCCTAAATAACATCAGAAGGCAAAAAGATTCTTAGCAGGCCGGAGGAAACATATATGCAGATGAAGCGTATCGACCGGGTTCAGTATATAGACGTCGAATTTACAGGGTCGTCATGTTCAATACAAGGCTTCACCACTCGCCATGAAGGTGTCTCACGGCCACCATACAACTCCCTTAATCTGGGTATGAATACACAGGATCAGCAGGCTACGGTCGAAGGAAACCGAAGTCTTCTTACCCGTGCTTTCGGACTCAACCAGGAAGCGCTCGTAACCCCTCGTCAGGTTCACGGCAGTGACATTCTGGTTATCAACGAATTAAACGAAGATTTCAGCCATTTTCTTTCTGTTGAGGGTGATGCCGTAATTACCAATCAACCGAACGTAATGATCGGCGTCTGCGTCGCAGACTGTGTTCCGATTATACTCTGCGATATCGAGAAAAAAGTTGTTGCAGTTGTTCATGCCGGGTGGAAAGGAACCGCTGCCGGTCTCGTTGCAAAAACGGTGGCTGGAATGAAATCGGAATTTGGCTGCAAATCAACCCATATTCAGGCTGCAATCGGTCCCTGCATTCAAAAATGCTGCTACGAAGTAGACGAACCGGTCAGAAAGGCGTTCTTGCTGGGCGGCATAGAGTGGGATACCTGTGCAGAGCCCAAGAGTTCAGGAAAATGGCACCTAGATCTTACTGCCGCCAACCGTGATCTGCTACTGCTCGCCGGACTTCCAGCTGACTCGATTCAGATCTCGGAGCAGTGTGTCTGCTGTCATAGTGAGCAGTTTTTTTCCTATCGCAGGGATAAGGATGAGTCTGGACGACAAATGGGGTTTGTCATGTTAAAAGACAAAAGGCAATTTTGAATTTTGGATTTTAGATTTTAGATTGAAATAATCCAGCATTCAACATTCAAAATTCAAAATTTATACCTGGGGGTTATCCGTGCTCGCAAAAGTTTTCAGTAGTGCGTTGATCGGTATTGATGCCATTCTGGTCGATGTCGAGGTTGATCTTGCCCCTGGCCTGCCAGCGTTCGCCACTGTCGGTCTTCCTGATGGCGCGGTTAAGGAGAGCAAAGACCGCGTCAAGGCGGCGCTTAAAAATTCGGGGTATGATTTTCCTGCCCGACGCATCACCGCAAACCTGGCACCGGCTGATATCAAAAAAGAGGGTGCTGCATATGATCTGCCGATTTCGATCGGTATCCTTGCAGCCACTGGTGTTATCAAGGGGACAAAACTCCACGAATATATTTTGCTGGGGGAGCTCTCTCTGGATGGCGGACTCAAACCGATTCGAGGTGCGCTCTCAATGGCTGTTGCAGCAAAACGCGCCTGCCTCGCCGGTCTGATTCTGCCCGCAGAAAACGCCCCCGAGGCCGCTGTAGTCGAAGGGATAGATGTTATTGGTGCCACCAACCTTTCCCAGGTCGTAGAATTTTTATCTGGACGGGAAATTATCGAACCTTGCCGGGTTGACCTACAGGCACTTTTTGCCAGCGGCTGTGAATATGGCGAGGATTTCAGCGAGGTCAAGGGGCAGGAACACGCCAAGCGCGCGCTGGAAATTGCTGCAAGTGGCAGCCATAACATCCTTATGATAGGCCCACCAGGTTCCGGAAAAACCATGATTGCCCGCCGTATTCCGACAATTCTGCCACGTATGTCTTTTGACGAAGCGATAGAGACAACCAAAATATTCAGTGTCAGCGGTATGCTGGAGAAAGAACGCGCACTGCTGGCCGTGCGTCCCTTCCGCTCCCCCCATCACACCATTTCAGACGTAGGCTTGATCGGTGGTGGCTCAACACCGAAGCCGGGCGAAGTTTCGCTTGCTCACAATGGTGTCTTGTTTTTAGATGAACTTCCCGAGTTCAAAAAAAATGTTCTTGAAGTGCTACGCCAACCTCTGGAGGACGGCAAGGTAACCATTTCACGCTCCCTTCTCTCGCTCACCTATCCCGCCAGAGTGATGCTCGTAGCCGCCATGAACCCCTGTTCTTGTGGATTCTTAGGAGATATTAATCATCAATGTTCGTGTACTCCAGTAGCAATTAACCGTTATAGATCGCGTATTTCCGGGCCTTTGCTCGATAGGATTGACATTCATATCGAGGTGCCAGCAGTCAAATATCGTGACCTTGTAGACCGAAGCGACTCAGAAAGTTCCGCTGAGATTGCCAAGCGGGTGGCACGTTCGAGAGAAATCCAACTGGAGCGCTATAAAGGCACCAAAATCCACTGTAACGCCCAGATGACGCCCCGTTTTATCAAAAAATACTGCGAACTTGACGCCTCCGGCAACCGCATGCTGGAGCTAGTGACCGATCGCCTCGGCTTCTCGGCCCGTACCTATACCCACATCCTCAAGGTGGCCCGCAGCATTGCAGATCTTGATGGCAGTACGAACATTCATGAACAGCATATCGCCGAGGCGATTCAGTACCGGAGTTTGGATCGGAAAACGTCATAGTTCCGCAACATAACCGGTTCACCCACAACTCCGAGAAAGCACCATATTTACGCATCAACCGGTTACCAATTTATTGACGTTTGGGTTTTCTCGGATTATATGGTCACAAAGCTCGGGGGTAACATGTGCTTGTTCAAGGTATTTTTGCCAGGCTCCTTATTAAAGTTATAAATACACCCTGCAAGTGTCATTTTTAGACACTCGAAAATTTATTTTTTTACGACCCTAAACTCCTCCCCCTCATACACCCGTACCGGATTTCCCCGTACCAATTCGTTATGGGCATCCCACCGCTGTTTCTGAGCCTTGGCAAGCTGCCGTTGCTCGTGCCGGGCAATCAGGATGGAAAGTCGTTCCAAGGCACGCTTCCGGTTTGCGTTCTGTGAACGTTCATCACGAGCCATTGCCGTAAGTCCGGTTGGGATATGGATCGCTCGCACAGCAGATTCAGTGGTATTGACACGTTGACCGCCAGGGCCACTTGCCTTCAGAGTTTCAATTCGGACATCGCTTTCGGAGAAGATAGTGGACTGCGGTAGAGGGACGCGCTGGACGCCTACAAACCAGTTTTTCCGCTTGTGGCCAGGGCGGAAGGTCGAATAGCCGATCCACTGGATAGTCCCTTCATAGCTTGCTGCAAATTGCTTCGCCTCACTGCCGTCCAGATGGATCAGCGCCGAGAGCAGCGTACCTTTTTCCGATCCGACTTCTTCCTCAATGATTTCGGCATTAAGGCCGTTTCGACGGGAATCAGAGATTATTGATTCTGCTAGACGTGCCGCCACCCAGCAGCACTCCACCGGTCCGCGACCTGAGGTTATTTGGAGGAGAATTGACATGTCAGTTTTTTACTCCAAGAATATCCCGTAACGCATCAACAAGCCCGTAGTAGAGCAAACAATCAGCTACACGAGCTTCAGGATGGGCATAACTGATTACGTATTTCTCCGGCTTGAATTCATGGAACCAGATTCCTCTTCTTGTCATTTTCCAGGATGGTTCTCCACCAAGATCAACCAGACGATGGAATGCATCGCTTGTTGGAGAACCGCAACAGATCACAATATCCGGGTGGTACAAGTTGAATTGCCGGTTAAGAAACTCTTTGTCTTCTGTTGCTACAACATTAAGCTGCTCCAGGTCAGTTGTATGCCCTCCAGGAGACTTTTTTAAATTGATTGCTGCAACGGTCCTGATAGCTTCAATCCTTCGTTGCTCATTAACTGATACCAGTTGTGACCAAGGGATGTCTGAAGTGAGATTCCGAAAACCCTCTATCCAACGGGTTATGTTATTCCATGTCTGAGATCGCCCGCCTTCACGCATAAATTCACGCAAATCACCATAAAAATTATTGACTTCCTTCAAGACAAACAACAGTTTGAAATGACTTGCCAGATAGGCACTTTCATCTGCAATTCCATCAGGGACAAAATCAGGTCGTTTCTCCCGCCATTCGGCAAATAAAAGGTCTTCCTGTTCGTTAATTCTCATGTCAATCCCTTCCCATTCAGATAAGAGCAACAATTTTGTCGGCGTCTGTAGTATTTGCAGCCTGCTGCGAGATGGCTGCTGAAGCTAACGTCTTTGTAAGTACATTATGCGGATTTTTTTCTATTTCCTTATACGGCTTCACGAACTTGTTGTTGCATGCACATACCAGCACGTCAATTTCCTGGTTGCGGTAATTTGTCATGGCAATAATGAGGAACGTGTAATAATCTCCCATGGTAAAAAAAGCGACCCTGTTATTCTGATACGAAACAATATCTGTAAAATCCTTTTTGTTGCCACCTAAGGGTTGCTTGTTGGTCGATATGCCATTGCTCGCCAAAAGCAGTTGATGAACAATGTTCAAAGTACTTGATTTCCCGCAGCGATTACTACCACTGAGCATGATTACTCTCATAGATGCCACCTCCTGATTGTGTGCTTTTATTTCCTCACTTTGTATGTCAGCACCGGTTCAAATACAGCAACCACAGAGATTAGACCAAACGAAACCATATCACTGATAACGCTCTCAATATCCTTGTACGCCTGCGGTGCTTCCTCATAGAGCAGTTCTTTATCCTCACAGATGACATAACTGCCGAGCTTTGTTTTCTTCATCGAATCTGTGGAATACTTCTCTCGTAGCCGCCCTTCGCATTCCGAGCGCCCCCATTTGCGCCCTGCACCGTGTGCTACTGACCAGAGATTAAACGACTGATCACCCGTCGGTTTAACCAGATAACTGCATGTACCTCTTGAACCGGGAATTACAATGAGATGCTGATTTGTTGGTGCGGCGCCTTTACGGTGAAGGAAGGCTTCCTTTTCGCTAATGTTCACTCTTGTGATGGAGTTGTGAGCCAAATCAACAATCAGCCTATACTCAGCGCAGAGTTGTTCCGCAATGCGATATGCTATCAACTCTCGGTTGGCCACTGCCCAGTTCATTGCCTCGTCATGCCGTGTCAGATAGCAGGCGGCTTCGTCGCTACCAGCATTAAGCCCTCCATCACGATGGATGTCCACATGTGAACGGAGCAATGTCTCTCCCAATCCACGAGATCCTGAATGGACCAACAAAAACAGGTTTTTCTCGTCGAGGCTTGCAGAGCAAAATGATAAATGATCAGATACATCCTTTACACGTAGCAGTTCACCAAAATGATTTCCCATGCCGATTGTTCCTACAGAAGAAGCAAAGACCTCAGGTGCCCACCTTTCCCGCAGCCATTCAGCAGCATCTCCGTCCCACGGCCTTTCCAGACCGGAGAGCTTTTTAGCCCATTTATCCGGTTTCGCTTTTCCGGCAGTAAGATCAGTGGTAAATAGTGCCATGCCGCAGCCGACATCGGAGCCAACCAGATATGGATAGAAAATCCCTTCTGAAAACATGGCTGCACCGACCGGCCCGCCTTTGCCAGGGTGAAGGTCAGAAAACCCGGCAACCTTGAGCATACCGGGGAGCTCCGCCACCCGTTCAAGCTGACGGATGGATTCGCCTTCAATCCAGGTGGATGGGGTGGTGAAGAGTTTAATTATTTCTGATTCACTCACAGACTATAGCTCCACTCCCAGAAACCGTCGCAAATACACATTATCCGTCTTGAGTTCCCGCCTTTTTATAAGCCGCTATTAGCGGGGCGTGGTCAGAGAACCAACAGCAGTCGTGTGCCTTTGGTACTCACAGCAAGGGCAACCTTTGTTAAGGACAACCCTTACTGCTCTGTCGTCCCATAATTCAAGCATTTTGAAATCTTTTACGTTGGTAACCAGGAGCCGTATTCCAAGGTGTTTTTCTGTCCAGTCCTGGATGATATTGCGAATCTTTTCGACGTGAATATGCAGTTCACCTGTTT
>CAYQMO010000016.1:0-29305 GCA_964418315.1 uncultured Geobacter sp. | reverse complement strand
ATTACGCTGGGTTGGATAACTGCCTGGTGGTGACGGTGACTGAGAAGCGGACGAAAAAGGAAATAGATCGACTGGTGGATGTCCTGAAGAGTGAGCTTGATGATGTGAAGTTCTGAGCATAAAGGAGAATGATATATGCAACTGATCTACGAACAATCCACCCCTGGCCGTTGCGGCGTCAAGCTGCCGGCAACAGATGTCCCAGCCGCTGCCGCTCTCCCAGGCGCACTGCTTCGTGCTGAAAAAGCCGATCTGGCCGAGGTTTCCGAGCTCGACCTGGTGCGACATTTTACCAATCTGTCCCGCCGCAATTTTTCGGTGGACACCAACTTCTATCCACTCGGCTCCTGTACCATGAAGTACAACGCCAAAGTGCTGGAGAACTCAGCGGCACTGTTTGCCAAGTTCCATCCGATGACGGCACTCCTACCGGGTGGGGTGGAGTTCTGCCAGGGAACACTTGGGATGTTGTACGATCTGGGGCAACTGCTGGCCGACATTACCGGCATGGACGAAGTCACTACTCAGCCCCTGGCCGGCGCGCACGGCGAAATGACCGGAATCATACTGATTGCCGCTTACCACGCGGCAAAGGGGAACAGAGCCAAAAAGAAGTATGTGGTTGTCCCCGATTCATCACACGGCACCAATCCCGCTTCTGCAGCGATCGCCGGGTACGAGATAATCACCGTGCCGACTGCGCCATATGGCGATATGGATCTTGAGTTATTTAAAAAAGCTATGAGTGACGAAGTGGCGGCGGTTATGATGACCTGCCCTAATACGCTCGGCCTGTTCAACCCGCACATCAAGGAAATCAGCGATATTGCCCACAGTTTTGATGCATTGATGTACTACGACGGTGCCAACCTTAACGCCATCATGGGCAAGGTCAAGCCGGGCGATGTCGGCTTCGACGTCATTCACGTCAATCTGCACAAGACGTTTGGCACTCCCCATGGCGGTGGCGGTCCCGGTTCCGGGCCGGTAGGCGTAAAAAAAGCGCTGATTCCGTATCTGCCGCAGCCGCGCATCATCATGGATGGTGACGGCAGACTGCTACTGGAGACATCCAACCCGGGATCAATCGGCCGCACAGCCAACTTCTTCGGTAACTTCGGGGTTATGGCCAAGGCGTATGCCTATATCATCATGCTCGGTCGCGAAGGGTTGATACAGGTGTCCGAACAGGCGGTATTGAATGCCAATTACATCAAGGAAAAGCTAAAGGGATATTACGATCTCCCGTATGACATGACCTGCATGCATGAGGTCGTCTTTTCTGCTTCAAAACAGATGGAGCATGGCGTTCATGCCATCGACATTGCCAAGTTTCTGATAGACAGAGGCTATCATCCGCCAACGGTCTATTTCCCGATGATCGTCAAGGAAGCGATTATGATTGAGCCGACCGAGACTGAGAGTAAGGCAACAATGGATGCCTTTATCGAGGTGATGATAGAAGCTGCCAGAACTGCAGAAAGTAATCCGCAGGCACTTCACGATGCCCCGTTGACGATGCCAATTTCACGGCTGGATGAGACCAAGGCGGCGAGAGAGCAGAATGTCTGCTGTGTGAGATAGCGTCTTTACCTGTTCAGGCGCCCCAGAAAAACCACATGACGGAAGCCTCCCCGACCGGGGCGCTCGGTTGTTACGGTGAATCCGGCTTGGCGCAGGCGCTTGTCGAAGCTCTCATCATAGTTTTCACCCCAGACGGCTATGACGCCGCACGGTTTCAAGGCTGCCCGCATATTTTCGATGGCGCGACTGCCGTAGAGTAGGTCATCTCTCTGATCTGTTTTTGCGTGGGGGCCGCGATAGAGATCAAGAATAATTGCGTCGAAGCGGGGCTCACCGGCTTTCTCGGCGGTTGTGCGGATGCGGCGAGCCACGTCACCGATTTCCACGGTTACGCGTGGGTCTCCCACGGCATTTTCCGTGAGTGTTGCCAGAGGTCCCTTACACCATTCGAGGACTGCCGGGTTCAACTCAGCCACGACAACCTGCGCCGAAGCGGGCAGGGTGTCCAGCGTCGCCCTGAGCGTAAACCCCATGCCCAGACCCCCTACCAGTACTCGCGGGTTATCGCTTCCCTTCAGATGGTCGCAGCCGAGCAGGCCAAGCGCCACTTCTGAACGATTTGACAGGCTGTTCATAAGTATCTGTGAACCGATGGTGATCAAAAAATCCCGCTCGCCGCGTTGGCGCAGTTCGAGGACTCCTTCGTCGGTGATGATATTGTCAATGGTTTTCCAGGGTTGAGCCACAACTATACCTCCCTTTCACTTCTTTTCGGGCTGCGTCAGCAGACATTGATTATTTCAAGCTTCTTTCCGCCGGAGCCGATCCTTACCATATCGCCAACCGTTTTACCAATCAGGCTTCTCCCCAACGGTGAAGCGGGGGTAATGACCACTATCTCGATCAGGCCATCGGTTACTTTCATTCCCCCCTCCTGCGGGCCGATAAAGACGGTTCTGGCAGTGTCGTCATCACCGGCAAGAGAAACCAACGCAGTCAGGCGGATGGGGCTGTGGTTGTCAAACTGCTGAAGCGCCAACTGCTTATAGGCTTCCAGAGCCCGCCTGATTTCCTGAGCACGGTTTGCCTGACCCTGGGCGACGTAGGAAGCCTCAAGTGCAAGTGTCTCATACTTGTTGTCCGGGATATTTTCTGAATCTGTAGAGGCGTTGTGTGCCGTAATGGCCGCTTTGAGCAGGAGAGCCAGGTCATAGGTGAGTTGCTCTGTTATGAGCCAAACGATAGCTGCTTTATCCATGAATCGTTCTTTCTGTCGGCTTCTCAATAGGGCCGATCAGCCGGGTAAAAAATTCCGGAATTCCGGTTTCAAAGAACATCCGCCTGCCGTTGACCGGGTGCGTGAAGGAAATCGATCTGGCGTGAAGCGCCAGTGTACTGTAGACATCGTGAGTTTTACCGTATTTCTTGTCTCCAACGACCGGATGCCCCTGTTCCGACAGATGCACCCGAATCTGGTGTTTGCGACCGGTCAACAGCTTAATCTCCAGCAGGCTGAGCCCCTTATTCTCCTTCAGGACGGTGTACTCTGTGTGTGATAGTTTCCCGGTGGACTGATCCGGAGTGGAATAGACCTTGAAAGCGCTGTTTTCGGCCAGGTAACTGCTGATAGTGCCGGTTTTTTGTGCCAGTAAGCCATAGACAACCGTAAGGTACCGTTTGTCTGTCTCCTGCCAATGTTCTTGCAGAAAAATCTTGGCCGCTTCACTTTTGGCAAAGATAAGAATGCCGGACGTCTCGCGGTCAAGGCGATGGACGATGTAGACCCGATTGTGGGAGCGGGGGTCACCTTTGCGGACATACTCGTTAAGAATAGAATGAGCAGTGCGTGATTTATCCCGCTCCGTTCCGATTGTCAACAGACCGCCCGGTTTTTCCACAACAATGATATCCTTATCCTCGTGAAGGATAGTAAGCCCTTTGGGTTGATATTTTGCTGGAGGACGTTTAGTTGTCGGCATGATATTTTTTCTCGAAAAAAAGCTTTTGTTGGGTGGTATGGCAAAAAACTGCATTACAAAATAGCTGAATTGGCAGTATATACGTTTTAAGTGTTGCTTGTGAAATTAAGAGACAAAAGGAATATGGATATGCAAGAGTTAAAACAGTTCTTTTCAACAGAGGATCGCTTTGCCTGTCATTCAGGAATTGAACTTGTTAATGCGGGGTTTGGCTGGGCAAAGGCCAGTATGAAGATTGAGGCGTTCCACTTTAACGGGGCCAGGACGGTCCATGGTGGAGCAATTTTTACTCTCGCCGATTTTGCGTTTGCCGTTGCCTCAAACTCCCACGGGACTCTTGCCATGGGAATCAATACCAGTGTCTCTTTTGTAAAGGCCGCTCTTGACGGAACCCTCTACGCAGATGCGAGGGAGCTGTCGCGAAATGCCAAGCTTGCCACATACTCTGTAATGATTACCGATGATGCGGGTGATACGGTAGCCATTTTTCAGGGGATGGTCTATCGGAAAAAAGAGTCGATCATACCGAAAAAATCCTGACACCTATCTCTTGCGGCTTTTAATTGGAACCGGCAGTTTGAGGAGCTGCAGTACCTGGGTCATGTCGTCCCAGACACTCCAGAAGGAATCTGAATTGCCGCCGGTGCGGAGCAGATATGATGGGTGATAGGTCGGCATGAGTGGAATTCCGTTAAAATCGTGGAACTTGCTGCGCAGCTTTGAAATGGCTACTTTCGTCTGCAGTAGCGCCTGGGCGGCAGAGGTGCCTAGCGCAACTATTGCCTCTGGCTTGATTGCCTGGAGTTGTCGCAGAAGAAAGGGTGAACAGGCAATGACTTCATCAATTTCAGGAGGTCGATTCTGCGGCGGGCGGCATTTGACCACATTGCAGATATACACATCTTCGCGTTTCAATTCCATAGCAGCTATAATGCGGTTCAGCATTTTTCCGGCATCACCGACAAAAGGTTCCCCTTGAGCATCCTCATCGGCTCCCGGTCCCTCGCCGACGAAAACGAGTCTGGCTTTGGGATTGCCAGTGCCAAATACCAGTTTTTTTCTTGTGGCGCCCAGCTTGCATCGCTGACAATCCCCCAGGTTTTTTCTGATATGCTCAAGAGACTCAAAGCTTGCAGGCAGATTAGTATCACTGGTGACTTCTTTGTCACCCACCGGATAAAAGGGTGCGGCTTGTGGCGGAATAATCGCTGTTTCTGGCACCGTCATCAACTCAGTCGGAATGCCATCTACGCCGCTTGCCTGAAGATCCTGAAGATATGCTGTAAGTGAAGCAAACATGAGGGATTGAGTGGAATGGCGATTCGAACAAGTTTTCACGGGTGTAACTCCTGCCGGTCAATTTTCTATGCAAGTTGGTGGACTATGGCGTACAATAGATTCTTCGCAATCTACCAGTAAGCGGTGAACCTGTCAAAAGAAAGAAAACTCTATGCTATTTCTACTTATCGCCATTGCGGCAACCCTGATTCCAACAGATGCATCTGCCTGGGGTGGGGGTATTCATCTTCAGTTGGGAACCCAGGTTCTTGCCAATCCCGGGCTGTTGTCAGGTGACATAGCGGCACTTCTGGCACTCCACCCAAAGGATTTTCTTTATGGCTGCATCGCGCCTGACATTACACTCGGAAAGAAATATACTCACTATCTGTTGAACTGTCATCGCTGGGGGATAGGGCGAACTCTGTTAAAAGAGGCTGAAAATGATCACCAGAGAGCTTGTGCGTATGGCTATCTCTGCCATCTGGCAGCGGATACTATTGCCCATAATTATTATGTCCCCTACAAAATACTCCGCTCCTTTCCAGCACTAACCATGAAACATACATATTGGGAGATGCGCTTTGAGGTATTTGTCGAGAAGGATGTCTGGGAACTGGCACGCATTGTCTGTCGTGCTGACAGGCGCGCCAACGATGTGCTGCTGCGCAATGTGTTGAGTACCACCATCTTCTCCTTTGGCACCAACAGGAAAATTTTTAATTCGATCATGGTGCTGTCGCGGATGGAACGGTTACAAAAGCTCGTTCAGGCGCTTTCCAATAAGTCGCGTTACCAGTTGACGGAAACGGATCGGGACGAGTACATGCAGATGTCCAGAGAAGCGATTGTAGATTTTCTGAATAACCAGGAGGATTCAAGGTTTCTTAGCGTAGATCCGACAGGCGAGATGGCGCTGGCAGCGGCGGACACTCTGCGTAAAAGTTTGCGCCTGAGATATAAAAGTGGATTTATGTCAAAGTCTGAGGGGTTTGGACAGGTTGAAGCATTGCGGAGCACCCTGCGACAGGCTCTGCATAATCCTGAGCTGTTATCAAAACTACACGTTTGAAAGAGAATAAAAAAGGAAACCGTATATCCGGTTTCCTCTTTATGTTTGCCATGTCTGCTGGTTTTGATCCACTTAACCTGCTGCACTGGCCGCTGCATATGCTTTCAGCGCATTTCTCTGAGCCGCCATCTGCTCAGCATCAGCCTTATCGTTAGCCAACCTCAAAGACTCCTTTTCATCGGCTACAGCAGAGTCTTTTTTTGAGGCTACGTTTTTGTCATCCGCCATCTTCAACGCTTGTGCTGAAATGGTTATAGTATCAGTTTGCGCAATCTTTGCAGTTTTTTGCGCATTCTGCGCGACTTGTGGTACCGAAGCCTGAAGATCACTTCTAACTTGCTGGTTCACCTGATCGGGTGATGCTAAAATACTGTTGGGCGAAAGAGCCGCCATAACCGTTGGCATTGTATTACCCCCCTTACATGTTAGAAACGCTCAATTGCAGTCTCGATTATCCTCCTAATCGATATTTTTTGCAAGAAAATTTGTTGCAAAGGAAATATGAACGATTGACTACAGTGTCGTATTTCGGGTAGGAATGCAGGTATTACAATAAAATAAAAAAGGAGGCAACTGATGGACTCCGGTGTAAAATTGTGTGAAGTACCTGATTTTGGGAAAAAGGTCGTATCACTCTCAGGCAAAGAGATCTTGCTGGTAAACCTCAAAGGGACCATTTATGCCGTCGAGAATGAGTGCCCGCATCAAGGAAGTCCGCTGACTGCTGCAATAGTTAAGAATGGCGCTCTTTATTGTCCTCGACACGGCTACCGCTTTAACTTGAGTGACGGTCACTGCGCCGAGCATCCCGGATTCGTACTGGCGACTTTTCCGGTGCAACTGAACGGAGAGGCTATACTGGTAGATCTGGACTGATTTTATCCTATTGACAAGATTCATATTGCCTGATATTTTTAAAACCCAAGCTTTTACTTTATATTTTAAGGAGAAAATACCCATGTGTCTTACTACTCTTGTTACTCAGGCTGCACCAGATTTCACTGCAAATGCCGTAATGCCGGACAACAGCTTCGGCTCAATCACACTTTCTGCACTGAAAGGTAAATACGTCGTCCTGTTTTTCTATCCTCTTGATTTTACTTTTGTCTGCCCTTCCGAAATTCTTGCCTTCAATAAAAAGGTTGCCGAATTTAAGGCAAAAAATTGCGAACTGGTTGGTGTGTCCGTTGACTCAAGATTTACGCATCTTGCCTGGAAAAAGACTGTTATTGAAAATGGTGGAATAGGCGACATCCAATATCCCCTGGTTGAAGACCTTAACAAAGAAATTGCCAAATCATATGGTATCCTGCTTGGTGGTTCCGTTGCCCTGCGAGGCCTTTTCCTGATCGATACTAAAGGTGTCGTACGTCATTCGGTAATCAACGACCTGCCGTTAGGGCGTAGTGTTGATGAAGCTCTCCGTATGCTTGATGCGCTCCAGTTCACCGAAACGCACGGAGAAGTTTGTCCTGCTAACTGGAAACAGGGTGACGAGGCCATGAAACCGACTGCTGAAGGCGTTGCTTCGTATCTTGCGAAACACTCAAAATAAAAAAATATTTGAAAATCGCTTGACTTTACGGTGTTAGATTTTCTACTATGCCCGAAATTGTAAAGGCTATGAAGAGGAGTAGTAACCATTTAAATGTTTTTCAGAGAGCCGGTGGCTGGTGCGAACCGGTAAGCATTGTGGTGAACTCGCCTTGGAGCCGCTCTGGTGACAGGTAGTCAGAGTCGTGAGCCTGCGTTAAAGGTGGATCAAGGCCTGCTGTTTCGGGCGAATTGGGTGGTACCGCGGAAGGCTCAAAACCTCTGCCCCAAAAATGGGGTGGAGGTTTTTTTTTGAAGAGAATGTGAGAATAAACGCGCTACGTCGCAGGATACTGAAAGGGGATAAGTCAATGGCAAAAGCAGCGAAGCAAGAGGACAGAAAGATTATCAGAATTTTTGACACCACGCTTAGAGATGGAGAACAGGCGCCAGGCAACAGTATGAACATGGAGGAAAAACTGCGGATTGCAAAACACCTGCAGAAACTGAATGTCGATGTCATCGAGGCCGGCTTTCCGATCGCATCCGATGGTGATTTTGAGGCGGTAAAAAAAATAGCCCAAACGATCAAAGGACCGGAAATCGCCGGTCTCTGTCGCTCCAGCGAAAAAGATATTGATCGTGCCTGGGAAGCTCTAAAATATGCTGGCGAAAAAGGGCGCATTCACACTTTTATTGCCACCTCCGATATCCATATGAAATACAAACTACAGATGGAGCCGGCCAAAGTCCTTGCCTCTGCTGTTAAAGCGGTCAAGCGTGCTGCTTCGTATACCGCCAATGTTGAATTTTCCTGCGAGGATGCCGTCCGTACTCGTTTGCCGTTCCTTGCCGAAGTAGTTGAGGCTGTTATTGCCGCTGGTGCGACAACCGTTAACATTCCGGATACGGTTGGCTACACAATCCCGTTCGAATATTTCAATATCATAAAATATCTCAAAGATAACGTACCCAATATCGATAAAGCGGTCATTTCCGTTCACTGCCACAACGACCTTGGGCTTTCGGTGGCCAACTCAATTGCCGCCATACAGGCAGGCGCCGGTCAGGTTGAATGTACAATTAACGGTATTGGCGAACGAGCCGGCAACTGTTCGCTGGAAGAGTTTGTCATGATTCTGAAAACCCGTAAGGACATCCTGCCCTTTGCAACCAACGTCGTGACCGAACAGCTTACTCCGGCAAGTCGTCTGTTAACTGCTGTAACCGGCATTGCTGTGCAACCGAACAAATCGATCGTCGGAGCGAATGCTTTTGCCCATGAGGCAGGTATCCACCAGCACGGCATGTTGATGGAAAAAACTACCTACGAAATTATGACCCCTGAATCGGTAGGTCTTCTTGCCAGCGCGCTGGTTCTTGGCAAACATTCCGGTCGTCACGCTTTCAAAAAGCGCCTGGAAGAGCTGGGGCATGATCTGGATGATGATAAACTTAATCGCGCCTTTGATCGCTTCAAAGATCTGGCGGATCTAAAAAAAGAGGTCTTTGATGAAGATCTGGACGCCATTGTAACAGATGAGGCTCGTGAAGAGGATCGCTTCAAACTTGATCACGTCACCGTCACTTGTGGTTCATTTGCTGTTGCGACTGCAACTGTTCAGATGGAGATAAATGGTGTCACAGCACGCACCGCAGAATTGGGAGATGGTCCGGTTGATTCAACGTTCAAAGCTATCAAAAAGCTGACCAAATCAAAATCAAAACTGACTCAGTATAACGTCGGCTCTATCACCGGAGGCACTGACGCTCAAGGCGAAGTAACGGTTCGGGTAAGTGAAGGCAATCATTCCGTCGTAGGTAAAGGTTCCTCGACTGACATTATTGTTGCCTCGGCCAAAGCATATATTCATGCCCTTAACAGGTTGAGTAACAAACAGAAACGTTTTACAGACGCAGTCTGACTTTATATCGGCTTGATGGTGGTTTTTTACGAAATAATTTATGATATAGTTTGAATAAATCAAGGGGGTTATGCAAAAAATGCATGGCTCCTTTGTTTACTCTTCTCCTGCCAGATAATCGACCGCTTCAAACCTCAGAATTTCTGCCCAATCACCACACCCGTTGGCAATTGCTTCGTCACAAGCAACAATAATTGCTTCAAGATCACTCGCAACGTGTGGATTTTTTTTGTCTAAAACTAAAAATGCCGAATCAGGGTGAATCGTCCAGCCATTAGAAGCATCGTAGAATTTCATGCGTTTTACCCCCGTTGTTATGGTATTTACAGCTTTACTGTTTTGTATAATTGACCATATTTCTTGTTTTAAATTGGATAGTTACTAAATCACTTAATAAAATAGGTTGCATATAGGTTGCAACATTTCAAAATATTGTCACTTTTTTACATCGAAACGCGCTGGGAAGAAACAAAAAACGTCACACCACTGGACAAGAATGTTTTTCTATAAGCGGACAACGCTGATTTTGCTCTGTTCTTTTTATACTTTTTTGTTGACTTGGAGAAATGGTTTCTCTATTGTTCGGACATGGGAAAAATTTTTACAGGAAATGGCTGGATTATCAAGGTACAGGGTGCCGAGCATCCTCCGGTGCATCTGCATGTTCTCCACCCACGACGGCAAAGCGGTGCTGTTTCTTGACGGCACGGTGATCAATTCCGGCGTACCGGCAAAATCGTGGCCGAAGCACTGGCATGGCTGGCGGCAAACAGGGTTTTGATACTGTAGGAATGGTCGACAATGGGTAATCCCGAGAAGAGATGAACTATGAAAAAGCAAACGGCTCGACTGAAAGAAGCTGAAATTATAACAACCGGCTCAGTAAAAGTAACATACACTGATGGCCGGGCGGTTACGGTGAATCTGAAAGACATTATCCGTGATTATGCAGCATTTGCGGCGCTATCGAATCCCGTAGAGTTTGCCACGGCCACGGTTGCCGATTGGGGCTGGTCGCTGGAATGGCAGTGCGGAGCAACACTTGACGCTGATCGATTGCTTGAACTGGCGCTGGAGCAGTCCGGCATGGCTGGTAACGTGACATTCAGGCGGTGGCAGGATGTCAACGGCCTGTCGCTTACGGCGGCAGCGGAAGCAATCGGACTTACACGGCGCACGGTGAGCCAGTACCGCACTGGAGCACGACCGGTGCCGCGCACGGTTACGCTGGCCTGTAAGGGATGGGAAGCAATGAAGGAAGCGGCATAGATGCCCTGGGGTGAACGTTTCTAAACTACTGATTTTTTGGATCAATATTCAAAAGGCATGCTCTTAATAATAAATCATTTCCCACAGAAATAATTCAATCTGGCAACGCAGATTCGGGACGTCATTTTCAACTGTCGCGATGATGACGTCAGGATTAATTCCAAGATAGTCATGGTCAGTGATATTTCTCATAGCACCTGAAGCTTTTCCCGCATGGAAGGATTTTCGAGCTTGTTCAATGTTTCGCCCAGTTGGAGGCAGATGGAAAGGTGTTCAAATAATGCAACCATACAGAACGAAGGAAGAGGGTACGAATATGGTACGTATACTAATCGGAATATCGCTGAGTCTGATTATTTTAAACGGTTGTACAACATACCAGAGTAAATTTGTCTCATTCAAGCCGCCTGAGGCATACTCCAACTTCCAGCAACTGCCTGGAATAGCAATTGCTGGTGAATCTTTTGCCGACGACACCGCCGCCAAGCAGGCTTTTGGCTTTGATATTAGGGGTGCCGGCTTGTTACCGGTGCAACTTGTCATGAACAATCAGGGTGGTTCCTCACTGGAAATTATTGCCAGCCAGACCTTCCTCGTGGATGGTGAGGGACGCTATTGGCCCATCGTTTCTAATTCCGTTGCCATTGACCGGTTGGAAAAATCAACCCAGCTTGCTGCGTACTTCGGCACCGGAGCAGCCAAAGGGACGCTTCTTGGCGCAACTGGCGGCGCCATCATTGGTGCGGCGCTCGGAATTGTCTCCGGCAAGAGTATCGGTATGGCCATGGGTAAAGGTGCCGCGCTGGGCGCGGCAGGCGGGGCGGTAATCGGTGGATCAGGGGATGGAAACTCGGGTGAGCGTGAGAGGCGGATCACCGACGATCTTCGGCAAAAAGGACTAGAAGGGAAAAAGATTCCCAATGACCACCTGGCAAACGGCTTTCTGTTCTTCCCTGGGGAAGCGCCGAGTGCCCGAGAGCTCAAGTTGCAGTTCCGTGAACTGGAGACAGGAACGGTACATAAACTCAGCCTGAAACTAAACTGATCGCAATCATTTAGAGCTACCTGCCAGGGTTCACTGGCAGGCAGACACTGATCGATCTCAAACGGTTAGAAAAAAGCGTTATGTCAGCTTTACCGTTTTGTATAAAAAATTCTTGAAGCGAAACAACTGTCGTTGTTCCTCCTCTTTCTCCAGTCCATCTGTGAACGCTCTCAGATATCGCGCCACCGCTGGCATTGTCTTTCCACCCTTAATCCGTGCCTTTTCAATAATCATTTTCACTGTCTCTCGAGAAATATTATTGAGCGAAAACGGCTCATAAATATCTGACCAGAAATCCCCCCCTGTGACAATCTTTTGGATTATTTCACCCGCCAGCCGTTCGTCGAGGTCATGGATAGCCGACGATAATGCTCGCTCTTCCAGGTGACCAGTACCTGCTATCGCCTCGCTGATAGCTTCTCCTGTTATGAGACTCTTTCTCCTGAAAAACAGCGCCCGTAGCAGGATACTCCTCAATTCTCGAATGTTGCCCTTATAGCTGTGACGCATTAGGATCTCTTTAGCTTCTTTGGCCAGGTAAGGAGGCGTTTCCCCTGTTTCGTTCTCGGCACGATAGGTACGGTAGAGCTTACCCAAAAAATGAACTGAGAGATCGGGAATATCTTCACGACGCTCGTTGAGTGACGGCAGGCGAATCGATAGTTCAGAAAGCCGGTGATAAAGATCTTCCCGAAAGCGACCGGCTGCAATCTCATCGCCGAGATTTTTGTTGGTTGCTGCCACCAGCAATACTCTACTGTAGCGCTCAGCATTTTCACCCAGCCTCATGAAACCACCGTTGTCGAGAAAACGGAGCAGTTGTACCTGCGTTTTGGGATCGGCATCTCCAATTTCATCGAGAAAAACGATGCCGCCGTTGTTCTCTTCCAGAATACCACGCCTGTCGGTATATGCTCCGGTAAAAGCACCTTTTTTGTGGCCGAATAATTCTGAATAGGTAAGATCACCTGAATAGGCGGCAATATTTGTTTTCTTGACAGGTAATTCCCCTTTTGGATTAATATCACGCCGATACAGTTCGTTAAGAGTATTGTAGAGGTTGTTGAAGAAAAATTCCTTTCCCGAGCCGGTTTGACCGGTTACCAGGATTGAAGGCAGGCCGATGGTTGCCTCCTGCAGAATATTGTGTGTCCAAAAAACGATACGGTTGAAAAGCGGCGGCGAAACCGTATTAATAAAATCTACTACCTCCTGGGTTTTCGGACTGTTGCCGATTATATTACCGAGCCGGTACGAGGAGACGTGCGGATCTTTGTACGCAACATCTGAAGTAAGCCGGTTTACCTCTCTCTGGAGGCGCTCTATGCGTTGCAGATCGGATATATGGCGCGCCGTCAGCGAACCGATGATCTGCAGGATACGACGGTGCTCCTCACGGAAATAATCGTACTGAAGCGAGTTAAGGCAGATTACGGCTATTACCTCGTCATAGCAGATAACCGGAACCGCGATTTCGCTCTTCAATAGGGGGCTCATGGAACGATGAAAACCGTCCCCATGCTGTTCAGTCTCAACACGCGCAGTGATTTTTGGCCGCTTGCTAAATGCAACGTATCCTGTCAGGCTTCGCTCTTCCTTCGGCAGGTTGCCGCCTCCAACGAGAAGTGGCGGTATGTATTTTTTTAGCCACTGTTTGTTTTTAGCGCCTACGATCGTGCCGTTCTCATCCTCTACTACCAGCCATTTAACACCGTCCCGCTCGGTTACTACGGCAATACTACCTGTGTCGGCACCGATAAGCTCTGTCGCTTTTGAAAGAACTCTGGTGAGAAACGGTTGGAGGCTCTCTGTTCGCTCATTGAGAAGATCACTGATTTCAGAAAGCACCCTAATTTCAAGATGCTCTTTGCCAACTTCACTGATGACTTTTTCGACCATTTCCGCATGTGTCTGCAGCAATCCCATCTCAAAATCGCTGAACTGGTACAAATCGTGAGAATAGTAATTCAGCAGGCAGATAATGCGGCGGGTTTCCGGGTTGTAGCGGGGGACAACGTACAGCGATCTAAGCTCCATTGATTCGGTCAGTGCTCGCTTTTGAAGGTTGTGTTTAGTCAGGTCGGCAATAAAGAGCGGCTTTAGCAATCGTTCATCGGTAATAAAGCCTTGATCGTTAATATAATTGGAAATCAGCGACATCCCCTTGCGAAGATCCAGTGCGCCAAGCTTATCATATGTTTTTTTCAAATTGTCATCCGCTGAAAAACTGGCAAGATTTTCCAGGACTCCTGAGAAGCCATCCTGATGGGTCGGTACCAGTACGGCTGCCAGGGAGACTTTTTCTATTAGCTTGACCGCCGATCTGACCATCATGTCGGCCGCTTCGCGCGCTTTTAGCTCTTCAAGCCGTCTGGCAAGGCGGATCTGTTGATGATAAATTCTGGCCTGATCGAGGGCGTCAGCCACAATTCCGGCCAGTTTAGTCAGTTGTACTTTCGCGCTATTATTCAGCACCTCTCCCGGATGATCCTGGTCGATGCAGAGTACACCAATCGATTTGCCAAGACTGACTATCGGGATAATATAACTAGCGCGGAATTTGAAACGAAGCGCATATTCATGATCCGGGGAGTTTTTACTGACATCGTGGAGTTTGAAATCTACCGGGAGTTGACTGACGAATACACTGGAAGTGATGGATTCCATGGATACTATGGGAAACGTTGTCTCGACAATATCTTTACTGTGAACTCCGGTGGCATGGACGCAGGTAAGAGTGCCCCGTGTCAGGTCTTCCAGATAGACTCGAATCTGCTCACTTTTTGACAATTCAGTTGCGTTTTCGGTCAGGGCATATAGCAACTCACCAAGATTCTCCTTGCCATATGAGGCAATTGCGGTCTGAAATTCTTTTAAACTCGAAGATAAGGGCATGAAATCCTCTACGGCACAATCAGAGTCAAACACAAATGAGTATGATTTTTACACAAAGAGAATGTAGCGTGGGAGGTAGTTCAGGTCAAGCAGGAAGTAACCATCGTAAATAAATGCGGCGTTTAAGTTTCAATTACAGTGAAGGACTATCCTTTGAGTATGTTCAATATTTTGTTGGCAACATCTTTACCGCTGATATTGTATGAACCTTCTGACAACTGTTGCCGGATGATGTTAAGGCGATCGCGCCGTGCCTCGTCTTCGGATAGTTGCAACGCCGACGCAGAGAAATCGACAGCGACAGTTGGTGCTTCAGCAGCGGCTTCGATCCCAGTGCCGCTCGGCAGAGGTGAAGCGGATCTCAACGGTTCATTTTTTAAGAGTTCCATGTAACTTGAAACGCGTGGATCAATTTTCATACCCGACTCCGTCAAAATATACTTCCTGCAGTCATGAAGCTTTCATCGGCATAATCCAGATAAACTTTAGACGCAGCCAGCGTCACAAAAACGGGAGGTCAGCTAAACCCCTTCCTTATTTGGTACAGTTCCTCAATATTAAAACCATTTTTTCCATAATATTCACGCTCAAGCTCTTCAACATAGAAGCGGTCAAGCCCTGAATTTTCAAGAAAATCTTCCCGCAGACCGACATTGCGTTCAGCAATTATCTGAGGCAACAGTGAATGCAGGTACATGGCTTCTTTCTTGATCGTAAAGAGTGTCTCGTTAAATAGACGATCAGGAATGTCAGCTTCGATCAGTTTTTTTGCTTTTAGTTCTTCTGTTACCTCCCTACGCAAGGCATCCTGGTCAGCCTTTGAGCTAAATTTTGAGTAAAAATTCCGGATTCGATCGCGTACATGTTCCAAAAGTACTATCGATATCCGCTCTTCCTGATCAATCTCTACCAGTTTGAGATACAGCTCTTCGATCGATGATAACTCTGTCTCAACCAATTTAAGACCTTTCATCAGGGTCATTACCTTGCGTCTACCATACGTTCCAAGATAGGCATTGGTAAAAAGCTCATGAATGAACAGCTCGTAAAAACAGTCCTCATGGAGATTATCAAAAGCAGCTTTGTGCTCCAGCAGACCTCGCAGCATCTCGACGTTAATTTTGACATTTTCCATAAAAGCCAGTTGGCTGATCAGATTTGAAACCGAATCAAAACGATCAAGGTACGTTATGACATACGAAAAGCCGTCCATCAGAGAGGCATCAGCACCGTCACGGATTTTTTCATCACATGCCTTGCTGGCACCAAGCATTACCTGGTCAAAGCCTGTATCCTGACATGCCATCGCTTTTTTCTTGGCTCGGACCAGTTTAAGCATATCAGCCCGATCGATACGGCTTTCAATCTCAATTTCCCTAAAGAAGATCCCCTCAAGCACCTCACGTGTTTCGGCGACGTAATCCTGCTCTTGAAAGTTCCTGAGCTTTCGGCCTTTTTTCAGCATTTCATCCAGAGCCAAAAACAGGGATAGCGGAATTTTATTGCGTAGCGATAAGGTTTTCAAGCGGGTAAGGCGGGCATTGGCAAGGTTACTGATCTCACCAATGCTATTACATTCCAGCAGTATATTTTGATATTCGTCCACAATGCGTTTGTTAGCAGGAAAACGGTACATGGCATCTATTCGGATACGCTCCTGCTGATAGCGATCAATTTTATAGGTCGAAGCGAGATTGGCAAGTTTACCGAAATCTTCGTCAGATATTTTCTTATTCCTGTAATATAAGCTGCGAAAGAGGTTACGGTATTCAAGATGGTAGCGATTGATCAATTTAACTATAAACAGTTGGGAAGAATCATCGTTTAATAGCGGGAACATTTCGGAAATAAGAGTATCGTCTTGCTCTTCTCCGACGGCCTCGGATCGTTTGATGCACTTACCGAGAAGCTTGACTAGATCTTCCTGCTGATCTTTTAATGTGAGAGACAACTGGTTTGAATGGACAAAAAAGTAATAATTACAGACCGCATTCCCTTCAATAAATATGTTGTTATATGACTCCTTACCTGAAGTGCGGTCGCTGAAGCGAACGGTACCATCATCCTCAGAGCTGGCTCCAAACATTACGAGCCGGTTTATGATTTCATGCTTGGATAGATCAGAGAGTGGTTGATCGACACCAAACATATATTCGCAAAAGTTACCACCGTTCCCATGATAACTGATCCCCTCATCTGTTAATACCATTTCGTTGCCGGGGGAAAAAATACGCAGATGATCATCCTCCCGAAGAGTAGTGAAAAAATAGCGCTGGTATACATCGTTACCGACAGCGGTTACGAAGTACTCTATCTTTTCTCCCCTCATGCCGTGCAAGCGGATGTCTTCGTGCATCTGATCATTCTCCTCCAAAAACTAAAGGTGAAACTCCATGCCATCGTAAGCCAATTCAAAGCCGTGAGAGAGCTTGCTTTCTTCTGAATAGGCGATCTGGTGGGTCAGATGTGTCAGAATTGTGCGCGGCGCGCGTATCTGACGAGCGGCGGCAATTGCCCCGGAAATATTGAAATGAAACGGATGCTCGATCCAGCGCAGACCGTCTATCACAAGCAGTTGCACACCCTGCAGCAATTCAAGTGAAGATGCCAGAATGGCACTGCAATCGGTTAGATAGGCGAAATCCCCTATCCGGTAACCAAGCGAGGAGGTATTGCCATGCAGTAGCGGTATCGGAATAAAGATTTGTCCGAACAGCTCAAAAGCAGAGTTAATCTCATGTGCAGCCAATAGCGCTGTATAGCCGGAACCGTCTTGTTCGTTAAATATATAGCTGAAACCGCCTTGTAAAGTTTCAAGTGTTATCCGTGAGGCAAAGCAGGGGATAATTTCTTTGTGAAGAAAATGAAAACCACGCAGGTCGTCAATGCCATTGACATGGTCGGCGTGGGCGTGGGTAAAAAGGACTGCATCGATACGTTTGACATGATGCCGCAGCGCCTGCTCCCTCAAATCGGGAGAGGTGTCAATCAGGACTGTGCGATTATCGTAGCAGATCATGAGAGATGCTCTGGTACGTTTGTCCCGTGGGTCACCCGAGGTACAAACCGGGCAGTCACAGCCAACCATCGGAACACCGGTAGAGGTGCCGCATCCCATAATTGTGATCTTCATGCTAGCCAACTTTCATGTTTAATGGATTCATATCGCGAAGCCTGTTTGCCGATGTGGGAGAGCCCATTCATGATTTAAGGGGAGAGTTGTCTGCTGTCACGGCAAATCAGGACCACGGGCAGCTGTAGCACGCTCCTGCTCGTCAAAAATGTACTGCAACGAATATTTGACATAATTGCCAGCCGATTTCTGCAACCAGGCAACTTCGTCCGAAGTCAGGTCACGTTTGTATTTTGCGGGAGCGCCAACCCACAGAGTGCGTGGCGGAATTACGGTACCTTCTGTGACGAGTGCCCGGGCGCCTACCAGCGCACCTTCACCGACAACGGCATGATCCATGACCATGGCCTGCATGCCGATAAAACAGCCATTCTGCAGGGTGCAGCCGTGCAGGGTTACGCTGTGACCAATCGTAACGTCATCACCGATAATAAGCGGCGCCCCAGGGTCATCAGCATTTTTTTTGTGAGTAACGTGCAACATGGAAAGGTCTTGTACGTTACTGCGGGCTCCGATGCGGATGTGGTTCACGTCGCCCCGAACCACGCAGTTATACCAGACACTAGCCTCTGCTCCTATTTCAACATCGCCGATAATCACAGCGGTTTCAGCGATAAAAGCAGTTTCAGAAATCTTAGGATGGATGTTTTGGAATGATCGGATCATAGTCAAGCTACCCTTCTGCTCACAATTCACGCTTTAAATGCGCAAAATCAGCATCGATCGTCATATTAAAAAGACGTATTAGATATCATATTTTTGACACTGTTCACAGAGTAAATTTACACATTTATGCCGTCAAAGTGGCTAAAACGCTCACAACAATTGCCTTTGCCGATCAGATGCAGTATTCTCCGCTCTCCCAATACAAAGGAGTGAAAATATGAATATGTTTCAAGCCGCGGTCCTAGGAGCCATTCAGGGCTTTGCAGAGGTACTGCCGATCAGCAGTTCGGCTCACCTGATTCTTGTCCCCTGGCTGCTTAAATGGTCTGAATCCGGTCTGATGTTTGATGTAGCACTGCATCTTGGAACTTTTTTGGCACTATCGCTCTATTTTTGGCGTGACATAGTGGAAATGACTGTTTCTTTCTTTGATGCCATTGCCGCCCGCAGATTGAACACTCCCGCAAGAAGACTACCTTTTCTGATTATCGCTGCCACTGTTCCGGCTGCGGTTGTAGGCAAGCTGTTTGAAGATCAGATCGAGGCGATCTTTCGTTCTAATCCGCTGCTGATCGCTTCAGTGCTGGTCGGTTTTGGTCTGCTTCTCGGGTTATCGGATCTTTTCGGACGTAAACGCCTTATAGTGGAAGAGATTACTCCTGCCAGTGCGATAACTATCGGGTTGATGCAGTGCCTGGCGCTTATCCCTGGTGTCTCCCGTTCCGGGATAACGATCACCGCTGCTCTGATGCTCGGCTTCACCCGCGAGAGTGCCGCCCGTTTTTCTTTCCTGATCTCGCTGCCGATTGTCGCAGGCGCTGCGCTGTTAAAAACCGTACATCTGTTCAAGCATGGTATTCCGCCCGGTGAGGGTCTGCCTATGCTGGTCGGGATCATATTCTCGGCCGTCACCGGCTATATCAGTGTTGCCTTCCTGCTCCGCTTTGTACAAAAGCAGAATCTTTCGCCATTTGTCTGGTATCGGGTGATCGTTGGTGGTGGTTTGATTGTTGCCATAATGACGGGGTTTAAAGGGTAAAATTTTTTTTATGGTCGAATTTACAGACCGTTGATGTCCTTATCTTTCGGGTATTCCACCATGATGCCAAAGGTCAGTGTCTTCTTTTCTCCCGCCAGTAGCTGCATATTCCAGATCACCGTTCCGTCGCCCTTGACCTCTGTCGGTTTTATTGATGGCTCTTCCAGCGTTACCTTGATCTCCTCATCTCCGGCAACCGGTAGTTGATCGCGCAAAATAAGGGCAAGCGGCTCCTTACGGAAATTTTCCAGCTCGATTCGATAGCGGTAACTGACCCGGCTCTTGCCGAATATCCCCGCTTCCTTATGCTGTTTAAACTCCTCACGTTTTACCGTAACCTGATCATCATTGCCGAAAAACAGATTGAACTTTTCTCCTGCAGCAACTTTATTCAGGGTGGAACTCCCGGTATAGCTGTTACCAATAAACGTGTTGACCTTGCCTGGCAGGAGTGGGTAGGCGGCTTGGTTAATGATCTCTGACTTGAGAAACAGTGCCGGTGAGAGTTTCGGCACGGCAAGGTATTCGATGCTGACAGGTACCTGCATGGTCGCGACAATAGTTCCGTGCCGACTGCCGTCGGACAGGATGTTGATGGCGCGGGGAATGTGAAATGAGACAGACGACTGCTCGTCACGTATCTGTGCAACAGCAAATTCGGCTGGTGCCTCCTCAGTTTTTGCTAATTCCTGAACAGTATAATCCATCTGATTCCGACCGGTTTTTTTTGCCCGGACGGCTGGTGCGGGTGCGCCGGCAAAAGTTGCCTCCGCCATCACCGGTCGGGGGCGGTATAGCGAAATGTTCCAAGGAATAAGCTCTGGCGGCGCACCACCTATGGCCGGGCGGGCAGTGGAAAGGGTCAGGTCGATGTTGCGCCACTCTTCGCCCGTCTGCTGACGGATCATCGCCTGAAAGGTCAGATCGACACTTTTGCCGTCCGGAGTCAGGCGAACATCGTAGGTCGGCTCCCAGCTTGCACGGGGAACCATTGCCACCAACTCAAGTGTCAGGTTCCCAGCACGAGTGACCTCAACAGCAACCTCGACAGTTTTGGCCTCTTTACGACCCGAGCCGGTCGCTTCGTTCTGCTGACGGCGCAGGGCGTCTATCTTGTCCTTGATGTTCTTTTTGTCAAACTCCAATTCGTGGCTCTGTTCTTCCGCTCTGGCTATCCCGGTACCGACAAAGGTAGCGGCGTCCTGCAATTCTGCTGAAGTCGGGCGACCAATGGCCAGCTCTTTGGAAATGCGGTCTCCCCAGGCAACGCGGATTGATTCAAGAAAGGCTTTTTGCGCCGTGATGCCTGCCTTTTTTGCGTCCAACCCGGCAGAGCGTTTCTCAAGGGCACGGATTTCATCCAGCAACTCCCGCACCCGCTTTTCGCCGATACGCTCCAGAAACAGTCGTTTGACCTCCAGCCCCGTTATGATCGTAGCAGCGGTTCCTTTCCCATTCACCCGTACAGAATCGTCCAGTATCATGGTTGGCAGAGAGTCAAAGGCAATCAGATAATTGCCCGGTTTAAGGGTGAGAGTTGCACTGCGGGTAGTGAGCGCTCGATCGGCGTAGAGGGTGACAGCAGTTATGTGCGAGGCGGCAGGAACGCGTTGCGGTTCTGCTGAGAAGACAACAACAGGAATCAGGACGAAGGCCAAAATGAGAAAAATGGGCAGGCTTTTCATGGTGAGCTCCTTGGGGAAGATCATCTGCGCCCCTTTGATGGTGGTCGTGGGCTTTCCTTTTGGCGCTTACCTGCAGTCTGGCGACCAGTTCGCCCGGCTGCAGATACGGGTCGATCACTGGCGGCAGCATCTTGCTTCGCTTTGGGACGGATTTTTCTGGCAGCATCTTTTGCGGCGGAAGAACGACCGGTCTTTGTCGCTTCCTTAGTTGCAGGGCGGGCGCTCCTGGCAGCTTTTGCCGCAGTCGTCCGTGTATCCACTGTGCCGCTTTCAGTTGCCGCCGGTCGTGCATTTGCCGGACGAGCGCCGGAAGCAGGACGCCCACCAGTTGTAGGAGTTCGTTTGATAAACGGTTTCTTCGCCGGACGATCCTTCTGAGGTTTGGCTATGCTTACGACAATACAGCGATCGATCAGATAGGTACCGTCCAGAGTTTCAACCACTTCATTCAGATTTACTTCTGAGAGCATCCGCACATAGCCGCAGCGCTTGAACTCTCCGGTCTGTTCATCCACGATCAGGTGAACCGAGGTGACGACCCCCATAATCTCAAAAAGTTTGCGGAGATCTTCTTCAGTGGCCTGCTCTGATATATGTCCAACATAGAGCTCTTTTGCCATCGTTTATCCTTTGTAGTAATTAGTTCGTTTCCCTGTGAATGGCAAATGGTCCCCATGATTGATGAATTGACATCAGCTCCAGGGTGTTGACGTTAACGTGCGGTGGTTGACTGGTAATCCAACGCACAGTTTCTGCGATATCCTCGGCGGTCAGAGGTTCGGTACCTTGATAGACACCGGCAGCTTTTTCTTCGTTACCCTTGAACCGCACTTTGGAAAATTCTGTCTCGGCCATGCCGGGCTGAATACAGGAGACCCGTACCCGTGTGCCGAGCAGATCAGAGCGAAGATTCCTGGAAAACTGGGTGACAAAGGCTTTAGTTCCGCCGTATACGTTACCGCCCGGATACGGCCAGTCGCTGGCTGTTGAGCTGATGTTGATAATGTGACCGCAGTTACGGGACACCATGCCAGGTAGCACGAAGCGGGTACAGTACATCAATCCCTTGATGTTGGTGTCAACCATGGTGTCCCAGTCATCCAGATCCACCTGATGTGCCGGTTCCAGCCCCAAGGCGAGGCCGGCATTGTTGATCAAAATGTCAATTTCACGAAAGCGCTGCGGCAGATGCTCAACCGCTCCCTGCACCGCTTCCCGATCACGGACGTCCAGCGGAATAACATGCACTTCAGCGTCTGCTGCCAGCTCCCCATGTAGTTTCAAAAGCGGATCAATCCGCCGGGCGGTTAGAATCAGCCGGTTACCACCGTTGGCAAAAATTCTGGCACAGGCCGCGCCGAATCCGGCTGATGCTCCGGTAATAAATACCGTTTTTCCACTCATATATCCTCCCGTAACACTGATAGGAGCAGTATGTCGCGCCTGTAAGACGCTTCCACACATTTTTATCAAGCACTATACTTTCAATAACAATGTTCCACCTCGGTCGTTGTCAACGGGAGGTTTCTTTAATTTCCTGCCCCGGACTTATAAAAGAAATGCCTTGCCCGGATTTCATACCAATCATCACACTCTCTATGATGGGTGCATTCACTTCATTTTTTGCATTCCACCTGACAATAAAATTCGCACCAGTTCCACCAGTTGTATCATCCTCAGGAATATATATATCGGTTGACTCCAAAGGTGCCAGGGTTATTGGCCGCTGAATATATTTTCGGACCAATTTACCTTTCGTATCGAAGTAATCAACAGTAATAATGCTAATAGTGTTTGACATGTCTGTGTTACGAATACTTAAAATTGTTGCCAAATTATAAGGGATTTTTTTGGGTGCGCTGAAAATATTCGAATAAACTGGCACATAAAGAGTTTGACCTTTTGAAAGCCTTGATTCTGTTGATGCAAAAGCAATATTGCAATAGGCTGCATGCAGAAAAAGGGAAAGCAAGAGTGCGAAAAATGTTCTTTTGTTCGGAAAGTGGTGCATCATAACTACCTCCTCAAAAGTGTAATAACGAAAACACTTTGTCAGTTGGAAGACGTTTACGGCCATCAAGAAAGTCTAGTTCTGCCATAAAACAGCACTCAACAATTTCCCCTCCCATACTTTGTATCATTTCGACAACAGCAGCCATTGTGCCGCCTGTGGCAAGTAGATCGTCGGCAATCAGGATGAGCTCACCTGGTTTGATAGAGTCCTTGTGGATTTCCAGAGTGTCAGTGCCATATTCAAGGTCATAGGTATTGCTGTACGTTTCAGAGGGGAGTTTGCCAGGTTTACGAACCAGCACGACACCGGCACACAATTTATACGCCAAAGCCGAGCCAATGATAAAACCTCTCGCTTCAACGCAAACTACTTTATCAATACGTTTACCGATATATCGATGTGCGATAAGATCAACTGTTCTCTGATACGATTTGGCATCTTGGAGTAAGGTGGTTATGTCCTTGAAAAGGATACCTTCTTTTGGAAAATCAGGAATATCTCTTATGATTTTTTTTAACTCTTCCATCGCTCTTTTCTCCTTGTTTTTTGTGGTGTAAATGTTTATTCATGCCTGCCAACCCTGTCTGCCGATCAGCGGCACAAAGCGGCAGATGACGGAGGGTTCACACAGCAGATCACCAGACGCATCTTTAATCATTATAAGTAATTGCTGTTCAGTTTCAGTGCCAACAGGAATTACCAAACGTCCCCCCTTGGCAAGTTGATTCGTCAGAACAGTCGGTATTTCTGGTGCTCCTGCGGTAACGATAATGGCATCGAAGGGGGCTTCTTCCTCCCACCCGATTGGACTTCCCTCGTTATCATTGATACGAAGCTGAACGTTGAATAGCTTCAGAGAATCCAGGCATTTACGGGCACGCATAGCCAATAGTCGTATCCGTTCTGCGGAGAAGACTCTGTCGGCCAGGGTGGCAAGAAGGGCGGTTTGGTAGCCGGAACCGGTGCCAATTTCCAACACCTTTTCTGTCCCGGTCAACGCCAGTTTTTCAGTCATCAATGCAACTACATAAGGCTGTGAAATAGTTTGTTTTTCGCCAATAGGGAGAGCCTTGTCATTGTACGCCTGAGCAGCAAAAGCCTCTTGAACAAATATATGGCGCGGGATTTTCAGCATAGCGTCAATGACCCGCCGGTCGCTAATTTCGCGTGAAACAATCTGTTCCATCACCATTTTTCTTCTCAAAATTTCATAGTTCACAGCGAGCTCCGCAGGCAATTTATAGGAATCCAACTCATCAACGTCACCAAGCATCACAAACAACATGACAAAAGCGGGCGGAAATATAACAGTAGATCGGTTAATTGTCCATATTTGTGAAGTTTTGCTCTGATTTAGCCGTGTATATCCGGTAAAGAACTTGCGAGTGACCAGCTTTGATTCAGAAATTAATTCACCGTGATCATCACTTACCGGAGATAGACGGCATGACGCTTTCACGAACCTCTTCAGGGGTTAATACAAAAAACATACGTAACATGCAGTATTTATAAAACTCCCGAAACAACAGATGAAAACTTCCTCCATGACTCCACCATGACTCCTTCAAGTTAACCGAATCGACAGGATACGGAATTATAGTGATATTTTTAGGAAGAGAATTTCTGAACAGAAGAGATGCGCGTTTGAGATGATAACGGGAAGTAATCAAGAGAATTGAGTGAGCACCGCTGTTCACGATGACACTGCGACCGAAGATTGAATTTTCAACTGTATTCCGAGAAGACTTTTCAAGATAAACATTATCAGAAGAAGGATCACCGCGTCTGGGGCGATAGAGATCACTTTTTTTTACAGCCGGATCCACCCCTATAAAAAAAAGAAAATCTGCACGAGAGTCCCGGAAAAGCCGCACACCCTCATCTACCCGTCCCTTGCCTCCCGCTAGAACAACTATTGCGTCTACTTTTTCACTATTCTGGCGATAAGTAAATGTTTTATATGTAAAATCAATAAAAAGCACCGTGACAATAATCAGCCCGATAATAGATAATGTAATGAATGTCTTGATAATATTCATACCGGTATCCTATATTTAACTTGCAACAAACAGATCAGTCTGCTATAGAGTCTCTTTCAGCAATCAACGGAGGACACGATATGTCAAGAAAATGCGAAATATGCGGAAAAGGCCCCAGTTTTGGAAATAACGTCAGCCATGCCAACAATAAAACCCGTACGGTGTGGTATCCGAATCTCCAGAAAATTACAGCAGTTAAAAAGAACGGCAGCATCAAGACGGTAAAGGTCTGCACCCGCTGCATCCGTTCAGGATTCGTCACCAAGTCCCTGTAGAGAGTTTTACTAAAGCTTCATCATCAGCCGCGCCCTACTCAGGGATGCGGCTTTTTTCGTTGTTACGATTTATTTCTTGATCCTTTCAACCTTAATAACACCCTTAATTTTCATAAGCGCATTCATTACTTTTTGCAAATGAACCAGGTCAGTAACATTTACCTCGAAGATGTTCTCTCCGCGCTGGTCAATGGTACTCTGGATCTGTGCGCTGGCAATATTGGCTTCACAATTGGTAATTGCCAGTGTGATGGTTGCAAGTATTCCTTTTACGTCATGACAGAGCACTCTGATCTTAACCGGCAAAACCGCCGTTTTAACCTTGTTCCAGGCAACGTCTACGCTTCTCTCGGGATCGCTTTCCATAGCAAACTGGCAATCGGCTGTATGCACCGTTACTCCTTTGCCGCGTGTGATAAAACCGACTATCTCATCTCCCGGCACCGGGTTGCAGCACTTGCCAAAACGAACCAATACGTCATCCAGTCCACCTATTTCAACCGTTCCGCTTGATTTACCTTTTAATTTATTAATGATCGATTCTAGTCGTGACTCTTTATGTTCGGCACGCTCTTTCAGCTTTTCGTTCGGCAGAATTTTACCAACTATCTGGCTACCAGATATTTTGCCATAGCCAACAGCCGCCAACAGGTCTTCGTCAGCGGCGTAACCGAATTCGGCGGCAATTTTTTTGAATTCACCGCTTTTTTGTATCTTCTGAAGGTTGATTGAATATCTGCGAAATTCTTTCTCACAAAAGTCACGCCCCAACACGATACTCCGCTTACGCTCTTCAATTTTAATCCAGGCTCGTATTTTATTTCGGGCTCGGGAGCTTTTTACTATTTTTAGCCAATCCTTGCTCGGAGAATGGTGTGGCGAAGTAATAACCTCGACGATATCACCATTTTTTAGTTCGTATTTGAGAGGAACCAGTTTGCCGTTTACCTTTGCACCGACACAACGATGGCCGATATCGGTGTGAACACTGTAGGCAAAGTCAATCGGCGTAGATCCTTTTGGATACCCCTTTACATCGCCTTTAGGAGTAAATACGTATACCTCTTCCGAAAAGAGTTCCACCTTGACCGAATCCATAAACTCTTTTGAATCCTGCAAGTCCTGCTGCCACTCCAGAAGCTGACGCAACCAGGCAAAGCGCTTTACCTCCTTTTCGTCGTACCCCTTCCCTTCCTTGTACTTCCAATGCGCTGCAATGCCGGCATCTGCAACACTGTGCATATCATGAGTTCGTATCTGAACCTCCATTCTGTCACCTTGGGGGCCGATGACCGTCGTGTGCAGAGATTGATACATATTCCCTTTAGGCATGGCGATATAGTCTTTGAAACGCCCAGGAATCGGTTTCCATGCGGTATGAATCACACCAAGCACCTCGTAGCATTCACGAATATCGGCTACAAGAATTCGTACCGCGATCAGATCATATATCTCATCAAACTCGACATTACGCTTTTCCATCTTCTTATAGATAGAATAAAGATGCTTACTTCGCCCGGAAATCTCACCATGAATGCCATAAAATGCGAGTTTTTCAGATATAATAGCCTTTGCTTCTGCAACAAATACTTCACGCTCCTGTTTTTTTTGGGAAATCTTCATTACCAGATCAAAGTAGATTTCAGGGTGCAAATAGCGAAAGGAAAGATCTTCCAACTCTACTTTGACCCATGAAATACCGAGTCTGTTGGCAATTGGAGCATATATATCCATCGTTTCACGGGCAATTCGTCGCTGTTTCAACTCATTCTGAAACTCCATGGTTCTCATATTATGAAGACGGTCTGCAAGTTTTACGAGAATAACCCGAATGTCAACGGCCATAGCCAGCAGCATTTTACGAAAATTTTCAGCCTGACTCTCTTCTTTGGTTTTAAAGTCTATCTTGCTGATTTTGGTAACACCATCGACCAGCGCTGATACCTCACTGCCAAACATCCTGGTCAAATCTTCGGGTGTCGCCAACGTATCTTCGATTGTGTCATGGAGAAAGCCGGTTATAATACTAGGAACATCCAGCTTCAAATCTGCGAGTAGACCTGCAACCTCCATCGGATGAATGATATACGGCTCACCGGACAATCTCGTCTGCCCCTGATGTACCTTGGCACAGTACACATATGCCTTGCGAATCAAATTTTGATCAGCAGTCGGATTGTACGCTGCAACCTTATCAAGAATGTCGTTAAGTCGGATCATACGTTATTCGTCGCCTGAAATAGATAGATCTGAAAATGACGGAAGGTGGATAAAAAAAGGGTGAAACCGGAAAAGTCCGGCTTCACCCGAAGAGGCAGGTTATGCGCGATGTCTTTTCGAAATTTCGCACGTGATTTTTCCGGCAGCTATTTCACGAAGAGCGGTAACAACTTGACGATTTTTTGATTCAGTCAATGGATGCGCTCCTTTATAAAGCTGCTTTACCCGTTTTGCTGCCAGTATTACGAGCTGGAATCTGTTTTCAACTTTTTCCAGGCAATCTTCAACGGTTACTCGAGCCATGTTATACTCCTTCCTTCAACTTTAGATGAACGATCCTTGTACTCTAATTTTGCTCAGATATCAAATAGTTTTCCAACTTTTTCTATCATTCTGGAGGATTTACGACGATAGGCAGTTACTATTGACGCTAATTCCTGACACGCAACCGTAAAGTCATCGTTTATGATTATATAATCGTACCACCGCGCCTCCCTTATCTCCTCGGTCGCCCTGGCGATACGGCGTTCAATGACCTCCTGAGCATCAGTTGAGCGGTGTTCGAGGCGGCGGCGGAGTTCGGTCATGCTGGGGGGCAAAATAAATACATATACTCCACCATCAAACTGCTCCTTCAGCCGTAAAGCACCCTGACAGTCAATATCCAGAACCAGGTCTATGCCGTTTTTCCACGCTTCTTCAAGAGTGCACATCGCGGTGCCGTACATGTTGCCATGAACCGTGGCCCACTCGGCAAAGGAATCTTCTTTTACCATATCTTCAAACTCGGCATGGGAAACAAAATGGTACGCTTCGCCATCAATCTCCCCAATTCGGGGAGTACGGGTTGTATAACTGACTGATTCCTTAATGTCTGGAAACGTCTTGAATAATTCCCTACAGAGGGATGTTTTGCCGGCTCCGGATGGAGCCGACAGAATTAAAATCAAACCTTCACGTTTCATTGGATATACCTCTGTAGTACGGTGAACTCATTCCTTATGCTCACCACTTCTACTATTTTCAGCATTAATTATCAAGGCTCCTTTACGAACTCAACTGTCGCGTATAAGGCGCCATAAATATTTTGCTTGAAAAATATTTTTTTTCGGCTCATTATGCTTGCAAGACTTCATTATGTTCCTGACTTTATTTTGAAAGGGGATGTGTATTGTGGAAAAGACAACATTGGATACTAGCTTAGCGCAGGCTACTACAAAGAATGCATCTGTGAACCCTGTTTCTTCGCCTTCAGCTCCACCCGCCAATGCGGAAGTGTCTAACAAAGTCAGTTCTCCTGATGTTACTGCTGCTATAAGAGTTGACAAGCCCGTTTCTGTTGATTCCGTGAGAATATCTTCCGAGGCATTCAGGGTTGCTTCAGATGCTAAGACAGAAGAAGCCAAAAAGGCTGAGGCGAAGGAAGATGTTTTAGCAGATGTAAACAAAAAAAGTAATCTGAAGTTGAAAGCTGCGTCAGCAGGGGTTCAGTTTATTTATAACCAGAAAGGTGATTTGATTACAAAGTACCTTGATTTAAGTGGTGAACTGATTTACCAGGTGCCTTCAAAACTATTGTTATTGTTAAGGGAATTAGAACCAAAATCTAATTCATCGGTAGATGTAAATGCGTAACTGATATAGAAAACTGATTGTTAAAGTTTTAGTTTGAAACAGAAGAGGCTTCCTTTTTTACCGGAAGCCTCTTTTTATT
>CAYQMO010000015.1:0-29582 GCA_964418315.1 uncultured Geobacter sp. | reverse complement strand
GGAGGAAATATGCTTTCTGGCGCTATAATCGCATTTAAAGACGCACAAGGCACCATAAATTCCGCAGTTTGTATGCCCTTGGAAGGACGCCCTGACTGTGTGTATTCGCTACTGAATACGCTACAAGCCGAGAATCTGCTGACCACCCCGTCAGAGGCCATTCATAATTTCACTGAACTGTACGAGAAACTCCTCGCTTTCGGATTAATGGGGCCTTATGGCACACGTATCGTCTATGAGGAACAACCTTTTGAAACTGAGGAAAAAGGTAAAGAGTTGATCCGGGTTTGGAATTGCTCATCACTATCGGATCTGGAAAAATTTGTTGAATTAACAAAAGTTCAGCACGGCGCGTATCTTGTTGATTTGAACACTTCCAGTTCTTTTTCCGTTGATAGATACCTCAATATCTGCACGAGCACTATGACTTCATCCGGTGGACGGACTTTTTCGCACAGTTATCGTTGGGCAACGCCAGAGGAAAATCAGGAGGAATCGAAGCAAAGTTCAGAGCCGCTAGGTGGTCTTCGGTGTGAGCTACTCTTCTTAGCTCAGACAACGAAGGAAACCATGCGTGGCATACTCGCTGCCAAAGGTCTTATCTCTTCTAAGCTGGCTTTCGCCGATGACATCAATAAATTAAATGATCGAATATGGGCTCTTGGCTATTCTGATGGAGAACGCAAACTAGTTGCAGAATTAGTGGCTAAGAACTCAAATGTTTACGATATGGTTGAATCTGGGGATATAACCACTCGTGAGGACTTGGACGATTTAATTACTTCTGTCTCCTCCGTGGCGGTGAAGAAATGCCGCAGGTTGTAAGCTGCCATTCTCTGGGTTACGTATTAAGAAGCTACTCCACATCAACATTCTTGATTCCATTCGGTCTCCAGCTGGGTGGAATTACGTGAGACCCCGACTTCTCTTTCCCAGGCAACAGACTCCCAAACGTTACTGACATTCTGCCGAATCGGTCGTTCAGGTTATCCGAGGTGGGTGAATGCTCTTGAAAATGGGGTGGGCGAATGCTACTGAAAAATCAGGGGCTCAGGTGGGTGGATGGTCTTGAAAAATGACATTACAGAACCGCCACTAAAAGAAGTACGACTAATCAAAAATCTACCGCTACCTCTCTAAGCGTCACCGCCAGTCCGATGATAGTCACTATCTATGGCGTAAAACGTGTACTCCTCGTGTAATTCTGGACACCCGAGAAGGATGCCCCATGCGGTGTGTTGGGCGTTGACCATAAATAGCTGGTGTGGTACTCATTTGCTTCAGTTTTTTACAGCGGCAATCGACAGACAAGGCACTCCAAGGTATGCTCGATACAAAACTAATTGCCGACGCTTTAAAAATGAGCGCCGGTCAACAGCACCTTGCAGCGAATCACTGTACTTGCTACCAAGGCAATGTAACTCGCTATCAATCAAATCGAAGCGATCTTACATCCAAACTTGAAGCTGAGTTTCACGAAAGAGTATTGCGTTCTTTCCTCGTAACCGGCTGCGTTAGAACATCAGAAAAAATCGTACGGGAATCGGTGGCGGTATGACGTTGTTGGAAAGTGATTTGCTGGCTGCAATTAAAGCACTACTGGAATCATCACAAGCAATGACAGGCGGAAGTAGTTTCACTGCTGACGACATGGTTCGCTATCAAAAATCGGTTGAATGGGCAAAACGCGTGATTATCAGTGCGGAGAATGGCACAAACTAAAAAGGAGATGACAACATGACAAAAGCAGAATTTGTGGCAGCAGTAGCAGAAGAACTGGACGTACCAAAAACCGTAGCAGCAGAGAGTGTAGACGCATTTATCTCGGTAACTACAAAGTTGTTGAAAGCCGGTGACAAGATCACATTCCCTGGTTTCGGCACTTTTGGTGTTTCAGAACGCGCCGCTCGCAAAGGACGTAATCCGCAGACAGGTGCAGAGATTCAAATTGCCGCATCTAAAAGCGGCAAGTTTACAGCAGGCAAGGATCTGAAGGGGCTTTAAAACCGACACCGCTGACCGAATGAATGTGGAAGGCTACTCAAATATGGGTAGCCTTCTTCGCGTCAGCCGTTTCGATCTTCGCGCACTGAACCAAATATTTGCTTTGATAGAGCCTGGTATAAAATCAGCCTACTCTTGTTTTCTTCAGCGTCAGATTCGTTCTTAACATCGGCTATAGTGAGGTCGCGCTCGAGTTCAAGCAATCTCCATATCAATGACTCCAGATGTTCCGCTTCAGTTTTCAAACTCATTGAAGTCCCCTCTTTTTTACCCAGCAATTTTTCGCAAAGTATATCAGAGAAGATAATCCATGAGCCGCGTTAATTTGTGGCAGATCTGCCACAAAAAACTACTTGACAGTGGAACTAGCGTCGTCGTTTACCTGATGAGAACGCCGCTGAAAGCATCGACGTGAAGATCAAAATAGTGGCTGGAACAAGTTCTAATAGACATAAAAGAGGGGTGTCAAACGAGAAAGGAACGCCGGAGCGCTGAGACGGGACTTGATGTGGTTTCCTATTTACTGTAGTTATTCTATTGCCCTGAAGAGACCCTCGTGATTCGAGAATGTGCTCAAGATTTCGCAGCAGACAATATTTGCTTAAACTCGTGTAATACAGGAAGGGCTATCAAAACGCGGATTGTTCACTAAATTCGATACTGTGTAAGCAGTCAGAATATCCGGCGCACATGGACGTAGCAGATCCTTGAGTTCGTCCGGCTTGGTACTCAGCTCCAGCCACGTGGCAATTGATTCTGGCGATAGAACAACCGGCATCCGATCATGAATCGGAGCCATTAGTTCATTGGCAGTAGTTGTTATGACGGAACAAGTTTCAATCACACTACCGTCTGGAGACGGCCAATGTTCCCATAAACCGGCCAAAGACAGCGGTCGGTCTTCGTAGCCCTTTATGTACCAAGGCTGTTTTGCACCGCCAACAGCCACCCACTCATAAAATCCGCTTGCAGGTACGATGCAACGACGCTGTTTAAATGCAGCTCGAAACGACGGCTTTTCGGCGACGGTCTCACCTCGTGCGTTAATCAGGCTGTGACCTATGCTCGGATCTTTAGCCCAGGACGGAATCAAGCCCCATTTGACAGTTGCAAGCTCGCGTTGTCCTGCGGCATTCAGTCGAACTATCGATACAGGTTGAGTCGGAGCAATATTGTAGCGTGGAGTCGATTCGGGAGGTCCAAAAATTTCATAAATGACAGCCAGCAACTCAGGCGATAAAAGTGATGTGAACCGACCACACATAGCTATTTCTCCCGAACGGAGAAACGGTCAATAGCATTGATCCGGCTAATCTCGACCCGGTCAGTTGAACTGTCGGAATATACCTCGCTGGCAAGCCAGTTAAGCTCTTCATTTTCAAGAGCACTGGGAACGCTGATCCACCACGCTTTACTGCCAACTTGTGAGCCATCGTTCCAGCGATAACCACGCTGCTTCAGGATATCCTTTTTGTCAAACGGTGCGCCTACAGCACTGATCTTTGAGGTTACTTCGTCATAGGTATTCAGCAAGGATTTGAATACGGAGGTTTTACTTACCGGCAGTTTCCCCAGAAGGATACCCAGCACCCCTTCAGCATCATCCAAGGCACGATGGGCGTTTATGAACAAACCGAACTTGAAAAGCAGATATTCCAGAACACGAGTGGATATCCTCTCGGCCTGCCAGTCAATCTGATTAACGGAACATGCCCACGGAAGCGTGGTGAAGGCCGGAAAGCGAGATTCAACAAATTTACGGTCAAAACCGGCGTTGTGGGCAATAACAACAGTTGCCTGATTTGCAAGCCTGTTTACCTGATCGTCATCCAAGTGTTGTCCGCAAACCATATCATCTGTTATTCCGGTAATTTCAATGATTTCTTTCGGGAGTGGACGCCCCGGATCTTCAAAACCATTGTACCGGTCAGTAATATGTATGATCTCGGCAGTAATCGGGTCATATTCAAAGGCGACTATTCCCAACTCAATGATCTTGTCTTCAGCATGATTGAGACCGGTCGTCTCGGTATCAAGGCAAATCCCGATTTTTGATCCTACGACAGATCTCAGTGTGAAGCTGGATTCCCGTTCAAGGTTCAGTTTCCGGAGTATAGAGAACTCGCCAGTAGCATTAAGTGCGGTTACGGCAATTTCTGCTTCCAGTAAGTTCATTGGCTCTTTTGAGAAATCTCTCGTCTTGGATGCTTTCATCTGTTTTGAAGATGCCATAGTTATACCGGCCTCTTTCCACGCAGCATTTGTGTGAGCATGCTGTCGAGGGATGAGGCGAAGCGTTGTCGGTCGGTGAGATTGAATTGACATGGACCGCCTTGAGCAAATCCTTCAGAGCGAAGCTCCATCATCAGGTCACGCATGGAAAGTCGTTCGCCAACATTCTCCTCGGTATAGAGTTCACCACGAGGATCAAGGGCAACGCCGCCGTTAGCAACAATTCTTGCTGCCAGAGGAATGTCGGCAGTTATTACCAGATCTTCCGGAGCGGCATGTTCGGCAATATAATCATCAGCGACATCAAAGCCGTCAGCGACAACAATCGATTCAATCAGTTTGGAGTTGTGTTTGCTCAAGCTTTTATTTGCGACAAGCAGGACAGGCAGGCTAAGTCTTTCGGAGGCACGGAAAATAATCTCTTTGATCACTCGTGGACAGGCATCGGCATCTATCCATATTTTCAAGGTGAATGCTCTTTGTTGATCTGATCTTTCAAAACGCCACTCGGCTTGAACGTCAATATTCGCCTGGCTTCAATGGTAATTGACTCGCCTGTCTGCGGATTGCGACCACGGCGGTCATTCTTCTGTTTCACTATGAAACTACCGAAGCCAGAAATTTTCAGATTCTCACCGGATTCAAGCGTGTTTTTCATGAGTGCAAAGACGGCTTCTACCATCTCGGCGGATTCTTTTTTGGACAGGCCGATACCTTCGTGGACCTTTTCAAAAATGTCTACTTTTGTCATTGTTCCTCCAACTTGATCAAGTTGCCGCCATACTACATTCAGAGCTTATCTTTTTCCAGCACTTCCACGATGTTTCGCTCATATAGCACTTGAACGAGGTTACAAATTTCTTTTCATCATCTTTTGTGAGTTTAGAGTCCATACAAACCAACCTCTAATAACTCTATTGCCGTACCGTTGTCGCTAAAATTCAATATATTAAGATCTTAACAATACCTTCAGATTGACAGTAAATGTGACAAAATTTAATCAAGTCTTTGCACAGCGCAAAACGTCCACCCGTTTTTGTAATATGAACGACGGTCGATTATTAATCGACATGCTTTCAAGCTTACCCCGGTCAATACCTAACTCTTGCGTATTCATATCGGCAACCCTAAGTAGATTATCCCAGTCTTTCATCTGTTCATTGCCCAGCTTATCAGCAGCTGAAACAAGAGGCAGTATCCTGGTAATACCGGATTTGATTGCCTGCTCAGCCATCTTAAGCTTTGTAGAATCCCGCAGATTATCCCATTTGTTTGCATTGCCATGCAGACGACTTATCCATGCGAGAGCTTTACGGTAAGATACTGGAAGACATAAGCGGTTACAGAAACTGTCTGCCAACTCAAAACCTGTGTCATCATGGCCATGGTGTTTTGGGTAGAGTTCCGGGTCGGTTGCTAATTTACCAAGATCGTGAAAGAAAGCACAGAAACGGGTCAGAGTATCAGTGGTTGTTGCCGACACCCTTTGCAGTACTTGAATGGAATGAGTGAAAAGATCTCCTTCAGGATGATGCTCTAACGGTCCTGCGGGAATCGTCGGCATCAGAAACAGTTCCGGCAGGAACCCCGCGCCCACGCTGTACTCGATCATTCGCTCAAAGAACCGTTCCGGTGTTTCAGACGCAAGAGCTTTCAGCATTTCATTACTGAACCGTTCAATAGGCATAACGGAGAAGCAGGAAAACCAATCCTGTTGACTGATCAGTTTTTCTGTTTCCGGTATCATACGCCATCCGTCGCACTCAAAGCGGAAAGCTCGAAATACGCGGAGGGAGTCTTTAACAAAGGTTTCGCTGCTGCATGCCCGAAGCCTCTTTGCAGTCAGATCATTATACCCTTTCATGGGGTCAATCCGAGTTTCGTCAAAAGTCATAGCAATAGCATTGATAGTGAAGTCACGACGGCGAAGGTCATCTTCCAGACCATCCATGCTGTTAATGCGGGTAATCTCAATCTTGCCAAAATCAGGGTTGTGGCGAAAGTAGATGTCCGCACCACTACTTGCCTCCACTAGGCGGAATCCAAGGGCAAGAAGTTCGCCATCGGAAAGTGAAGAAACCAGATCAAGGTCTTTACATTCTCTACCGGTGATCATGTCTCGAACCGTACCACCAACCATGACAATCCTGCTGTGATAGGAGGCGGGAAACAGGCTCTTCAGGAATGCAATTTCCGGATTCATTCTTTTACCCATACTTTCTGTAGCATTTCCCTGAAAAGGTCATCCAATAGGACAATATCCTTATCCCTGGTTTCCGTTCTTTTAGCTGACGCAGAAAAGTGCTCTATTCGTTCATCAAGAAACGTATTGATTATCTCGATCTTCGGTTCCATATTCAGTTCGTCACCGGCCTTCTTACGTTCCAGCAGTTGATTGATTTCCACAACCAGCTCCGGTGAAAGTGCGGCATCACTATAAAGACGCTCAAATTCAGTTGGCGGCATGGTGTTGTACTTTTCAATCCAGCAGCAAGCCAGAATGGGGCGTAGCACATAGAAATACTTCTTTACCCGCACCAGATCACCTTTAAGGTATTCGCGGAAATTCCCTTTTGCCATGTGCAGGTAATGGTACAAGCAACGTTGCGGTGAAAACGAGTGCCGCAACATATCCCGCAATCTATCGGCAAAGCCAAAGTCATCCCGATAGACAATCGGAGAGCCAAGCCATTCCAGAAGTGGTGGGTTTGATTTGATGAACAAGCCAAGTGCTTTACGGATATCCCAACCGCTTATGTCCAGTTCATCAGAGATGGGTATTTCAATAACATCCCGTTTGTCACGAATGGATAGATACCAATCCAGCGGATGGATATAGATGAACCTGACATCGTAATCGCTGTCACGCGAAGCGAATCCCCATGCCCGACTGCCCGACTCCAGGGCATAGAGGATGCGGATGTCGTGCTTTTGTTCGATCTGTTTGAGGTTTTCTAGGATGGTATCTGTCATGGCGTTTTGTACTCTTCAACTTTTTCATCTATCAGCATGGCGTGCATTTTCAGGTAAATCTGCGGATCGATCATGTCCAATAAGAACTTGTCAAAAAGGTATTCTCCTGGAGTCTCGTAATCAACTTTGATCCTCTGACGTTCTGAGAAGACGGTTTCGCCAGTACGCGGATCAATACCTTCCTTTTGAAATGCTTCCCAATAAAAGCCGATACCACGCTTCTGCCAGACAGGAAGATCGTTGTAGTTGATGCCGTTCTGGAAGAGTAGTTCGTTTTTGCCTTCCACCGACATACCAAGTAACTGTTTAGCGGCAGTGTTCGCTTCTATACCTTGCTTACGCAACATCCAGTAGCAATGACTGTTCAGGCAGTTGCGATGAGCATCCGCCATGCGCCAGCGGAAATAGTCTACAACCCGCTCAGTATCTGGTAACTGGCAGATGCGGCAATCAAAGGCGGCGGGTTGGCCGAGCAGGATGGAAAATTTAGCACTGGCCTCTCCAGCCAAAATGGAGTGATATTTTCGCAACTTACGATTGAAGGAGTCTTCATCCCTGTGAAACAACAGTGAAATCTCGTCGCTTTGGGTGTAACCGAATATCACCCTGAAACCGCACTGCATCAGATGTGTGACGGTTTCAGCCATCATGTCACGGAAACGGATATCGAATGGTGCCTCAAACTGACAGACTTCTTTTGTAAGTCGGCTGAAGCTGCGTCCGTCTATGCGAGCCACCATGAATATGCCGGGCAATACGCAGAGATCGGAAGCGGTCTCAAAAACACGCATGGCTTTATCAAGTTTGTCAAAGTGCATTGTTCCACTCCTTTATGATGAAACAATTCTTACATGCCAGAGTTTATATATCAGCCTCGCGATAATCCTTCGCAAATTAACGGTTATAAGATGGCAATTTACTTGAAATTTCTTTTGCCAGCGACCACGCGATATCAACAAAACTAAAATGTGCTGAATCCGGTTCACCCCTGTAGTATGCCGCGTTTGCTTCAGCCTGCCCCTTATGTATTTCTGATTTCATCTGTGTAAAATTGAATTGTTGCCTGATTTCAGCGCCATAGAGCAGTTCGACCCATTCCGCAAGTAACTGAAATTTAGTCTCTTCATCAAATTTCCTGTCAAGTCCGTAAAACCGCCAAAGTTGATCAAGTGTTTTTTCCTCAGGGGCATCAAATGGTAAATTGATATAACTCTCAATATCTGTTACCTTTTTTTTAAGCTTTCTCTTTTCTAGCAGCCGCTCTCCTACAGTAAATACAAACATTAGTGGCGTTAATAAAAACAATACCCATTTCAGCAAGAATATGAATGGAAGAACCGAAGCTTGAAAAAGCTTTCCCTTTAAATCAGGCTTCCACTCAATGTCACTTAACGGAAATTCTGTTATTATGTTTGGCGTATCAGTTTTCCAAATGGAGTACTCCTTCAGCTCCGTCTTTAGAGTGTTGAGGCGTACTTCCTGAGAAACTCGGATACACTTTTGTTCATTTTCAGGATATGTCGTTATTTCATCAATTTTGATGTCAGGAGTCTCGTTATCGTTGCTTAAAAAACCCTGCATCCATACAACCGCTTCAACATTGTCGCCAACCTGTGGCACATATCCATTCAGAACTTGTTCCGATACATACACATGAATATTCACATCACCGCTATCCGGACGCATGATTGTGCCGGAAACGCTTATGAACGGACGTTCAGCACAGGTAAAATTGTCAGTTTCAGTTACCTTGAACCTGACTTCAGCATCATCTCCAACATCCCCCCGAGGAAAATATATTGCAGAACCATCCATAGATATTGGTACGGATGTAATCAAACTGACATCGGCATCAGGGTCATCTTCAAGAAGTCGCTGACGATGTATTTCAAGCATTGGGCCTTCAGTGATCTGAATCTCAAGCTGATCAGCTTTTTTAAGCGTGTAGGCAAGCGCTCCGAGCTTTACAGTGACTTCTTTTCCCACTATGTAGGAATCTTTGTTCAGAAAAAAGTATGGATCGAAAAATGAGATTATCCCACCTTCTGGAACATAAGCCTCAATAATTCCTTCTATGCCATTATCCCAGGGTTTGATCTCTTCAATAACAAGCCGACAATCTATACCCTTGGCGCAGACCGGATAACCAGACCAAAACAGGTTACTGGCCTCTTCTATTTCACCGACAATCAATGCGAGGAAATTTACCGGAGTATCAGCATATTGAAGACCGAATGCTATTCCGACTTTATTCGGGACTTCTTCCATAGAATGCGTGAAGGCGTTTTTACCAATGAGTTTGCCTTCAGAGCAAATTTTCGGCAGCATCTCGGCGATGAATTCTGTACTATCTTTTTCAATTGCCGCCCAGTGGTCTCCGTGACCCATATTGGATTCCTCCATAGAATTACTCACCAGCTGCTTTCAGGTTATACACAGGCTTTAGCTTGTCCGTAACAGTTACCGTTTCCAACAGATACTTCTCTATCTCCGCCGGATCTTTATAGGCAAACTTGCTTTCGTCAAAAGTTTCCCGATTGATTGAGGTTGAGAACACTCCCTGCATGGATTTTTCAAAGTCGTCCAGACTGTACTCACCTTTATCCAGTTTACGGAACATCTCCTTACGGCTGCTCTTGCGTCCTGCACCGTGGGGTGCTGACTTATTGTAACTGGTATTCCCCTTCCCGGTACCGATGATGATGCCGTCAGACATATTGAGCGGAATAATCACCTGTTCTCCTTCATGCGCCGAAATAGCGCCCTTGCGGATGACTTGATCCTTCTCGGCGATGTAGTTGTGAACGCTTTCGATGATCTGTGACTCATCGTATTTCAGCCCAAAGAAATCAAGGATGGTGGCCAACATGAAGCGCCGATTATATCGGGCATAAGCCTGAGCTATGGTTGCCCAGTGCATGTACCTTTCCCCACCGGCTGCGAGTGGCAGGTACTCCATTCCTTTTGGCACGGTCATTCCCATCTGCTTGGTGATGCTTGCTGCCATTTCCTGAAAGTGTTCTGCTATCCGTTTCCCCAGGTTACGTGAACCTGAATGGACAATCAGGCGAAAACTGCCATCATTTTCAGACTGTCCTATCTCAATGAAATGGTTGCCACCACCAAGAGTGCCAAGCTGCATAAGAGGTGGCAAATGCCTACCTATCTTTTCTCCCTTATAAAAATCAGTTTCGGTATGCTCACATAGCGAACGGGCGGACTTTTTTAGATTATCCGGTGCAGGCACAGTATCAAAGAAAGCCGCATTCTCCCGCTGATTCATCCCCAGTGGAATACGCTCACGGATAAACTGATCCAATCCCTGGAAATCAATTTTCTGTATTCCGGAAAGCGGTACGGATGCCACACCACAACCAATATCTACACCGACAATGTTCGGAATGACCGCCTGGCGGAATTTGCCGGTAAAACCTATAACGCAGCCAGCTCCGGCGTGCGCGTCCGGCATGATGGAGATAAGTCCATGCAGTGCCGGGTGATGGGCAATCAATTTCACCTGTTCGGTGGCAATCGGGTCAAGGCTGTCAGCATGTATTTGTACTGGACATTCGTTTTTCTGTATGCTGAACATTGCATGCCTCCGTTTATCAACTGTGTTCCTTAAACTCTTAAGGTGTACTGAAAAACTTTAATTCTTCGTCTTCACGATAGAGAAGATGACTCTTTTCACAATACCATTCTACGGTCCACCACGACCAAAACGGCATCTGCCGCTCGTTCAATTTTTTAACCTCAATTTCTTTAACTACTTTTTGACAATCCAGACAAATCAATTCAGTGATGCCATGATTGACTAATTCTTGAATGTGATCGTCAACGGCCTTGTAGAAGTAAAAAGGAACGTAGATGGGATTCGGGTTATTCGGATCAGCACCTCTCAGCCAAATCGGGAGAGTCATTCTTGCTGCTTGTTTATCTCTATCAGAACTCCACCAACCTTGAAAATCCTTCTCCACCCATTGAAGCAGTCCGTAAGAATCTGCAATAATCTCACAACGATAATGTTCGTCATACTTTGGGCTTGCAATAACAACCTTTGACGAGCATCGCTCCAATTCGAGTAAGTATTTACCTACCGCTTTTTCAAAGTCGAATTCAGGATGTCCCCATTGCAAATAAAATTTCCCGATAGACCATTTCATAACAACCTCTCATAAACTCAAAACAGCCTCATAATGCCGAAAATGTCAAATATTACCTATTGTTTCTTCTCCTTTGCATTCTTTGCCTGAATCCACTCCGTCCACTTGCGGTCGTGCCAGTTGCGTACTTTTGATGCCATTGCACTTTCATATTTGTTGTCATAACTTCCCATTACGACGCCTCCACGATCACCGAACATGGTATCCCAGTAGTAATAAGGCTTGTATTCGGCAGGAACTTCCGACCAGAGCTCCCATTCCAACAGTCGCTGATCTGGAACAAACTTGATTTCACGGCTTTTGGCTGTTTTTGCCCATGTTTTGTATTCTTTCAATAACTCTACATCCCCCTGACAGCTATCGATTGTCATACCGATAAAGTTGTTTTCGAGGCGTACCAGATATAACCAGAACTCAGGTGGATACCCCCACAGTTCATAATCGGTCAACGGGGTACAGCCGGGACGGGAGTTGCATGAATCCTGAGTTTTAATACGCTGCTCTGCCTGATCTTGAAGATTGCTGTATTCTGGCGTGTCCTTCCAGGTATGTACGGCATCTTTCAATGCCCCTTCAGACATAGTCCACCACACACGCCCCATCGTCACACCCAGGTGGATGAATTTTCCATCGATCTCTCTGATAAGTGGAATGCAATCATCCAGATACCGCTGGTCCCTGCAAATGCCTGGTGCCCTGAGTGGGAGTGGTTCCATGCACCACGTCTTAAACAGCCGACGAACGATTACTCTGTCTTTGCGGCGACGTAGAACTACAGTATCTTTCCGCAACCAAAAGTACCCCTCAAAGCATGGTCCCAGTTTATGGAGGGGAGAAGCGATTGCAGACAGATCAACGTAAAGCTTGGAGCCATCTGGTAACAAAAATGGTTTTTGGCCTTGAGGGTCAAACTCTTTGGCCAGGTTTATACCATCTTCCTGCGGAACCATATCCATATGACGCCATGCAGCGCCAATGTCAGGCCTGTATCGTCGAATCCGGAACATTGCGCGGTCTCTTGCAGAATCGCCGTGTTTGGACAATAAATAAACCAGGCTATCGAAAGCACCACAACCGACCGCAGTGCAGAGTTCTTCTGCGGAAAGCCTAGTATCGAGACCTAAAGTTTCATAGCGCTTGAGACGATCAAGATTTCCGATGACCCTTTCCATAACGGTTGATTTGCTGCCTCCCTGAGCATTGGAGGAGAAAAACGCCTGCTTTTCCGAGACCGACACCAGCGGTATGATGCTGCCGATGTTCTCATACGCCCACTTCAACTTATCGCCGAAATGACCGAAAAAATTAGGGCCACCTGGGCCGATGACCATAGATTCGCATCCTGCGGTCTTTGTAATCTCTGCATTTTCAGCCGATTCGACAGGTTTTGATAAGCAGGCACCCCCTGAGATCAACCGTTCAGCCAGTTCATGCCAGCCTTTGCCAAGAGCCAGAAACAGTTCGTGATTGTACCCACCATATGCAGTGCCAGCAGCAGATGCTCCATGTTCCAGAAGCAATTCCGTGATTCCCTTGTGGGGCTGCATGTTTTGCATATTCTCCGAATCAATGACATAGCCGAGAGCGCTGTATTTATGGTTACTAGAACGCTCCAACTGCCATATCGAAATATTCGGGTCCGCACCGTGTTGCAATGCAAGTCTGGCAGCATCAATATCGTTTCTTATCAAAGCCGCCTCCAAAATCATGTCGATGACCCGGTGACTCACTTTTTCAAGTTCTTCTGACTCCCATGAATCTCTAGTACTACTTGCGCTGAATCGTTTGATTTTATCAGTCGGTGAAGGATATTTATCAAGCAACGCGGTCAAGAAATCGAGCCTCTTGAAGCGGATTACGTTGCAGGCTAACTGACAAAGTGATTCCGGCGACAGGTCAGCTGATTCCAAACGGAGTAGTGTCCTGCCAATCAACTCCGGCTCACCGCCAAAATGAAATTCAGAGAGACCGGCCATAAACGCACCGCGTGCTGCAGGAGTCATCTGATCCCATAGCGCAGCCACCAGTTTTGTGTGTTTTTTCACCCCGCAAGCCCATGGGTGCAGGCTGACAAATGAGAGTGCCAGATCTTGATCTACTTTATCTTGTGGCTCGTCCAGCTCACTTTTTGTCCTTTTCCATTCTTCTGTGAATGTGTCTCCAATTACAAGTCCAAGATGATGATCCCCATACCTTCCCATGTAATGATTATGCAACCAGCGAAACCATCCACGCGGTTCTGCAGGAGTAACGGACATCATTGATTTGAACCATTCGTTTAAAGTCATAGTAGTGCCTCTCCATCAAGCCAGGGTTGAATTGTCAGTTCCAGAGTATCAATGTTCAGCGCAACCAAATTTCCCAAGTCAGGTTGCATGTTGGTGCATGCTCCATTATCGAGGTAGATTCTATTTGAAAGCAGAGAAACCTCAATAAGTGGCAAAGGCTGAATTGTGTGACCGGTGACAAGTTTTCGGCCACCAAGTTTTATTGAATCAACTTTGCTGATTTCACCCCATTGCATTACTATTTCGCTTGATTGAGTCAAAGGATCTTCCATAGTCATGTCCAACGCGGCATGTACAAAAACATAATCATCAGCAACATGTATGCACGGCAATGATTCTATCAAAGTAAGATATTGGACCGGTATTGCATCTAATGTTTGAGCGCCAAAACTTTTTAGGGTATTTCTACCCCATGTGTTGAGCCATTGAACCGAAAACTTATCGTTATCCCCGGTCAAGACATGTAGCATCATATCATCATGATTGCCTCGAATTGGTCGCACGTTATGCCCTGAATCCATTAAGCGTATAATGATATCAAGAACACCTTTGCTATCCTCACCGCGATCAACATAATCGCCAAGTAGATATAGTATGTCAGAGTGTCGCAGGCTGAGTCGATCCAGCAAGGCCCGGAAGGTCTTTGCTCCACCATGTATGTCACCTACGGCATAGCGACTCAAAATATAGTCCTCGCTAGATAATTACTTCAAAAGGTACAAACAAATCGTTGATCGTCTCTACAATCAAGTATTCTTGCTTAATTTTTTCTTGGGAGAGCCTGAATTCGTATCGATTAGCAAATATGACCGGTGGTAACCATTTCCGAACTTTCCAAACACCCGACTCGATAAATTTAATAGTTTCTTCAACTTCGTGGTGATGACGTAGATGCATAGTCATACAAAAATATTGTCCCTCAGGAACATTTCTAGACTGTAACGGTTGACGACGAGTAAGTTCTCCATCTTTATACAGGTATGTTTCAGAATTACCCTGCATAACTTCCAAAGCAATTCGGATATAGTTATCAATATGAACCGCAAACTCGATAATTGTTTGCTGAAGATCATAAAGGTTAGCAACCGAACCCCAGTGCCAGCTACGTTTATCACCCTCATAGCGACGCCATCGGAGCTGCCAGACTTCATTATGCTTTCTGATACGAATCATTGAACATCCTCCCTTACGCTGCCATCATAGGTAACTGGCCCTGAGATTCATTTCGAGTTGTAGCTACCCCCGCTTTCCGTCGGCATCGCTCCAACCGTGCTTCAGTTTAGCATCCTTGTCATCACGCATTTCAGATGCGGTTACACATTCACTATAGCGCCGAGTTTAGTGTTTATTCAGACTCTGGTATGGTTTCAGTATAGAAAGTCACATACCCCATCTAGCGTCCTACAATCGAATTATTTTCATAGTTGAGATTTTTTGACGGTACGATATTGTAGAACACGAAACAAACAGCGAACGTTCGGATCAGTTTTCAAAACGCTGGATGTCAGACGATATTTTGCGGAATATGGAAGTGGCGGGTTCTTCGGTGCTAAATTGATCGGTTTAGCGACCTGCGTTATAAACAAAAGTGGATCATCAGTTACGGTTTGATATAAGCATTCAATCCGATAGTGATAGGTTTGCCATCCACCTCAGCAGTAGTGACGGCATTCCCTCGTGTGCTTGCTACTACAAGCGTCTTACCGGATGCTGATGGTGTCGGTTTTTCTAGGTCAATTTCAATACAGAGCTTGTTCCCTTTGATTTCAACGGTCATTGCCATGTCGATTCTCCTTTTTGATATTTCAGTACAATCCGAGTTTTAAGCTAACCCCGGCGACTTCAAGATCGTAGCTACCGACTGCTAAGTATTTCCGGCTAGCAGGCAGATCATTTATTTTGGTGCCGTTGGTCGATTGCAAATCCACCAGCAGCCAGCGGTCTTGTGATTCCCTTATTACGACGCAATGACGCCTGCTGACCATAGATTTATCAATAACTATATCGTTACTCGCAAATTTACCAATGGTGACAATTTGTTTTTTGGATGAAAAATGATCAGCGCCGGTAATTGTTATGTCATTGACGATTGACTGTTGACCGTATGGCGCAAAGAGTAGTTTTGCTTTTATGTTGTCAGAAGAAATCGTATCTTCATTCATAACGACCTGATTGTAATCCAGATATTCTGAATGGGCCTTCTGCGGGTCAATACGCCCGTCATGCAGGTGGCAGGCAATCATGCGATTATTCATAAATGCAGGGTCTTTGTGCTTGGCCAGGGCGGTCGTCAGCAATTCAATACAGCGCTCATAATGTCCGGCCTCATAGTATGCTTGGGCCAATATGTTTTGCGCTTCAAAGTCTAGCGGGTAGCGATAGGTATATTCGCTTAAAGCAGAAATAGCTGTCCCATACTCTTCACGTTCGATATGCAATGACGCCAGCGATTTGATTACATCCGGAGTTTGGTGCTTGCGCCCCTTCATAAAATGATCGAAAGCCTTGTCACTTTCTTTCATTTTGCTGTAGCAGACACCCATATTTGCATGAGCAAGAGAAAACTCCGGGTACAGTTTCAACGCTTCTTCAAGAGAAAACCTCGCTTTATACCACTTTTGCTTTCCCATCTTCTTTTCTGCTTCGGCATTCCATATTGAGGCAGACAACATGGCAGGTTTGAGAAGTGCAGGAGCCTGTTTATCCTCCAATGCCTGGGCAAATTCTGCTGCGGTTTGAAAACGAAGGTCTGGATGCTTTGCGAGTGATTTACGTATGATCTCTTCAAGCCAGACGGGAATGAAATTGGGAAATATCGGATACTCAAAAAGGTGGCCGTTTAATATCTGTCCTCTGTTGCCATCAAAGGGGACTTTTCCAGTCAGAAGCTCAAATAGCGTAATCCCCAATGAATAAATATCGGCTCGTATATCTTCGGGGTCACAATCATTATCGCACAACTCCGGAGCCATATAATGTGGTGTACCCCAGGATGTATTGGCAATACCGAAGTCACTTATCTTAATCGTGCCGTTGCTGCCGACCATTATGTTGGCTGGCTTTATGTCATGATGAACTATGCCCTGATGGTGTACCATTTCGAGACCGGCACAGATTGCGATTGCAGTAGAAACAGCCTGATCATAGGGCATTTTTTCAACTTTTTTCAGTTCATCATAAATGCTGCCAGCATGGCAATACTCCATGACAAGATAGACGTCGCCATCTTGAGGTATAGCGTGGTGAATCTTGATGATGTTGCTATGCTCAAGCCTTGCAACAATCTGCATTTCTCTGATGAAGTTTTCAATGCGAGATTCGTCAACCTCAATCAGCTCTTTTATAGCGACATATTTTTTTAGTATCGTATCAACCGCAAGCCATACCCGGCCAAAGCCACCACGGTTGAGTAGTTGTTCAATCCGGTAGGTTTCACCGAGTATGTCGCCGATTTTCAACATCAAATCCCCGGATTGGGTTCCTTATTTTTGGTTACAAATTCTGCTATCTTCACGTTCAACTCGATCCGACTTTTTCCGCCTATTATATCAAATAGAAGTTCACATTTTTCCCTATGGGTGAATCCCTCTTTCATAATTCCTTTTACGAAATCTAACTCTTCTTTTATTTCTTCCTTAAATGGCCTGCGCTGATGAATGGTATCGTTACAAATATCCATCACCTGAGCATATTCCCGTTCGGAAACCTTAAGTCCACGCATTTTGAAAGGGTCTGTAACAAGCTCACGTGGGAATTTGGCAATTGCCTCCACAATTGAGAGAGCTTGCCCCCAACTTGAAACAGCCTCTGATTCCAATTTCGGTGAAAAACTAACCTCCATATAAGATATCTGAGGCAAAAATCTGCCGCTGACAGCCTTTTTAAGGCGTTCCGACAAATCCGAAACAATTTCATCGATGACTTCTTTTCCAAGCTGGCCATTTGGGTTGAAATCCTTGTACATTTTATTGGCATCTTCAATTATGCGATTGATCTGCGAGCCCACAAATTTATCAACATCATTCCCAATGGCCCCATCAAGTGCTTCACGGCCCTCTTTATTGACCCGATTAAGTTCTTGCTCTAATAGATTGCGAGCGGTATCAGGCATCCAGTACACACCATCAGCAAGAGGAAAACTGAATGCGTTAATAATCTGGCGGATTGATTTCCTTCTGTTCTCCAAGTCTTTGAGCAATTTATCGTCAAGTACCGAGATACGGTATTTAACTTCCCGTGTTACCGCACCGATCTGTCGTAAGGCTTTTACTCCAAACCATTCCGATCTGATAGGAGCATCAAGTGGAGGAATCCGGCTTGCTTTATCAACCGTAACCATTGCACCTTTTGAATAAAGCCGGGCAATCCTGTTGGCAACTTGATCAAGACGAGGCACATTGAGATTCTTTGTCGGCATCTCAACTTCCTGGCCGTTTTCATCTTTAGCGGTGACTTCGCCTGTTTCAGGATCAACCTCAATTATGATGTCCCCAGTCTGCATTCTTTCGAGCGCTAACCGGCATTGCTCCTCATATTCACTCCACATCATCTCAGCTTCATCGGTACCTCTTGCTGGTTGAAGCTCTGGAATATTTGCGGTGTTTTCTGTTAGCGGTGACGATTTGAACCAAAGAAGCTCAAACCATTTGCGCCAGCTATCCACCGTCGGTGCGTCAGCTTTGAATACAAGGTTTGCTTGAGTTTCCAGTGGTGTGGTAATTCCAAAATTTGCTGAAGGACCAGCTGAAAGAAATGCGTTTTGGTCTTTAGATGAAATGAAACACACTACATTAGACGGTGAGCCGACCATGAAGCTGATGTCGGTGGCGAACAGCTTGAACTCGATACGATCCTTATATTCTTTTTGCAGCGACAGCAGGCTTTCAAGGTGAGAGCTTTTTGTTGCACATGCCCCAAATAAAGCAATTACCAATTTTATACGAAGCGTCGGGTGCTGTTTCGCCTGATCTGCAAGCCAGGCAACCCCAGCGGAGTCAATACCTGTAACCACACCAAAAGCACTGTCAATTTCCTCTAAAAGATCTTGATAAGGTACTGTGCCAGTGATCTGGGATTGCCTCGTTAGTTCAACAGTATCCGGCCAAACAAAAGGAATTTTAAGCTCTATTGGTTTCATCATTATCCCCCTGAAAATGCATCACTATTGCATAACTATCCATTTCTGACTTACGGATTAAACTCGTCACATACCATTGTTCAATTTGTCGGCAACCCCAACTTGTCAAAAAACGCCCGATTTCTTTCTTTTGCAGCATTTACCAGACGATCAAAGGAGATTACCTCAACATATGCTTTATAATTGGGGTTATAGCCAAAGTATCCCATATGATCACTGGTTACGCTCAGTCCAGCAAGTTTACAACGTGACTGTATTGTAGGGGTAATGTCACAAATCACATAACAATATCCTGGAATATCTTTTGACTCTGGGATCGGGCGGCCTGATGCTGTAGTAACAATTCCGTTCCGTATCCGTTCAAGATAGCCAATAGCCTGCTCAATCGGATCTTTTTCTTCACCTTGTTTGGCATCGTTACGCATAGGACGTTTGATTTCAATGACAACAATGGATGCCAAAGGCAGTTTATTGCCCTCCGTAACCAGTATTGGGTTATCGAAGACATTCAATGCGCAGATGTCTGGTTCCTTTGTAGCTTTACTGTCCGTAATTGGCATCGAATTTATCGTCTTGTCAGAAGCCAGATAATTGTGGAATGCCAGACGTTCGTCCAGAAGCCAAAGATTGAAGTTGTCAGACAAAATTTGACTGGAGTCAACCCCCATCGGCATCAGCAAACCATGAATAAGGTCTTCTCTGGAATACTTTCCGTTTTTATCCCGTTCAATAGCTTTTCCAAGCAAATCTAGGACAACTTTTCGATGCGAAACATAATTGGCAAGATCAGACTTTTTGATGTCTTCAGCAGTTGCAAGATAGTCACTCAAACGTTTCTGATAATCAGGCCATGCCTCGTTATTCACGGGAATCATGATGTCGTGGCCGTCTGCAAGAAGTTGTCGCTCTATATCAGCCAACTGTTTGTGGAGCAGTAAATCAAGGTCTTTATCAGAAATATTCGGATCAACAGCAAGCATATCTTCCGGTATTCGTGCAAGGATAGGACGGTAACGGGGCGCTTTTTCCGATGCAAATTTCTCTACACGCTCCCGCCCTTTACGTTTGCTCTCATGTAAATAGTCAGAAAGGTGATTAGCTGCTCTTTCAACAACAGCATCTCTTATTTCGCCAAAAGAGACCTGTGATTCTTCGAATAATCCCGTTACATCGTCATCAATATCAAAACCGGTGCGTTCTGAACGTACATTTTCATCCAAATACGGTGAACTGACGTAACACGAATACATAAAGTCACCATTTTCATCTGCAATTCTGCCATATAGTCCGGGTACTTTACCCCTGATGTTTTCTTCTTTAACAAGTCTACTGGCCGCGCAAAACGCTATACTGTGCGATTGGGTATTATTTGATTGAAGCTTGACGTGGGTTAATTCGAAAATGACGTTTTTCAGAGTTATGATTTCAGATGTTGCCACTGAATGCATGCTGTCTTCGTAAATCTGATCAAGACATATAGTCTCTGTTCCATCCTTCAGGACAATAGTTGGTGCGCCTCCAGATCTTACGAAGTACCACAAGCAATGCTCGAAAAGACATTTTGCGATAGCTTCTCCTGTTTTTCTGGAAGCCTCTCGATAAACTTTTGAAAATCCATCTAAATGGATGCATGTTTCTCGAACCGCAGAATTGATAGCGACGTCTTCACGTTCTTTGCTGACACCAGCAGTGGCAGTAAAATCAAATGTCCTTCTCCGCAGTTGCTCATCTGCGGCCACATAAACACTATTAACAGAGATCCGATCAAACACTTTCAGCCACAATAGACGGCCGACCCCTCTGCAACCTTTATTTGCCTTATGCTCACTATCGAGAGTTTTGAATGATTCCAGGTTTATGTCATTAAAACCGATGCCATTATCAATTATTTTGAAACCAATAATGTCCTCAACCGGCTCTCTGCCAGGTTTGTTCTCGGCATTATAATTCAGACTGGATTGTGCATCTCTGAGTATTTCGACAACGATCTTACCATTTTCAAGGGAACTTCCAGTTTCTTCAACAGCATGTATTGAGTTAACCACGGCCTCAAATAGAGGCAACAGACCACTGGTTTTAGGAAGCTTCGTATGGAGAATTCGACCATGTAAATTAGTATTCATACTCATATTTCACCACACCTCATCTGTAAAATCCGCTCGACGAACTGCAATTTCATAGCGACAAATTACCTACATTTTGCTTGCCAGATACCAGTGCCAAAACGCGTATTACTGACTAATTTCAAACGATTGATGCGTACATAAAGCGGTCGAATTCGACCGCTTTAAAAGACGGGTTGTGAAGTCGCTCCCAAAGACCTATGAACTCAATATTAGTGCGGCTTAGCAGCCAGTTTTTGATTAGATCAATGGGCTCATCCGGGTTTTTATAACGGGCAATATCCGTCAACGAGATGTAATCTTCCAGCTCTTAGCGGGAAACCGTGATTTCGCTCCCTTTGACGCTGATAGTTCGGGTTTTCATCGTTTCCCCTCCACCAGCGCAATTTCCCCCTCTGTCAACCCATACAGCTCATAAACCAGCCGATCAATCTCCGCCTCAAGCAGCGGGACGGCAGTATTTTCGGGATTGGCGAGGATTTTTTGGACGCGCTCGATGATGGGAGCTTTCTGAATGTCGGTAGCTGTTGGAATTGGGATTAACTCCATTGACTGAGTGAAAAAACGAATCCTCCCCCCTGACCATGGATCGCCTAATGCTTGAAAATTTTGCCTTATGTACCAGTCGAAAATCCTACTGTGAAAAATGCCCATTATTGAAAAATCAGAAGTTGGTAAAATGTAGCTCGTGTTCGCAGAAAAAGCACCTGTGATGTCGTATGATGCCTTCATTGATTTACCAATATCGGCGTAGAATATTTTGGGAAGAGCAAATTCGTCATAATATGCGCACGATCTTAACTCCCACCAAAAAGTGCCCTGATCATCACGTTTGCGTAACTTTTTCTCCCATTGTGAAAGGTGCCGATGAATTGCAGGATATGTTTTTTCAAAAATTGTTCGAGCTTTTGATTCAGTTTTCTCTTGAGACCATAACCATTTTTTGTTTGTACTGCTTGCAATGGCAATAATATACAATCCCGCCCATTCAGGTTTCCATTTGCAGATATCTCGGCCTCGAAGCCATGGTTTAATCAAATCTGCGCTGGATTTGTCTTCGTCTATAAGCTGCATACGGGTAGCTTCATCAATGACAAAGGCCTCATTCATGCCTGTCTTGATTCCGTAGTAAAACTTTCCTTGCACATACTCACGCAGCGGCTTACCTGCCTTACGCATCTTCTCCATGAGGTACAAAACATCAGGTTGTTCCAAAGTCCAACCATTTTCCGAAAGATCGGCAACTTGCAGATTGAAACCACGCTCAATTACAATTTCCTGGACTCTGGTAATTTCCTCGGCAGTTTTGATTACAGCCGCTGTAAACTCATTTCCCGCTGGTTTGTTCTTCTCAACAAGCACGATTGCCGGATCAGTCCCAGCATCAAAGACAGGTAATTCACCAAAATCAATCACCACCTTGGGAGTTGACTCACAACCAAGCAGTACACGAGTATTTTTGCCATAACCCGCCCGCATGAACTTGTTGGGTGCAATAAAACAGAGATGCCCGGCAGGCTTCACTAAATCGAGCCCTTTCTTATAAAAATAGGTATAAAGGTCAGCGGTACCGCAATAAAAGCTGCCGAATTCCTTTGCTAGGCTTGGCTTAATTTCCTTGATTGCCTCATGCCGCACATACGGAGGATTGGCGATCACCAGATCAAAACCACCTTTATCAAGAAACACCTCTGAAAAGTGCAGTTTCCAAATAAAAAATGGCTTGTGACTCGATTTTTTTAAAGATTGAATCCTTTCGAGCGCATCCATTTTCCCTTGATCCATCAGTGTTTCATCAATTAGTCGCCATTCCAATGTTTCAATCTGCTTGCGAAGCCCTTCTTTTGCAGATTTTCGGGAAACATCGAAAATCCTTTTGTGCAGCGATTTAAGTTCATCTGCAGTTTTGAAAGCATCGTTACCAAAGTGGAAAAGACCTACAGTCGCGTCGTCACCTTCGTACATGTCACTTATCAACGTTGTCTGCTTTTTGATCTCCAACTTCAGCTTCTTCTTTTCCGCCTGATTGAGGTGCCCCATTGAATGCAGATCAAAATACTCTTTTTGCAGATTGAGCAATCTCTTGTTCGCCTGATCTAAATTCTGCTTGTTTTCCGAGTAATCGGTCTTTATCAATCGATCATCAAAAAGTTTGACCCCTTCGTATTCTTCAAAAAGACTATTACCCTGCATGATCTTGTAATCCAGGTTTGGCAGGGGATTGATGGTGTGATAATCATCTTCATCGACAACCAGTGAGAGCCACAGTCGTAGCTTGGCTATCTCAACAGCCCCTGGGTCGATATCGACACCAAAAATTGATTCCTGGATGGCATGACGTTTGAAAATGTAACGGGTTCGTTCCTGGCTGTCCCCAATATAAGTAGTCAGCACTTCGCGAGCCTTGACTATTTCATGCAAAACTCCGACAGGAAAGGCACCAGATCCTATTGCAGGGTCACAAATTCTGATTGTCTCCAAAGCACTGTCAATCTGACAAGCATTCTCTCGAATGCTTGTCGGCATGAGCCATGAATAAGTTTTAGTTTCTTTACCTTGGCTGACAACCCTTCGGTCATTTTCAACAAGAAACTCACCGGTACGCACGAAGGTTTCAATCTCGGTTCTAGTGACACTCTGCGCAGGGCTGCTGTCATCCAGACAAAGAGACTCCTGTTCTCCTGTTTTGTGTGGATTTAGAGTCGTATCCAAATAGTTGATCAAACCTTCTTGGCACATGTAGTGGACGATTTCACGCGGAGTATAGAAAGCTCCTTTTGATTTGCGGTCCACTACCTCCAGCAGATTCTCAAAAACTTTCCCCAACATTTCCGGGTCAACAGCCACCTCTTTTTCCAGTGGTTCATCTTCACGAACGGTAAAATTATAGTTATCAAAGGTGGAGAATATCTCGGTAAATGTCTGGTTTTGTAAATATATATTGGTTTCCTGCCAGTTATAGCCTGCTATCGGCTCAAAAAGCCCACCGTTCAGAAAAGGGATTTTACAATCCAGGCCAATGTAAATATCATTTTCGCGTGGATAGGCGAGCGCCTCATAGAAAAGTGGCTCCAACACGTCATTGAAGAAGTTTTCATATCCTGGACCAATCTCTTTATTAAACAGCTTGCGAAGGAAGTCCTTTGGACCGCTTCCCCAGTTCTTGAATTTACCGGATTCATCCCTCCCAACCCCTAGCCATCCTTTTTTCTGCAAAAAATAGAGAAAGACAATCTGTCCCATCAGCTTCTTGACAAAGTTGGCCGTATCTACTTCCTTTTCAGCAAAATCCTCCCGAATAGCCGAATCCTTTAGTACAAGTTCATCCAGCTCATCCTTTAACTTCAGGAATAGACCCTTATATTCTTCAAAGAATTTCTTTGTAACTGATTCAATTCGGAAGGCATTTTCAAGCTCTGTCAGAGAGAGTGCTTTCTCATCCCGCAAAAGGCCGGCAAATTGCTGCTGGGCAGTGTGATTCGGTTCATCTTTTCCAACCAGAAACGAATAGCGACGAGCAGGAGTAAGATCCGATATAACACGTACCTTGCCCTTCTCATCTTGCTCTGTTTTATAATCCATTCGGACAAAAGAAAAACGCCAATCATTAGGGTCATCGGTATAGAAAGCAACAATGGCTGCATCGCGAAGTATGCTACCACGACCACCGTTAAGATAGTGTGCTATGAAGTTTCGTTGAATGGCCCGAGCTTGATCCAGAGCGGCTTCTCGCTTCAAGTGGACGGCCAGAATATCAATTCGATTGCCGTCGGGATCGTTGTACTTACCGATACGGGTATATTTGCTGATATGCTTACTAAAGCTGTCCGGGATCATACTTCCTGTAATAGGATGCGAGGAAAGCTCTTCTATTCCGTTGATGAGATTGCGAATAAGATAACGAAAACGTGTTTCATCGTATGGTTGATTGAAGGTATCCGCAATGATTCGACGTGCTTCCTGTTCAAGCATGCTTAACTCTCTTTTCCAACAAGGTATTCTGATAAAATAACTTCTCTGGTGAAATGGTCAAAGGCCTGAGTTGAATGACCTCCTGTCAGCAGGGAGATCGGTATATTATTCTTCAGGATAGCCAACACTTTGAGTGAGTTAATTTCTTTTTCCAGTTCGCCTTTGATGCGTTTACTGGTATTTTTGGGGATGATACCATCCTCAAATGCCTTCAGTACGGCCTTGATAAAGTCTTCATCATCATCGGTAAAGCCTGTGAAGTGCCTGATGTCATTGCCTTTCAAGCGTTTGATGATATAGTTTTCGTTAGACTTACTACCATGACCGGATTTTTCGTATACCTCACCGGAAGTCAACAGGTCGAATTCCTGCTTGTTGCGCTCTAATAGCGGATAGAACTCCTTCGGTAACGCAAGCTTGGGGGTATCTGGCTGGCACTCGAAAAGTCCTGCCGCCTCAAAGAAGGTAACTTCCTGCACTGCGGAGCTATCAGATAGACAGAATTTTTTCAGTTTGCCCTTACGGAAGAAGGTGATCACCTTATCCTGATTGAGCCTTTCCAAACCTTGACAGGAGCGTGACTTTTTGGGCAATCGCTTGATCTTTTCAAACATGCTGGGGTCTTTATCCCGCAGGTCACGAATCTTCTGAAGATATTCCAGCTCAGACCGTTCCCCTTCATCCTCACCTTCAAGGTTCTTTTTGTCATTCAGCTTCTTATACAGATAGTCGCCAAACAGTTCATGAGTCGTGATCTGCTCTTCATCTGACAGGTACTTTGCGTCTTCACCGAGGGTGTCATGAAATGCCTGAAGCTTGGCCTTTATGTTGGCCTCAAGCCCAAGGTGAGCATCTGATTGAGCGGTGGGAAAGAAGTTGAATACATGAACCTTGTTATGCTCGGTACCCACACGATTGACACGTCCGACACGCTGCAGAATTCGGGTCGGGTTCCATGGCAAATCGTAGTTGATGACGATATTGGAACGATGAAGGTTTATACCTTCGGCAAGCACATCAGTGGTAATCAGAATACGGATATCGTCTTGCTGTTGTTTGCCTTTCGGGTCAAAGTTCTCCTTAACGATATTACGGGCCACCGGTATTGAATGTTCGGCACCATTATGTAATCCGCCAGCACTGGAGAAAAACATGACCAGACCTGGAAACTCTTTATTCAGCTTGTGGTATAGGTAATCACCGGTTTCCTTTGATTCGGTAAAGGTGATCAGCTTTTTGCCCTTCAGGATAGGATTCTTCCGTAATTCGCTTACGAATTGCTCCAGTTTAGGGTCAGTGGTCACGCCTACCCACAGCTTTTGTATCTCTTGCAACAGCTTCAGATCACAGTTCAGCTTGACAATAAAATCATCGGTAAACTCATCTGCACTGTATTTCTGCACTTTGTCCAGTTCAACAAACTTCAACAGTGCTTCCTCGTTATCTTCATCAAGGAAGTCATACACATTCACCTTTTTACTGATATAGACCGTACCTTGGTTGTACATATCGATGAACTTCTGATAGGACTCGATAAACCGACGCAGGGTATTACCAAAGGCATGAAAGCTGCTTTCCAGGCGCTTGACCAGAATCCCCTTCATAAAGCCACCAATATTTCTTTGTGACTGCATCTCGAATTCCGAGACCGGAGCTTTCAGGAAAAGGAGCGGGGTGTAACGGGCATAGCTGAAGTCTTTAAGTGACTCAATGGTAGTACTGAATACAATGTCCGTGCTGTCGTCAAAAGTGTAAATAATCCGGTTGGGATCAGCCAGTTCCGGAAAAAACATGCCCTGCTTTTCCATGTCAGACTTAAAAAAGTTGAGGACTTCTGTTCTCGTCCGCCTCACCATAACGTACTTGAGAATCTTTTCCCGCAACTCACGCGAGACCTCTTTTACCTGGGGGATGTACTCAGGGTCAGCCTTGGAATATTTATCAAGACGACTTTTCAGGCTGGCAAAGAATTTTTCCAGATCGGGAATGCCTGGTATTGTGCTTTTCTTCGGTATCTGAAAGAGCTTAAGTTGGCTGTAGATGTCCTCAACGGTGTTATTGAGCGGTGTCGCAGACACGAGGATAACCTTCTTGCCGAAACATATTTGATGGAGCAATTCATAACCTTGAGTTACCTCATTACGAAAACGGTGAGCTTCGTCAATGAAAATATAATCAAACTTCTCAGCTCCATCCTTGATAATCTGTTCCAGCTTGCCGAGTGATTCAACCTTGAACCCACGCACACCAAAATCGCGGAAGGTATCCTCCCAATATTCCTTCAATACCGGGGGGCAGATGATTAAAATTTTTCCTCGTAACTGCTGGGCCAGCAATGCGGAAATAAAAGTTTTCCCCAAACCGACAACATCCGACAGAAATACCCCATTGTAGCCATCTAGTATTTTTTTGGCAGATATCACCGCTTGTTTCTGGTAATCCAGCTCCATGAAACCTTCAGGAAGATACGCTTCAAAATCCTGGTCGATATTGATATCTTCTTTGAAATATTCGTAGAGAAGCTTCAAATAGAGGTGATATGGGGTAATCTGGTCGTTAAGCCAGGTTTTGTCATTGATGGTGTCCACATACTCTTTGGAAAGATCAACTGCATCCTTCCAGAGTTCTTCAAACTGGGTTAAGGCAAATTCCACATCTGAGCGGTCTTTCAGTTCAACGTTGAATTCACGGTTTGCCACCATGCCGGACTCAGAAAAATTACTTGATCCGGTGATAACCCTGCCAAAGTCACGATCATCCTCATCAAACCTGCTGATATAAACTTTAGCGTGTATATTACCACTTGGATATGCCTTGATCTCCATCTTACCGGATTGCAGGAACTCGATAAACTTTCTGACACCCAACTCGGTTTCATAGTTATCTGGAGAATGATCCATCTCTGCGGTCACTGTCTCAGAGTAAATTTCCTTTGCACGTTTGTGAGATTCAAAATCCAGTGTGGTTTGTGAACGATGGGTGTCGATGATTTCAAAGGCTTTGCGGTCAACATTGAGGCCAACAAGGATGCGTACTTTATCGATGGATTCAAATGACTCATGCAGATTATAAAACCCGCTGGTACGGAAATAGCCGACCAACACGTCAAAGAATTTAACATCTTTGAGGGTCTTTCTGAATCGGTCAAGCAGGGTTGAGCCCGGCTCGTTAGTGAAGAAGGTGAGGTCTGTTTGCATTAGTTACAGCCTTTCATAATATTTCAAAACCAATATTTATGTCATTTAAAACACTCTTTGAACCTCTACAAAAACAACTACGAGACACACCAAGAGCCGCTTGACGTGACGCACTGTGGAAAACAATATTAGCAGCGGTATGCTGACCACGTCTCAGGCCACGCGAACCTTACCACACAACCTCCCCCATCTAGCGACCTACACGTAATATTTATTCACTGCATCTTTCATTTCCTGACCAACCTTTTCCTTCAGCCACTCAGGCTCCAGCACCTCCACATGAGAACCATGCTTGAGGATCTCCATCATTATCTCCGCTTCGTGTGATGCCGGAATGGTACGCACCAGAGAACCGTCATCCTGTACCTCTTCAGTCTGAGCCTCATGCCACATTTCGCCTTTGATCCAGCGCGAACGCTCCGGTGTAAAGCGCAATACAACATTGAAACTCTTCCGGTTCTGGAAGATGCCAAAGGTGTTCTGGAGAAACGGCTGCCACTCGTCTTTTTCACGGATTTGAAAAGCGGTTCCCTCGACATTACAGAGCGACATTCTACCCAGAACAAAATCACGCCAATCACCACGCAAGTGGCAGAAAGCGATCAAGTGCCAGTTACCCATGTAGTTGACCATATGGTGAGGCTCTACAGTGCGCATGGTACAGTTGCTTGCAGTAGGAGAGTAATAACAGAAGGTGAGTTGCTTACCTTGAATTAGTGCAGAGGTTACTACCTTGAAAGTCAGCGGGTCAGTTGGACTAATGTTCTTCCAGCGAAATGAAAAAGCATCTTCAGGCCGTGCCCTCCCTGGCAGGTTGGCAGACAGCAAAGAACCAAGTCGGGCAGAAACACTTCCCAATTCATCAGCAAGAAATCCTGCTGAAGCTTCAGTAATCAGTTTTCGGGATATAAGGAGCGCCAGAAGCTCTTCTTCAGAGATACGGATAACAGGCAATTGAAAGGTAGGATCTGTGTAAAAATAGCCCTTATGGGATTTGTCATATTCAAGAGGTGCAAGAAGTCGGTCGCGAAAATGATCTATCGACCGCTGAGCAGTTTTTGGAGCAATCTCAAAATGCTCTCCAAGCGTATTTGCATTAGGAAAACGTTCGCGACGAGCCTCATGGTCGAACCAGACAAAACGTTCAAGATAAAGCTGGTCTCCCACGATCACTCCAATTAAAAATCTCATTAAAATCAAAAAGTTGCAAGAGTATACACATTTCATGATCAAGCGTCAAATGAGGAATGATCATGAATCGCATGAAAGCTGACTATCCTTCGTTCAAATACGCGAATCACCAGACGATCCCCAAAGTCCGATTATTGATATCGATAAGAGTTACTATGAGCAGAATGTTCCGCGTTACCTATGAGGAACCTCAGTAACCCCAAACGACTTAGGCTGTTTTTTCATGATTTCATAGAATGTAACACTACTGTCCGGTTAACAACTGAATAAATCCGGCTGTTTATATTTTGATTGCTCTGGAT
>CAYQMO010000014.1:0-29749 GCA_964418315.1 uncultured Geobacter sp. | reverse complement strand
ATCCAATCAAAGGTAGTTGCAACGGAGCAGCTTGATACCCTCTTTGAAGAGTACCTGCATTTTATTTGGCACGGTAACCGTTTTGACGACGCCAAGTCCGAACATCGGGTGAAGAACCAGACGTTTGGCCAGAAACCTGCCGTTCATGTCATATGGAAGCGCTTTTTCTGGATCAAACGTCGGCTGGAGTGATGCCCACTCTTCGCGTTCCACCTCAACCGGATCTTTTTTGGAAACACGGGGAACAGCACTCGGTGAGCATGGTTTGCTTACGACGGCTTTCTTAGGGGATTTCGGCTCTTTTGCTGCAGGCGGTGCGTGATAGTTATGTACACCGTTACAAGTGTTGCATTCCACACGTTTAATTATGCCATCAACCATTGCAACGATTCTGTGATTCAGAACTTCGCGACATTTCGTACAACGTGCTTCAATGATATCTCCGGCAGTCAATTCTCTTTTAGTCATTAGTTTCCTTGTTTTGAGCGGGTTATTTACGTTCAGCATCGACATACTGCGCAACGGTAGACACCACTTCATCCAGCGAAAGTGACATAACTTCACCTGTTGATCGTATCTTAACTTCAACCTTACCTTCAGCCAGTCCTTTGCTGCCAACAACAATACGAATCGGTATGCCGATCAGGTCGTTATCTTTGAATTTTACCCCAGGACGTTCGTCGCGATCATCATAAAGCACCTCTATCCCGAGCTTTTCAAGAGCGAAATATATTTCTTCGGCAGCGGCCATAACTCCGGCATCCCTGGTATTGACAGCGACTACGGAGCAGTGAAAAGGAGCTATTGGAATCGGGAATATTATACCGTTTTCGTCGTGATTCTGCTCGATTGCCGCCGCAACGGTACGTCCGATACCGATACCGTAGCACCCCATAAATATAATCTGTTCTCTGCCGTTGGCATCTAGATAGGTTGCATTAAGCGCTTTGGAATACTTTGTGCCAAGCTTGAATACATGTCCGACTTCGATACCGCGCCACATCTCAAGCTTTCCAGATTCGCAGCGAGGACAGGCGTCGCCAACTGCTACGGTACGGATGTCAACAAAAACAGGAGCCGCAAAATCTCTACCGCAATTGACGTTTGTAAAATGGTGATCCTTCTCATTGGCTCCAACTACGACATTTTTCATTCCCTGCACAACCTGGTCGGCAATAACCGGAATCTCACGTTTTAATCCGATAGGGCCAAGGAAGCCGACTGGAGAACCGGTAACGGCAAATATCTGCTCTTCAGAGGCCATCTGGATGTCATCCCAACCGAGATGATTCTTCAGTTTGAGCTCGTTAAGTTCATGATCACCACGCAGCAGAGCCATCACTAGACCACCGGCTTCGGAGGCGTACACAAGCGTTTTTATGGTCGTATCAGAGGCAACATTCAAAAAAGTGGCGACATCGGCGATTGTTTTCATCTCCGGTGTAGATACCTTCTGTAAAGGTTCCATGATTGTAGTGGATGTTCCTGTAAACAGAGGAGATTCCGCTTTTTCAACATTCGCAGCATAGCGGCAGGCGTCGCAGGAAACAATGGCATCCTCGCCGGAATCTGCCAGCACCATGAATTCGTGCGAAGATGAACCGCCGATACTGCCAGTGTCAGCTTCAACCGCCCTGAAATTGAGACCACACCGCTCAAATATGCGCATATATGCGTTGAACATCTTCTGATATGAAAGATCGGCGGCAGCGCTGTCTACGTCGAATGAATATGCATCCTTCATAATGAACTCACGACCACGCATTAAACCGAAGCGAGGGCGGATTTCATCTCGAAATTTTGTCTGGATCTGATAAAAATTAAGCGGCATCTGCCGATAGCTTTTTATCTCACGCCGCACCATGTCGGTAATAACCTCTTCATGGGTTGGTCCCATGCAAAAATCGGCATCTTTACGGTCTTTGAAGCGTAATAGCTCCTTGCCATAAAAAGCCCATCGCCCGGACTCCTGCCATAATTCAGCAGGCTGGACACTCGGCATCAGCATCTCAATGGCATCAGCCTTATTCATCTCCTCACGGACGATGTTTTCGAGCTTGCGTATCGAGCGTAAACCGAGTGGCAGGTAGTTGTAAATACCTGACGCAAGCTTGCGGATCATTCCGGCTCTCAGCATGAGCTGGTGAGAAACCACTTCGGCATCGGACGGTGTTTCCTTGATCGTCGGTATAAAATAGCGTGAATAGAGCATTACAATTCTCCAAATTGATTCATTGTATTTTCATAGCCTATAAACTTGATATCTCTTCAATTAAAGCGTCAGCCAGCTCCCCTTCCGACACCTTACGAACAATTTCACCATGACGGAACAGAATACCCTCTCCTTTACCACCGGCTATACCGACATCAGCTTCGCGCGCCTCTCCGGGACCATTTACCGCACATCCCATGACGGCGACAGTAATCTTTTTATCCACCCCTTGCAGTCGTTTTTCAACTTCTTCTGCAACCCGGATCAGGTCAATCTGGCAGCGTCCGCAGGTTGGACAGGAGACAAAGTTCACACCACGCTGGCGTAAACCAACCGCCTTCAGTATATCATATCCAACCCGCACCTCATCTTTTGGATCACCAGTCAATGAAACACGCATCGTATCGCCGATTCCGTCCGCCAAAATAATGCCGAGACCAACCGAGGATTTGATGGTTCCGGAAAAAACTGTGCCAGCCTCAGTAATGCCGATATGCAGCGGATAATCTGACAGCTCGGAAAACAGTCGATATGCAGCAACAGTTTTCATGACATCAGACGCCTTTAGAGATACTTTGATTTCCTGATAATTTAAATCTTCAAGAATACGAATATGCCCGAGTGCCGATTCCACCATGGCTTCGGCTGACGGATGTCCATAACGCATGAGCAGTTCTTTCTCAAGCGAGCCGGCATTTACGCCGATCCTGACCGGTACTTTGCGCTCGGCAGCAGATGCCACAATTTCGGCAACCTTCCACTTCTCGCCGATATTGCCCGGATTTAGGCGCAGACCATCTATCCCACCTTCAAGCACTTGAAGCGCCAGCTTATAATCAAAATGGATATCAGCAACAACCGGAATGGGGCTCATTTTTTTAATCTGAGCCAGAGCATGGGCAGCATCCGAATCAGGCACAGCACAGCGGACTATTTCGCATCCGACATCTGCAAGAGCATTTATCTGGGCAATCGTCGCCGGAACGTCACGGGTATCGGTACTGCACATCGACTGCACCGAACAGGGTGAATCGCCCCCTACCGGTACAGAGCCGATGTGAATGAGCCTGGTAAGTTTTTTCATGGAGGGGCATAGTGCCTAAAGCGGATTGGAAAGTCAAGAACGGTGCGTACGGTGCAGCGCTGACGCACAACATTAAGTAGGCATGTAAAGCTAAAGAGTCAGTTACCAAGTTTAGCCCTGATCGCCTCAACTACATAATATGCGTCATTGATAGCGGTGTATATGAGATTGGGATGGCGTTCCTCTGAAATTGATCCTTCATTTATCTTCATGTATGAGGGGGAGATAGCCCCTCCTATGACATACACACCTTTACGTGTAGATTCAAACTCAGCCGAGAGCAGTATCAGTCGTTCGCCCTCTTTGGCAATCTTGCAGACACCGGCGGCACAGGCAATGCTCTGAATATTCAGTTTGTCAAAAATTGGCACAGGACCCTGCGAACCGATACATGCGATTACATTTTGCATTGGAAAGCTGAGGGCATGATAGAGGTCAATACCGTCGGCCTGCCTGAACTCATTAATCCGTATGACCAGTCGATCCACGCCTTCGTCATCTACTTCTCCGATACGTGGCGTTGCTCCCAGCAATAATCTAATATTTCCTCCAAGCAAGATCTCTTCGCCAAGCCTTTGAGCCGTCTCTTTGTTAACGTCAAATTTTTCGGCCTTATGCGCCCAGAAGACCGGGTGAGTGTCGTTTGCCTCACGTTTTGCTTTCAGAATATTGATGATCACGTCAGCAGCAGTATTACCGCCGCCAATCACCAGGGTTTTGATCCCGACATATTTACCGGCATCATCAAGATTTTTCGCAACCATCTTGGCATCACCATAAACGGTGAGTTCGCGGGGAATATTGCTGCCAAAGGAAAGAACAACTTTTTTCCCCTTAAAATTGCCTTTTGACGTAATTACGCTCAACCCGTCCCGCTCGTCCTTGATGTCTTCGAAGTCTACCTCTGTCTGGACGAGAAGATTTTCATGCTGAACAAAATGCTGAACATACTGCAGATAGTTTTCCACGGTTACCGGCTTGTCGGGAGGACGTAATTCATCGACCATGAACGGCATAGGAGCGTCTTTAGGTTTAGATGCGTAAACCAGTTTTCCTTCGGGATAACTGTTGGAAATCCCCTGGAGAACAGTTTTTCCTGATTCAAGTACCAGGTAGGAGAGACCATGTTTATTGCACAGATATGCCGTTGACAGACCTGCCGGGCCACCACCAATTATCAGGACATCATATACAGTCTTTTTCATGGTAACTTCCTTGTCATAACGGCTGTTAGTTAACTGCGCGATGTTCTATCATAATTATATGGCAAGATAAAGTGATAAGAGGCATAAGAATCTTCCGTAATTGCATCAACCGCAGAAGTGTAGTAGAGTTGCGCCAATAAACCGTTATTTCCAGTACGTATAAGGAACATCAAATGAACATGTTGTCGTTACGTAAATCACTTTCATTTGCACTTTTACTCGGGCTGTTTTGCTCTGCCTCTGCCCTGGCGGCTAATGTTACTGTTATTGCAACCGGTGACAGATCGTATTCCATCCAGGGTTCAGGGATGGACGGCGTAGCCGCCATTGAACTCCAAATTACGTATGATGAAAAATCACTTGTCTCTCCTACAGCAACAAAAGGCGGACTGGTGTCGGATGCAATGTTTGCCCCAAATACCACCACGATACCAGGCATGATCAAAATTGGCATCATCAGCGCTAATCCGTTTTCAGGAAGCGGCGAAATTGCAAAAATATCTTTTGAACGCAGAATTAGAACTGGCGGTATCACATTAGCTCGTGTCAGCATGATTGATAGTAAGTACGCACCGGTCACCACGGACGACGGTTCCAGCCATCCGAGTACGCCGAATCAAACAGGCGAGACGCCATCTTTAAATCAGTCAAGCCAAAACCTGACAACACAAGGCAATCAATTGAATAGCGGCGTAACCACCTCTCTCGGGACAGTAACATTCCCTTCAGATATACAGCAACGTACCGGTTCCGAACCGGTGCCGTCCAAAACTGTTCCTTTTGGTGCCTCAGAATCGACCGATACAAGAACGGCTAAAGAGGTTAAACCATTAACCGAACCCTCTGCAGAGGTAAAACCGGAAGAAAGGCCTCAATATGTTATTTACAAAGGTGTTTTGGACCGCTTCAAGCTGTATGACGGGCGCAAGAAACTTGCCGATATTGAAGCGCTCTTTGAAAAAAAGATCGCCCAAACAATCCGGCAGAATCCGGCAATTGTGATCAGCAACGGCCAGGACAAGGTAGTACTCACCATTGATATACCGGTCAGAATTAAATCTTCGCCTAATTTTGCCGTACATGGCGGCACCATTGCCTCCTTTTATCAGGAGAAACAGCAGCAAGGGCGCTGGAGGGTTGAAGTGCTGCCTGAAAAAGGTACCTTAAAAGTAACCGTAACAATCATTGCCGGAGCGGAAGAATTTGAATATCCGATTACTGTTGCCCCACTGGTGAAGACGGCGTTGACTCTTGACGAGAAAGGTTGGGATGCGTTTATTTCCGAAACAGGCACAACAAAAATTCCGCAGCACGATTTTAATAACGACGAGGTTCGAGATTACATTGATGAATATATTTTTGCCGCCAATATAATTGCAAAAAAAACAACGCCAGAAAGACCGGCACCGGCGACACGGTTACCATCAGCACCACCACCACCGAAAGCTGTAAAATAATCAATCAAAACCACAGCAGATCCTTCACTATCGTTCAGGATGACAACCTATTTCGTTTCCTGATTAGTTCTAATCTTCCGCTCATGGTTCGACAGGCTCACCACGAACGGAAGATCAATAAGTTATGAAGCTGAAATCCGTTTGCCCTGAGCTTGTCGAAGGGTGGACAGGTTTTAGCGGCGTTTTTAACGAATCAGGAATTTCTATCCCTTCTCCTTGCCTAAATACGCCCGTTTGACATCGGCATTCTCCAGCAACTCGGCGGATGAGCCTTCCAGAATAATCTTGCCTGTCTCCAGAACATAGCCCCGGTCTGCAAGGTTAAGTGCCGCTTTGGCATTCTGTTCGACCAACAGAATAGTGGTGCCATGTTCATGCCTGAGTTGATGCAGTACCCGAAAAATTTCCTGAAATACCAGAGGGGCCAATCCCATTGATGGCTCGTCCAGAAGTAACAGCTTTGGCTTTGCCATAAGTGCCCTGCCTATTGCCAGCATCTGCTGCTCACCGCCCGACAAGGTGCCGGCCAACTGCTTGCGGCGGATTTGCAGTTGAGGAAAAAGCGTGAATACCTGCTCCCGATCAAGATGGATGGCAGCTTTGTTTTCCCGGTTGCGATAGCGCAGGTAAGCGCCCAGATCCAGATTGTCCTCTACAGATAGCGGCTTGAATACCTGACGACCTTCTGGAGCCTGGGATATGCCGAGCTTGACAATCTGATCCGGGTTAAGTGCAGTGACCGGCTGTTTGTTGAAGATAACCTCACCGGCAGAAGCGGGGGTGACACCGGAAATAGTGTTCAGAATAGTGGTCTTGCCGGCTCCATTTGAGCCAATCAGGGTCACTATTTCACCCTCAACAAGATGCAGTGAAAGATTCTTAAGTGCGTGAACCTTTCCATAGTAGGTGTGTATGTTTTTAAGGCGCAGCATCAGTCGGCATCCCCCAGGTAAGCTGCAATGACCTCACGGTTTTCCTGAATCTCCTGCGGAGTCCCTTCAGCCAATTTGCACCCAAGATTTAGTACCAGGAGGCGGTCACAGATCTCCATAACCAGATCCATGTCATGTTCGACCAGCACCACAGTAATGCCCAGATTACGAATACGCCGGATCAGTTTTGCCAGTCCGAGAGTTTCCCGACTGTTGAGGCCGGCAGCAGGCTCATCCATCAGGATAATTTCCGGTTCAACGGCCAGAGCCCTGGCAATTTCAAGCAAGCGCCCTTTTCCGAACGATATATTTCCGGCTGTTACATCAGCAAGTTCTGAAATTCCTGTAAATTCAAGCCACTTCAGGGCCGCTTTACGAATGTGCAGCTCTTCCTTCCTGCTCCATGGCATACGCAGTGAACAGGCAAGGAGTCCGCTTGAGCTCTTGGTGTGAAGCCCAACCATCACGTTTTCCAGCACTGTCATGCCGCTAAACAGCTCAATGTTCTGAAAGGTGCGTACCATGCCGAGCCGCGCCAGCTTTTCGGGAGGCAGACCGGACACATCAACATTGTTCAGTTTTACCTGACCGGAACTCTGGCGGTAAATCCCTGAAATTATGTTGAAAAGAGTTGTTTTTCCGGCTCCGTTTGGTCCGATGACTCCGGTGATATCTCCTTTGTTGATCAAGAAGGAGACATCCTCAAGTGCCGTTACGCCGCCAAAAATCTGGGTTATGCCGGAAACTTCAAGCATGCTTGCCCCCTCTCTTTTTCAGCAGCTTACGTAAAAGATCCGGCACTCCCCTTACCAGGCCTCTCGGCATGAACATGACCATCATCATCAGCAGCGCTCCGTAGATAATGATATCGTAATCCTGAGCAGCCCGCAGGAACTCAGGCAATAGAGTCAGAAGTGCGGCACCCAGAAAGGAGCCGTAGATACTCCCCAAACCTCCGATGACCACCATCGTGAGCAGCTCTACAGAGAAGTTGAAGCCAAAGGACGCCGGTGAAATAAATGTCATTGTGTGGGCGTAAAGAGTGCCGGCAATCGATGAAATCACTGCTGAAAGGGCGAATATCTGTACCTTGAGCAGACGGGCATTGATTCCAAGAACCTGTGCAGCAACCTCGGAATCGTGTACTGCCCGCAGGGCTCGACCGATCCGTGAGTTGGCCAGGTTCTGAGCCAGTAGTATCATGCCCAGTGTAAAGGACCAGATCAGGTAGAAGTTTTTCTTATCGCTGTCAAAGGTGATACTGCCGATGGAAATATTGGGAATGCCGGACAAACCGGAAGGACCGCCGGTCAGTCCGATAGTCTCGTTGAAGGTGATGTACATGATTATTCCCATGCCAAGAGTAGCCATGGCCAGATAATGCCCCTTGAGTTTGAGAATCGGAAAACCGATCAAAAACGCCAATCCGCCGACAACAACCGCAGCCAGTGACATGGCCAGCCAAGGGTTCCAGCTATATGTTGCGGTCAGAATGCCGGACAGGTAGGCACCCAGCCCGAAAAAACCGGCATGGCCGAGAGAAATCTGGCCCGCATACCCCAAGAGGAGGTTGAGAGCAATGGCCAGCATGGTGTGGATTCCGACGAACACCAGCACATTCATCAGATACCCGCCACCTAAGGCCAGCGGCGCAGCCAGAATCAGGGCAGCAAACGCCAGAAATTTGATCAGGTCACGATTCATCGGCTAGACTCTCTCACTCTGGGCTTTGCCGAAAAGGCCCTGAGGCCGGATAAACAGAATCAGGAGCAGAATAATAAAGGCGATGGCGTCCTTATAGCCTGATGAAATCAAGCCTGCTCCCAGAGATTCCAGGATTCCCAGGATCAGACCACCGATCACTGTAGCAGCACCGCTGCTCATACCGCCAATAATTGCGGCACAGAACCCCTTTAGTCCGAGCATGACACCGACATCATATGCGGTCATCGTCAACGGGGCTACAATGATACCGGCCACCGACCCCATGGCCGAACTGATGATGAACGAAAACAGCACCATGCGGCGAACATCGATCCCCACCAGGCCTGCTGCACGACGGTTGTAGGCGCAGGCTCTCATGGCCTTGCCGCTGATGGTGTGATAGAAGTAGAATTTGTTGGCCGCAATGATCAGCAAGGTAATTCCGAGTATCCAGATGTGCTGGGGCAGGATTGTGGCGCCGCCGACGGCAATCGGGTCTTCTCCGGAAAAGGGTGGGATGGCGTGGGTGTCCTTGCCCCACAGCAGCATGGAGAGACCGCGGATCAGGATGCTGCCGCCGATTGTAATAATGACCAGATTTATTGGGGTCGGTTGGCGAAGGGGGCGGATGGCCAATCTCTCAAAAAGCATGCCTGATACGGTGGAAACTGCAATCGCGCAGGGAATGGCCAACCACAAAGGGAGTTTACAGGTTTCCAGAAACAGGAGCGTCAACATCCCCCCCAGCATGACAAACTCTCCCTGGGCAAAGTTTATGATTCCGGTGGAATTATAGATGATAGAAAATCCGATGCCGATCAACGCATAGATGGCACCGGTTGACAGGCCGGAAAGGAGATACTGGAGAATTTGATCGAACTGCATTTTACCTCATAAATATGGGGGCGAACGGCTGCTCGCCCCCACGAAAAATTCATTCATTTAAAGGTTATTTCACTAATACCCAATCCCTGTTTTTTACTTCAACCAGCACAAAGGCATCTTTGCCCAGTCCGGCATGATCTTTTGGAGAATAGGTAAAGGTGCCGCCGATGCCGTGGAACTGTTTGGTCTTCTCAAGTTGATCACGAACAGCAGCAGGTGTGTCTGCGCCGCGTTCAAAAGCACCTTTCAGCAACATGACGGCATCCCATGCATGTCCGCCAAAGTGATCCCCCTCAGCTTTAAAATGATTCTGGTAATCTTTGACAAACGCCATCAACGATTTTTTTTGCGGGTCTGAAGCCGGCAGAACATCGGCTACCAGTACCTTTCCTGACGGCAGTCTGATGCCTTCAGCAGCGTCCCCGGCCAGATCGATGAATTTTTTGGATGAGACTCCGTGGCTCATGTAGAGAGGAATTTTCAAACCGAGCTGTTTAGCGTTTTTGGCAATAACGGCCGGTCCAGGGTTGGTGCCCCAGCAGATGACCGCGTCCGGTTTCAGGCCGCGAATCTTGGTAAGCTGCGCAGTCATATCGGTATCCTTGGGGCTGTAGGTATCATCAGAAACAATGGAAATGCCAAACATGGCCGCCTGAGCCTTGAGCTGTTCGCGCCCTGAAGAACCGAATCCGTCAGAAACCGTCAAAATTGAAACCTTGTTAAGCTTCTGTTTCTGAAGCTGTTCAAAGATTCTACCAACGGCCAGGGTATCATTCTGGGCAGTCTTGAAGATCCATTTTTTCAGCGGATCAGTTATTTTTATCCCGGCCGAGCAGGAAATCAGTGGTATCTGCTCTTTCTCGGCAACCGGTATGACAGCCATGGATTCGCCGGTTGTGCTGGGGCCGATGATCGCAACGACCTTGTCGTCCTTGATCAGCTTGGTGGCCAGTTGAACTGCTTTGGTGGCGTCGCCGGTAGTGTCATAGATAACCAGCTCGATCTTGCGACCTTTAATTCCGCCGGCGGCGTTAATTTCTTCAACTACCATTTTGGCGCTGTTGCGTTCCGGTTCTCCAAGGAATGCGGCAGGACCGGTAACAGCAAACAGTCCGCCGATCTTGATGTTACCCAACGCAAAAGATACTGTGGGGGAGAGGAGAGCGACGCTCATCAGGCAACAAGCTACTACAAATTTTTTCATCATACTGAAATAACCTCCAAAAAAAGATAACTACATGCTGTACAGACGTTCACCTTCAAGGATATGCACACCGCTGCCGGTTAATGTCTCTATGGCTTTATCAATATCGTCAAAGCGGAAGACGATCACGGCGTTGCCGCCGCTACGCTCACCGAAGGCATACATATATTCAACGTTGATCTGCTCGGAATCGAGAACGTTCAGAATGTGCGACAGCCCGCCGGGACGATCAGGTACCTCGACAGCGACAACCTCGGTTTTGTTGGCCGTAAATCCGCACCCTTTCAGTGCGGATTTGGCTTTTTCAACATCGTTGACAATCAGGCGCAGGATGCCGAAATCTGATGTATCTGCCAGGGAAAGTGCTCGAATGTTTATTCCGTTTTCGCTGAGAATACGGGCGATTTCCGCCAATCGACCGGACTTGTTTTCGATAAATATTGATATCTGTTCGACTTTCATAAGCTGACTCCCTTCACCCACAAGCTTCGCTGCTACAGTTTGCGCTTGTCAATAACCCGTGTGGCCTTTCCTTCGCTACGCTGGATGGTTTTCGGCTCCACAAGTCTGGCAGAACAGGTGATGCCAAGTTTATCCTTGATCTCTTTCTCGATCCGTTTGGCGAGCCTTTGCAGAACCTTGACCTCATCGGAAAAAATCTGCTCGTCAACCTCAACATGCACTTCCAGAGTATCAAGATTTCCCACACGATCAACAAAAAGCAGATAGTGTGGCTCAACACCTTCAATGCCGATCAGGATCGACTCAATCTGAGAGGGGAATACGTTAACGCCTCGGATGATGAGCATATCGTCGGATCGGCCGCTCATGCGTGAGATGCGCGCGTGTGTACGACCGCAAAGGCACGGTTCATAGGTAATGCTTGTGATATCACGGGTGCGATAGCGGATCAGCGGAATTCCCTGTTTTGTGATGGTTGTTATGACCAGTTCGCCACGCTCACCTTCTGCAATGCGTTGACATGTATCAGGATTTATTATCTCCGGAATGAAATGGTCTTCCCATATATGCAGCCCGCATTTGGCCTCGATACATTCAATGGCGACACCTGGCCCCATAATTTCGGACAAGCCATAGATGTCAATAGCATCAAGATTAAGTTTTGCCTCTATTTCCACGCGCATGGCTTCTGACCATGGTTCTGCACCAAAGATCCCAACCTTCAGGCGGAGATCTTTGAAATTTATCCCTTCACTCTTTGCCTCTTCCGCCATGAAAAGTGCATACGACGGTGTACAGGTAAGAACGGTTGAACCGAAGTCCTGCATTATCATGAGTTGGCGCTTGGTGTTGCCTCCCGAAATCGGAATGACCGATGCACCCAGCCGCTCTGCGCCATAATGCGCTCCAAGACCACCGGTAAACAATCCATATCCGTAGGCATTGTGGATTATATCGCCTTTGCCAGCTCCGGCAGATACAAAGGAGCGGGCCATCAACTCGGACCAGATATCGATGTCCTTGCGGGTGTAACCGACAACGGTAGGTTTTCCCGTAGTGCCGCTGGATGCGTGGATACGTACGATTTCCTCCATCGGCACCGCAAAGAGGCCGTAAGGATAGGAATCACGCATGTTCTGCTTGGTGGTGAACGGCAGTCGCTCCAGGTCGTTCAGAGAGTTCACATCACCCGGTTTGATGCCTGCTGTGTTGAAAGCATCCTTATAAAAAGGGACATTTGCATAAACCTGCTCTAAATTTGCCTGAAGCCGTTTAAGCTGCAGTGCCTCCAGCGCAGCACGCGGCAAAGTTTCAAATTCTTCATTGTAGAACATAAGCAGACACCTTAATTCAAAAATGGGTTCACCACCCGAGGATTAAACCTTACCCTTTTACAACAAAAATGACACTAAAGCCAACTTTTTCCGTTTTTCGCTGCGCTGACGCACAACAATAGTCGAAGGAAAGACCCAAATTCCCTCAGTGTGATTTGAGGTTCCGTATTGGTGGCCGGAGTATTTTAATCTCGCAGACCGATTGCCTAGGGCAGCCCAAGTTGTCGCTGTAACAGTAATTTCAAGAGGTGGATTAGCTGGAGAGGTAAGTAAGGATGGATGTTCCGCTTTTTCGGTCCCCCGTGGGGGGCAATTAAATACCCCCGGCACAGCCGAGGGAATTTATTAGATTAAATTACTTGCCTGTTGGAGTGGCTTCCTTGATCGCCTCAGCCTCGGCTTTTGCTTTTGCTTTAGCTGCTTTTGCTTCTGCTTGCGCTTTAGCTTTTGTTTTTTTAGCCTCAGCTTTTGTTTTTGCTTTTGTGGCTTTGGCATCTGCTTCAGTTTTTTCGTCTATGGCTTCAGCATTTTTCTTTGCTGCTTTCCCATACGCCTTTGATTTTTCCTTGGCATCTTTGCTTTCTGCCTCCATTCTTTCTTGTGCCGCTTTCGTTTCTGCTTTCATCGCATGTTCGCCTTTCTTGCTGTCAACGGGACGAGTAGATGCGGATGGCTCATCTGCTATGACAATCGGCTTTGCTTTATCCGAAGCAAATACTGTCGCGGTAAATGACATAACGGCAAGTGTGGCGATGACAACTGAGAGAATTTTTTTCATGTGTTGATGTCTCCTATTTATATTGTATGGTTACTGTTGCTTATACTTGTTTTAATACCTGAATCCGACAACCGCAGTAGTAAGGAACCCGTCCAGTTTCAGATGCTGGCCACCAAATGAAGGATTAGCCCAGAGGTATTTTGCTTCAACGCCTGCGAACATTTTTTCCTGAAAATTAATGTTCAGGCCGGCTCCGGCGTGTAAGCCATAAGTGACTTCCGTTGATCCTCTCAGCGTTCCGGTATTATTGCTCACATTAAGATCAGTAATGTACGCTCCGATGCCAAACAGGCCATACGGTTCGAATATACCGAGCTGAACCAGAGCTTTCCCGGTAGCGGTCAGCGGTATGACTTTCAACTTTGTTTCTTCAGGCTGCGCCTCCGCGGAACCCTTGCTCTCAAAGTAGCCGACCCCCAACTCCAGAGCAACCATGGGAAGGAAGTAATATCCGGCTGCTATTTCACCGGCAAAACCGGTTTTACTATCCAGATCAGTCCTTTTGCCAGCGTTGAAAGTATCAATGTCATGCGATGAACTTGGTGAGTAGACGCCAGCTTTGAATGCCGAGTAACTTTTTGGCAGTTCAGCATAAGCAGTGGAACCGATTAAAACGATTGCGAGTGACAGTAGTAGCAGATTTGTTTTTTTCATAAACTCTCCTGTGTAACAAATTTAATTCACCTGAAAATACTGCAGTAAAATCAGTTAGTGACAGAAGTGAGCAACTAACATGCCATATTAGCCCAGCGAAGAATTAAGCTGTAACATGCTGATTTACTTGAAGGATAGCTTTTGTGATTTTATATGGGAAGAAAAAGACGAACAGCTGAAACTGTTTTGTTTAACACTTCTGCCAGATATGACAGATTTCATTGCGGTTATCTCACACAATACTAAAAAAACCTACTACACTGCACTCCAACGGCCTGACGAAGTGTGAAGGTTTGGTGATGCCGTCTCCGGTCGGGGTGCCGATCGACATAGATGCGTATCCTTCGCCCATGCCGAGTCCGTAGAGGGTAGCTGCGTTACTGACGAAAATAGAACATTGCATACGACGTCCCATCCTGGTCAAATTACCGATGTTGGTAGAGTACATGGCAGCAGTATGGTGATTGCCACCTTCGGCGCGCCACGCCAGATCGATGGCAACATCAACGTCAGCGGCAAAAGTGACCGGCAGGAGCGGCATAAGCTGTTCGGCCATTACAAGAGGGTGATCGTTCGGCACCTCACCCCATAACAGGCGTGTGGCGGGAGGTACTTCCAGGCCGATTCCTCTGGCGATAACCGCCGCATCACGCCCCACGTAATCACGGTTCATGACCACCTCGGAGCACCCTGCTCTTCTCTCCTTAATGACAAGCGACGTAATGGCATTCATCTGGGAGAGTGAAAGTTCAAAAGCTCGCGGGTCATTACGCATACACTCCATGAACCGCACTCTTGCCGCCTCGACCACAATAACCTCTTTTTCTGCGATGCAGAGCACGTTGTTGTCGAAGCTCGCACCGAAAATAATATCCTGAACACATTTGGGGAACATTGCTGTCTCATCAACCACAACAGGCGGATTGCCCGGCCCGGCAGCAATGGTTTTGCAACTCTTGCCGGTGGTCATGGCCACCTTCACGATGGCAGGGCCACCGGTCACCATGTTGAGATGTACCCCTGGATGTGCCAGAAGGAGTCTGGTTGTTTCCTGAGATGCGGGTGAAACCGTGGTTATCAAACCTTCAGGGGCACCGACTGCAACCGCTGCCGCTGCCAGAACGCACATCGCGTCCCGCCCGCATTCGGAAGCTGCAGGATGCGGGGCAAAAATCACGGCATTGCCTGCTGACAGTATGGCGATGGCATTGGAGATCACGGTTGCTACAGGATTGTTGGAGGGAGTGATAGCAGCCACGACGCCGAAAGGGGCGTATTCCACCAGGATCAGTCCTTTATCCCCTGTATAGGCGTGTGTTCGCAGATCCTCTACTCCCGGCGTACGAGTTGCGCAGAGAAGATTCTTTTGTTTCTTGTCATCCGCTCGACCAATAGAGGTCTCCTCAACCGCCATGCGACCCCAGCGTTCCGCATTGGCACCGGCGGCGGTGCGTAGCGCCTGAATGATCTCCCGGCGCACTTCGAGGCTCTGCCACTGAAAGAGCGACTGTGCCCTGGTTGCAGCGGAAACGGCAGCATCCACTGTTTGGAAAATTACTTGATCTTCGCTTCTTGTTTGACTGCCCATGATATATCCTCGCAAATGAAGTTTCTGTTTTAATTGTTGCTATACTGTACAAGGTCTAATATTGAGCTTTTAGTAGGCCGGTTCAAGCGAAGCGGAACCGGCGTTTTCTGCCATCGCCAGCATTGCTGCCGGATGCGCTACGCTTCATCCGGCCTACAACTGCAAATACTCAATTTCATGCCGTGCAAAGTATATTAATCTGCTCTATTTACCCTGAAAAAGAGGTGGCCGTTTGCCAAGAAACGCATGTATTCCTTCTGCATAATCAGTGCTGTCGTACACTAGCCGCCGCAATCCCTGGACGCGCTCAAATGTTTGAGGAGTCAGGGGATGAGCATTGGCAAGCAGACGAATTTGTTCCTTTAGTGCTTTTATACTTAGTGGACTGTTTTTTGCGATGCAACCCGCCAGATCGTATGTGAAGTTTTCCAACTCACCCACTGGAACCAGATGGTTTAGTATCCCCAGCTTTTCGGCGCGTTCGGCGGAAAGCGGCCGCGCCGCAAAAAACATCTCCTTGGCAATATTTATTCCCATGATCCCGATGAAGTGCAAAATACCGGAGGCGTTATACGGCACACTTATCTTGGCAGGCGTCATCGTCAGAGAGGCAGATGGAGAGCCGATCAATATATCGCAAGAAAGCGCCAGATCACACGCGCCGCCCCACGCCTCTCCTTCAATCATAGCTATTACCGGAAGTGGCGATGCCTGTATTGAACGCAAAATGGTTACAAGTGGATCGTCATAAGGCAATGGATCACGTCCTGCCAGCGGAAGCTCATTGATATCATGTCCGGAGGACCAGACTTTTGCTCCGGAGTATGCCCGAATGACAATTACCCGCACTTTCCCGTTTTCCAGAGTCTCAAGTGCATTGAGCATCTCATCAACCATTTTAATGCTCAAGACGTTGTGACGCGCGGGATTATTCATGGTGATTGTGCCGATATCGTTTAGCAATTGTGTCAAAACCATTGACATGGGGAGCCTCGAAGCAGAGCTGATAGAAATTATCAAACCTCAAAGGCATTCCGCAACTAGCGTGCCACTGCACTGATAGTTGTGTTGTTGTTGCAACTAAGTTATTTTACAGGGGAAAAAAATGTGTAAATTCGTTATGGTGGGATAATATCGCGGCTGTACCCTTCATATATGGCGGTTGTGTTAAGAATGACAGATAACTGTGGCGGCTTCTCTGATTGTCGTTACTGATTGTCGTCACTGACTGGCGGCATACTGAACGAATCAGCTATTACCCACTGCCAAAAGCATCTCGGCGGCGTGTTTCAAGGCTGAGTCGGTGATGGTAGTGCCGGCCAGCATGCGGGCTACTTCGCGGGTACGCTCATTCAGATCGAGCTCCAGAATACGGGTGGTTGTGCGACCGTCCGCGATAAGTTTCTCCACTCGCAGTTGCTGATCGGCAAAGACTGCAACCTGTGGCAGGTGGGTTATGCAGAGTACCTGCTGTCTGGCCGCGACGTTCTTCAATTTTCTGCCAACAAGTTCAGATGTTGCACCACCGATACCGGTATCAACCTCGTCAAAAACCAATGTTGGCACATCACTGTCAGGCAGTACCTGCTTGATGGCGAGCATCAACCGTGATAATTCACCACCCGAAGCGATCCTGCCGAGAGGGCGCGGAATCTCTCCAGGATTAGGTGAAAAGAGAAACTCTACCTTTTCAAAGCCGTTTGCTCGCGGTTCTGCCAGCGCTTCCAGTGTCGGTTCTATAATTGCGCCTTTCATGGCCAGTTGGTGCGCTTCACCTTCAAGTGCGTGCTTAAGCTTTTTGGCGGCGTGAACTCTGGAGGCGGTAAGCTCGCCCCCCACCAGTTTCAGTGCCTTCAACAGGCAATCACGCTCTGCTTCGAGAGCATGTTTGCTCAGCTCTCTGCCGTATAACTGCTCCAGTTCGGCGTCGATTCCGGCCTTGTAGGCAAGTATCTCTTCCACGGTCGTTCCATATTTTTTTTTCAATCGGCCGAGTTGATCGAGTCGGTCTTCAACCAACTGCAGCGCTGCAGGATCGGATTCTATACGTGAGGCATAGTCACGCAGAGTGATGGCGGCATCCTCCATCTGCAGATAAGCGCCTTCAAGTGATGCGGCGGTTTCTGACAGCGAATGATCAATGGCCGATAGTTCCTTGATTGAAGCGAACACTCGTTTAAGCTGCCCCAAAAGGGCTCCGTCCCCTCCATAAAGTCTATCAAAAGCCTCGCTACTGACGCTCCCCAGCTTTTCGGCGCTTGCCAGAAGCGTCTGCTGCTCTTCAAGATGTGCCTCTTCACCCGGCTTGAGAGCCGCCTTCGCAATCTCTTCAGACTGATATGAGAGCAGGTCAAGACGCCGTTCGGCCTCCCGTTCTGCCTGTTCCAGTCCGGCAAGTTGCTCCCGTAGCGATGCCACTCTGCTGAAAATCCCGGTAAACTTCTGCCGCAGTTCATCAATGCCGGCAAACGCGTCCAGCAACAGCAGGTGATTTTCCGGTTTGAGCAGCGTCTGGGAGTCGTGCTGGCCATAAATGTTTATCAGACGCGGGGCGATGTCGGTTAGAAGAGCCAGTGTGGCCAGGCCGCCGTTGATAAAAATCCGGTTTTTTCCGGAGCGGGATAGAGAACGTTTGACCAGCAGTTCATCGGTTATGTCGAAGCCGACCTCTGCCAGTTGCCGCTTGATTTCCGGCAGTGTGGAGATGTCGAAGAGCGCTTCGACGACCGCCTCTTCTTCCCCGGAGCGGATCAGGTCGCTGGATGCACGATTGCCCATGATCAATCCGACCGCGTCGATAATAATAGACTTGCCGGCTCCTGTTTCGCCGGTCAATACGGTCAACCCCTGCTTGAAAGAGATCTGCAGGGAGTCGATGATTGCGACATTTTTAATAGTGAGGTCGGTAAGCATGGCAGCTCAGCGCTCCCCCCACTTTAACTTGGTACGCAACAGCTCAAAGTAGTCGCGACTGCGCGACATCACCAGAGAGGTTTTGTTGAGCGCCTTACGAACCTCCACTGAATCCCCCTCCTGTAGTTCGATACCGACCTGGCCATCAAGGGTCAGGTAGACCTTTTCATCAAACGAGGATTTAATCGTGACTGAGATAATCGATTCATCGGTAACAACAATCGGGCGGTTAGTCAGGGTGTGTGGACAGATCGGGGTGATAACGATGCAGCTCATCTGCGGATGAATAATCGGGCCGCCGGCCGACAGGGAATAAGCGGTGGAGCCGGTCGGGGTGGCTACGATCAGACCGTCGGCCTTGTAAGTCGTCAGAACCTGCCGGTTGATTTTAGTCTCCAGATCAACGATGCGAGCCAAGGCCCCCTTGTTAATGACCACATCGTTCAATATGTGGTGGATCTCTTGTTGTTTACCTTCCCGCAGGAGCGTTACCATCAGCATCATTCGAGCAGAAACGCGCGGAGTGCTCTGCAGGCAGAGTTCCAGGCGGGTGTAGAGCTCTTCCACGGTTATCTCGGTCAGAAACCCCAGGCTGCCGAGATTGACCCCCAGTATAGGCACATCCTTGGCGCTGAAGAGGCGGGCGACAGAGATCAACGTGCCGTCCCCACCCAGCACTACCACCAGATCGGCCTGATCACGAATTTCCTCTTCTGTCATAGTGGGGGGAGAGTCGATCAAACGGGCAAGATTCGGTTCCACCAGAGGCGTCCGCTCTCTGACTTCAAGCCACTTGATCAGGTCACTGGCAATCCCCTGGCAACGTGGATCATGCATCTTGGCGAATATGGCAACTTTCCGGATCTGGTGCATTTTTTTATCCTGCTTTCTTACTAATAATTCAATGGCAATGAAGTAGTTGCTCTTGTAGCAGAAAACCAGGATTAGATCAACCTATCGAGAAGAAATAGAGTACTACGAAAAAGTCGGCAACTGCGTATCAGTACTAATAAATAATACAACTACACAGAATTAATATAATTATAATCAAACACACTGAATTGATCTGGACAATTCAGCAGCCTTCTGGCAAATATGCTCTCCAGAAATTGTACTGAATGTGACGTATGTCAAATCAAATTACTGATAAGTGAGAGGTTTCAACAAGTGAAGATAGATAGTAGGCTAAAAAAAGCATTAACACTCAATGAAAACGGGCAATTACGAGAAGCAGAGATATTGTTTAAACAAATCCTAAAAAACAATCCGAAGGATTTTGTATCATTATATACTTTGGCTAATATAGAGCTTAAGCTCGGAACCGCACTCAAGGCATTGGAATATATTGACCGGGCCATCAAGATAAAATTAGTTTATGCAACGTTGAATTCATTTTATGCATTGGCATGGGATTGCCGTGGATTCGCTTTGCAGGCTTTGTCACGAAACGATGAGGCATTGGAAAGTTATGACTGTGCAATAAAAGTCGATTCCGGCTGTACCTTAGCATTACTGCATCGCGGTGTTCTGTTGCAAAATATGGGGCAGCACGTCAAGGCATTGGAGTGCTACAGCAGACTTCTCGAAATAGAACCGGATCACAAGTCCGCGTTGACTAACATCGGCTTGGTGTATACTAATCTTAAACATTATAAAGAGGCTATATCTTCCTTTGCAAGATTGCTGCAGATTTCTCCAGAACACAATTATACTCTCGGATCATATTGTTTTGCCAAGCAATTAGCATGTAAATGGGATCTGCTGGATGCCTGTACAAAATCAATCCTGGAGGGCGTGGCTGCTGGAAAACATGTCTGCTCTCCTGCAGGGTTGCATACCATATCTGATTCACCTCACGAGCATCAGCTTGGGGCTCAATTGTATGGACAACACAAATTTCCATCACAAACCAATCTGTGGCGGGGTGAAAAATATGAGCACAACAAAATTCGCATTGCATATTTATCTCCGGATCTAAGGGAACACCCGGTTACCCATTTGATGGCCGGTATTTTGGAAAGTCATGACAAAACAAGATTTGAGACAATAGCCCTATCATTGGGCGGTAATGACAACAGTAGAATACGTTGCCGGATAGAGTCTTGCTTCGATAAGTTTATCGAGGTACGACATTTGAATTCCAAAGATATCGCGGAACTTATGCGGTCGTTGGAGGTAGACATTGCAGTAGACCTGGGAGGTTACACATTAGGATCACGGCCAGATATTTTTTCGCGTCGTCCTGCACCCATCCAGGTTAACTATCTTGGTTACCCCGGCACTATGGGTGTTGACTATATGGACTACATCCTGGCCGACAGATGGATAATTCCTGAAACTGACCGTCAGTATTACAATGAAAAAGTTGCCTATCTCCCTGACTGCTACCTTCCATACGATGCTTCACTGAAAATCGCAGATAGGACACCCATTCGCGAAGAGTTTGGTTTGCCTTCGGATGGGTTTGTTTTTTGCTCCTTCAATAACATCTATAAGGTAACTCCGGAAACATTCGACGTCTGGATGCGTCTCCTTAAAGAGACTCCAAAAAGTGTGCTGTGGCTGATGAAGCTTAACATCTATGCGGAAGCTAACCTGCAAAGGGAGACCGAACTGCGCGGGGTGGATCCTGGGCGTTTGATATTTGCGGCACGTACCCCTGAAGTTGAAGATCATCTGGCCCGCTACCGATTGGCAGATCTCTTTCTTGACACAACGCCATATAACGCCCACACCACAGCAATTGACGCACTGTTTGCTGGTCTTCCGGTACTGACCTGTATGGGTCACACGTTTCCGGGAAGGGTAGCGGGCAGCCTGCTGCACGTCATCGGGATGCCGGAGCTTATAACTGGTTCGCTCCGGGAGTATGCAGATTTAGCCCTGAAGCTCACTCGGGATCGTGCCCAGTTGGAAAGGCTTAAGCATAAGCTGCTCCTTAATCGTGACACCTTTCCGCTTTTCGACACCAAAAGGTACTGCCGCCATCTGGAATCAGCTTACATAAGCATGTGGGAGCGTCAGCAAAGTGGGGAGCGGCCGGAGAGCTTTGCGGTTCTCCAGCATGAAGCCGTTGCCAAGACATCGATATCAAATCCTGAAATATCCACTGCTCCAGAAGTTGCGGATGACGTGAACACCGGGATGAGTGGGGAGCAAAAACTTACGCAGGCGTTGGCGTTTCAGAATAATGGCGAACTTCATAAGGCTGAAGCGATATTCAGGCAATTACTCACTGAGAGCCCGAACGATATCGTCCCGCTCTATTCGCTTGGGGTGATAGCGCTGAAATTGGGCGAGCAGGAGAAATCACTGAAATATTTTGATGCGGCGGCGGAACAGGCTCCAGGTTTCCAGCAGACCTGGTTTAACCGCGGAGTTGTGCTGCAGGCACTTGGGCGACATTCAGAGGCATTGGCAAGTTACAATCGGGCGCTGCAAATAAATCCGGCGTATAGCCAGGCACAGGCCAACAGGGATGCGTTGGCTGAGATTGTAGAGAGAGAGAACGAGGCCATAGCAACGGTACGTTCAGCTAACACAGAATCAATGCATGTTGCTTTTGATATATCGGTTCTAGGTTTGGGGCACTTCAACGCAAGGGCACGAACAGGAATTTATCGTGTCGTAGACAATCTGCTTGGATTGCTTGCGGAGAGAGCGGATATCTGCCTGAGGCTGGTTGCTTACCCCAATCTGGTGAATGCCAGTGCTGAGTTTATACATGCGCGAGCGAATCTTAGTGGCAAATATGTGGTTGAAAACTTCTCCTCCATTCAACCGGGTGAATTGTATCACTCGCCGTTTTATCCTCTGCCGCCTCTACTCGTTCAAGGTCCACAAATCCTTACGGTTTATGATCTTATCCCTATCAAGTTACCTGAGTTGTTCGAATTTGCCGAAGGGAACACACTCCGAAATACAATTAATTCACTAGGAGCGGATGGCTTTGTTACCGTTATTTCTGAGTCAACCAAGGTCGATCTCTGCGAATTTGCTCCGCACATCGATCCTGACAGAATCACCGTAACTACGCTGGCGGCGGATCCAAAGATATTTTATCCTTGCAGTGATCCAAACGAAAAAATACGCATTGAAGAAAAATATGGTCTTGGCTCCTCTTGCCGCTATTTATTAAGCGTGGCGACACTGGAACCTCGCAAAAATATTGCACATCTTATCAGGGCTTTTGTTCGCCTGCTGCGCGATGATGTCATCGTCGACCTGAAACTGGTACTTGTTGGAACGAAAGGGTGGAAGTTCGACGGGATTTTTGCTGAATTATCTTTGGCTGAAGAAATACGCGATCGGATAGTTCTCACCGAATTTGTGCCTGATGAAGATATGGCGGCTCTGTACTCCAATGCCATTGCCTTTGCGTACCCTTCCCTTTACGAAGGGTTTGGATTGCCACCTTTGGAGGCGATGCAGTGCGGAACCCCGGTTATTACATCCGGCAATTCATCGCTCCCTGAAGTCGTTGGGGATGCCGGAATACTCGTGTCGGCAGATGATGAAGATGCTCTGGTCGCGGCAATTCGTTCGCTCTACACCAATGAGCCATTAAGGCAGGATTTGTCTCAGCGTGGTATTGCAAGAGCAGCCGGTTTCACTTGGACTCGTTGCGTTGAGCAAACTGTTGCCGCTTACAAGAGCGCATTCGAACATTGGCAAGCGAAGTTCGGTACCGTCATGTCTGATTCGAAGCCAATTGTCATTGATGCTGTATTCTTTCAGACGTATCAGACCGGCATTGCGCGTGTCTGGCGTTCGTTGCTGCGTGAATGGAGCGGTACTGATTTTGGCAGGCGCTTGATTGTGCTTGACCGAGATCACACGGCACCTCGCTTTGAAGGGCTCACGTACATTGATGTGCCTCGCCACGACTATGCCGATACTGACAACGACCGTCTTATGTTGCAGCGGGTCTGTGACGAGAGAAACGCTGCCCTGTTCATATCAAGTTACTATACAACGCCAATTACTACGCCATCAGTGTTCATGGCATACGATATGCTTCCGGAGCTTCTGAAATGGGATACAACAGCCAATATCCCGATGTGGCGGGAAAAGCACATTGGTGTGCGCCATGCCAGCCGCTTTGTGACCATTTCGCAGAACACGGCCAAAGACCTGCGGCGCTTCTTTCCAAACATAGCACGTGAGCAGATCACCGTTACCCATTGCGGCGTTGATTTTAAAGCACCGGAGAGCGCTGCCATTGCCGCTTTCCGCACGGCCAATGGCATTGAACGTCCCTACTTCCTCCTGGTAGGTGCCCGGAACAGTTATAAAAATACGATCCTCTTTTTTCAGGCTTTTGCGGCTTTGGGTGACGCACGAGCCGATTATGCCATAGTGTGTACTGGTCCAGAGCTGCAACTCGAGAAGGAGTATGTTACCCATGTTGGTGGTGCGAGTGTAAATATGCTGAACCTGAACGACTCCGATCTGCAGGCGGCTTACGCTGGTGCTCTGGCACTAGTATACCCATCTTTATACGAAGGTTTCGGTATGCCTATTATTGAGGCTATGGCATGCGGTTGTCCGGTAATCACCACTCGTGGGGGCTCAATACCGGAAGTTGCCAAGGATGCAGTTCTGTATGTGGGTGTTCAAGATATCAGTGGCATGACCAAGGCACTGATTGATGTTCAGAATAAAACCGTGCGGAATAGCCTAGTGGCCGCAGGCTTGGAACGCGTGAAGGCTTTTTCCTGGGAGAAGATGGCTGGTGAAGTTAGACAGATGTTGGAGAAGAGTGTAGAAGAACTTACTGGTCAGCAGAAGTCTGCTCAAAAGTGCTCATAAAATAGAAGCAAAAAAAACCGGCAGAAATCAAGAAAGAAGTGAACAACACGCAAATATGTTAAGAGCATCGTTGAGACTAATAATTCTCGTAAATTTCGGAAGATGAGCAAAGGCCAGTAAGTATGCAAATCATTTAAAATCCCATCCTTGCGCGAATACTGGAGTATGAGTAATACCGGATCTCAAATAGAGAGTCCTCTTGGTCTTGATTCGAAGCTGCTCGATTATATTTGCAGGGGCACTATCTATCAAAAATAGCTCCTTAGCTCTTTCAAATACAGGTATCCAATCAAATGGACTTTTGGTAAGAATCTGTAATGGTATGATGCGACATGTTTCACGTAATTCTTGCGATATTTCAATCGAAACGCGTTGAGATTGATCCCCGCAGGCATCCTGAACAACCACAAAGTCTTCAGCGAGAGAGAGGTCGAGATGGTCAAGCAGTTCCTGTTCTCGCACGTGATTACGGACCACTTCAAGATCCCATTTTTTTACGAATGGCACCCCGGTTACCGCATATTTAAGTTCGTCAAACTTAAGTGATTTGGCCAGATGGCCATTGCCAAGGTCCATTTCTCCAAGTTTGGAATAGAGGATGAACTTCTTTTCGCAACCAAAGTGATCGGCGATCTGTAGTGGGAATGTAATAAAGTAGGCCAAGGTCTGAACACCGGTACGATCTCTGAATACAGGCATAAAATCGATTTCAGGTGCCGCTTCTTTGAAGAATTCAATATATATTTCATCGATTGGCCAAACTACTTGGTGTCCTTGGCTAACAAAGTGTTGCGCAATAGGTAGGGCGATTACTATGTCACCAGCCGCACAGGTTTGAATTAGTGCAATTCTCACGCGTTATCCTATTGAGTTGTACGTAGAGGGTCTTTAATATCACGGCTTCTATGATTCAGAATGTTAACAGCAATTATTAGGAAACGTCATCCACACCATTTCAGACACATTCTCTCTGCAGCGTACATCCCTTTAATATGGAGTGCGTAGCAGCTAACGTTTGCCATTGTACCAAGCAGAGACCGAAAATCAACATAAACTAAGATGGCTCATTACGTTGGTGCGACTTTGAAAGTAAAATACTATTGCAAGAGAGTCAATAAAATTTCCGTCAAAGCCGGGGGGGGTACTTAGATGAAATTATTCTCCCAGAAAAAATTGTTGCTGAAGCTAATGAATTATTCGATAATGGAGGATCAGAGCGAATCGTTGAACGTCAAGTTTATGCGCTTCATCATCACCATGGAGAGAGAGTAGAATCAACAAAATATTAATATATTTGTGAAATTTCAGTGTATTAACTCAAATGGGACATTTTTATTGATTATGTTTGTCGGTTGCTACTGGAAAGAATAATATGTGCATTGGAAGTAGGTAATAATATGATCACAATTGTCGCAATTGATACACTATTCCATGATTTAACACGCAGAGCAATTGAATTAACAGTACAAGCACTACCAATGCCTTGTAAGGTTCTGACTTTCAGTGATAAAGCTATTACTGCTGGTGAAACTCGTGTCCCGATACAACCTATTACCTGCACTGTAGACTACAGCGATATCTGCATAAAAAATTTATGGGCGCATATTGATACTGATTTTTTTCTTATTGTTCAGTATGATGGTTTTGCTGTAAATTCAAGTGCATGGAATGATAACTTTCTTTCGTCTGATTATATTGGTGCTCCTTGGGCCCCTACACGCAAAACAGGACATTTCAGTGTTGGTAATGGGGGCTTTAGTCTGCGCTCAAAAAAACTTTTGCAAGCCCTACGAGACCCTGTTATCCGGTTACATCCAAACATTCCTGATGGCGCAAATGAAGATTTTGCAATATGCCGTATTTATAAAAGTTATTTAGAAGAGGTACATGACATTGTTTTTGCACCTCCGAACCTGGCACATAACTTCAGCTACGAAGATGGCACACGCCCACAACTAACTTTTGGTATGCATGGTATTTGGAATATCCCTCTATATTGTTCAAAGGAAGACACTGAATTCTTCTTATTTGGTGTGGTAATTCAGAGCTGGACCAGATTTAAAGTAATAAGGACAATTCATAACTGTCTCGCACGTGAATGGCCGGATTTAGCGAGTAAGTTATACTATCAGATTTTGGAGTTACGGAAAGATCTTGTTTTGCATTAGTCAATCACAGTAGTAATTGATCCTTTCAACGAAGCAAGCTTCGAGGAATTTACCCAAAGAGATTAAATGAAATATTCCGAGATAAAAGGCATGCGTAGAATGTCAATACGTAGCCACTTAATTCAGCTCATCAATGCCTGCTTATTGACGTCCTCAAGCCGTGACTGTGCTGTATTTATAATTTGCCTGAGAACACTGTGATCGAAATCATATATGCCATCTGCCAGTTTACACATCCTGTCAACTAAATAAAAAATTGGATTATCTGCACTATTCTCCTGAGATCGCCTGAATATTTCTGTCGCTTCAAAATAAGAACGGGTAAGGAAGAAATTTGTAAGTTCAGTGTTATCCGTTCTTCTGTAATAAAGAAAAAGAGAGTACATGGTCATCAGGCTCAAAGAGATCTTTTCTGCCAATGTTTTTGAGGAGTGAATTCCACCAGTATGCTGCCTATATACGGAGGGCAGTATTTCGGGCATATACTTGCCTGCCCCGTGATGCCCAAGTAATGACCATATGAACATATCACCCGCACCGGTTGTAAAAAATTCGTTCGGAAGCGGTTTTACGACATTTCTGTACATAGCAGTAAGAGTATTGATTGATGGTGCACGAAGCAATTCATTCGAAGGTGACGACACTCTTATGCCGCCATTGTAATTATAATCAATTCCATAGGGAGTATGCGAAATTACACTGCCATACGTTAATACAAAATCACTATTTGCCCTAAGAAAATCAACCTGCTTTTGAAGTTTATGTATATCAGTCCAGTAATCATCTCCCTCACATATAGCTACAAATTCACCGGTACAAGCCTTCATGGTGTTATAGGCATTCCTGTTCACACCGACATTTTTTTCACCTCGGATCAATTTGATGAAGCCCGGATATTCGCCCTGATATTTTTCTATGATTTCCAACGTATTGTCTGTGCTACAATCTTCACCAAGAACTATTTCGAAAGGAAAATCTGTCCGTTGAGCTAATAAACCATCCAGTGCGGCAGAAATATATTTCTCGTGATTGTAGGTGATACAGTAAATGCTGACAACAGGCTCCCCATGATAAGGCTCGAAAGGTCTTCTAATAATGATTTCGGGGGGGGCAAGAGTTTTTTTTGAAAACAGAAAAAAAGGCTCACGAGCATTTACCCCGAAACGATCAGCCACCGTGCTATTAAATACATCAGAGTGTTGTCGGACTCGACCATCCAGGTAAGTCGTAAATATGTCGAAAATATTCTTTCCAAATAAGCGGACACGGTCTTCCTGGCCATAAAATGCCGCACGCAGTTCAGGTGTATTCAAGCCCGGATCTTCAAATGTCCTCGACAATACATTGCTAAAAGGCGTCTGAAGTATCGTCGTTCCATCAGATTTCAAAACCCGGTTGATTTCAGAGAGTGCCTGTTCAGGATTTGGCACATGCTCCAATATATGATTGGCAATTACAACATCAAAACTCTCATCTGAATAGGGTATTGAGCAAATATCAATCCGCTCAGACCGGATGTGTTTTGGGTGATAGTCTGCGAAAATATGCAGTTCTGGCTTGAATTGGCTTATATAACTGACAAATCCTGGTTCAGGCGCGAAATGGAGAATTCGAAGATTCTCCTTGCTTTGGAAAATTTGCAGAACATCACAGTATAATCTAAGGTGACGTTCTAAATTGTTACTTCCACATTTAGGACATTTTAGATGATCAAAATCTGAGCCAACAATATCGAGCAGGATTAAGTGGTCTGGAAGATTAATCAAGCTCCCCTGAAGCAAAGAAAAGTTGATTTCTGTTAAGCAGTAAGCACATAGTTTCATGTTAAAGTTCATCTCTCTATCGTATCCATAGCTAAAAACAGACTTGGTCTCAGAGGTACAGTGTTCATTGAGCAACAGCACCCATAAATGATGAACGACTGAAAATCATTCCTTGATTTATGATCCAAGGAAACGCAGCAAATTGACCGTATGTGTTGGTATACAAGAGATCAAAGTTATTACTGGCAAATACATCAATAATATCATGAGGAGTAATACCCCACTGCCACCAGTTATGTATGTCACGTTTGTTTTTTGACTGCTGTTCATCAAATAAGTAGTGGCTTGCGAACCATTCCCGCAGCCCATCTTCATTATTATTAAAATAAACATTTTTCAAGTACCAATCTAAGCCACAATCTACAAAACGCACTGATTTATGCGATTTGAACCAGTTCTGATTGTAAATAATCACCGTATCTGCAACTTGAAGCCAGTCAAGAATAAATTGATCCCAATTGGGCGCTACTTGGTGAAGTAAAATATCATACATAATTATCGCGTCAATTTTGCCCACTATTTCAATAGCTTCTGCTGACCCTAGCATTGCAGATACGAGTTGAATATCTGGATATTCATTAGCTCTTTCGATAGTCAAAGGCGTAATATATTGGTCAACAATATAGCCTCTTTCAAAATTTTGGTCGCATAAACCTCTTGCATGAAAGGCATAGCCACCATTAACTCCCCAACATCCGCCTAAATCTGCGAATGATTTAAAATGCTTTAACTGGTATGCTGTTTCTAACAACTTTGCCTTATGACTAATAATTGAATTGTTTGGCATAAAGACTCTCCCTTGATCAAATATTTACAACCAGTAGTTGCTTATTATGTGCAGATTTGCCAGTTTTTATCATCGATGCTATCTAAGAGGCCAAAGTCAAGATATCTGGCCTATAATTGATCTTATGCGAAACTATCGACGGAATTAGGAGGGAAGGAACCGGAAGCTGGCTGCTTGTTGCTAATTGTTTTAATAGGAAAATAACAAGCAACGTACCCCTTTGGTCATAAATAACTAGGTGTTCACATAAAGTACCGTTTCTTCAGCATGAATCGAGTGGTGATCCAGAAAAAATTTGTAAAATGGAAATCTCTCTTTCAAATGTATTGGAATCGTAAAAAAATCATCCCATTTATGATACACAGAAATTGCAAGCTTCGGTCTAAAACGTTCAATTGTTTTTGCTGCACCTTTTAGTGCAGTGATCTCGGAACCTTCAATATCCATTTTTATAAAATCTACTTTACTTATTTTGTTGCCATCAACGAAATCATCAATACTCACAACAGGGATTTGATCTTCTTTCCCGATCATTTGAAACCCCGGGTTGGTCACTGCGCTGAATACATCATTTGCTTGTGCCACTCGATTTGACTCGGCACCAACCCCAGCAGATATTACTTTTATACGATCTCCCAAAAAGTTTTGGTCAATATTAAATTTTACTACCTCAACTTGACTTGGTAGAGGTTCAAACGCAAATACTCTTCCATCTGGCCCGACTGAATATGAAAAAAAAACCGCTGTT